>JASJDS010000237.1 GCA_030065055.1 Calothrix sp. MO_192.B10
GATACGTCAATGATGTAGGCGAAGTTATACTGAAAATTCTGTGGGGAGGAGGAGAGGTTTATTGTATAGCTTGCATCTGTGTCAAACATATATGTTGATGAACCAAGAGATGCATAAATTGTGTCCCCATTGTTGTTCAGGAAGCTTATTTTATTAGTATCTGTAGGACCATCTTTTAAGGGGAGGGAAACCATAGTACTATTTCCATAACCGTCATCAAAGCTGGCATACTCGACATTTATCAGCGTATCCTTACCCTCTGATTTAGTTCCTTTATTGTGATAGACAACTGTAATATTTCCCGAACTCGAGACTCTATAATTTTCATATCTATCTGTGAAAATAGCAATATCGCGTTTTCCATGAGAACCACCATCAAGAGTATCATCTCCTTTACCTCCGATAAGAGTATCATTACCGAAATTAACGAAAGTAGGCGGGCTTGGATTAAAAGGAGTGTCGTACACTTCTCCAACTAGTTTGTCATTTCCTTCTCTACCAAGTAGAATATCGTCACTAAATCCTCCATAAACGGTGTCTGCTCCTTCCCCACCAAGAAGGAAAAAGCCATTATTTTTATATTTATATAAAAGTGGGGCTTCTGATGGGTTTAACGGAGGAGTTAATGTACTACCTTCCAAGGAACCATACACAATTGGTTTCTCGACTGGTTTATCGCCGTAGAGAAATTTTGTGATACCAGCATTAAATAGTCCCTCTACAAATCCCTTTGCACTCGCTCCTATTCTTGTAGCTGCGGCGGGCGTGTCAACATACCAAGAATTGATTTTTTGCAAATCGTTATTAAAATCTTGTTGAGTATATGTTGTTTGCAGCTCGTCAAGATGCAACTGAGGATTGGTATAGTCGATATTTACTGTTCGACCAATATCCCACGGATCTACATAAGGTTTGACAACGAAATTAGCAATAGCTGTAAAGCCATCGCTTGTTTTCATGTCAAAATCATCTGGAACATCTAATCGAGGATAAACAGCAAAGTTTTCTATATACTTTTCGCCATTTTCTGTAACAATAAATTTTGCACCATCATCAATTTGAAATGACATCGAGTTATTTGCCCAGACCCGATCTAAATAATCATCAATACCATCATCATAATTGTACTGTTGCATCTCCCAAGAAAGTGAATCATTTTTAAAAAACTGTTGGTTGGGGATACGTGCTTCTATCAAATCCATTAACTGCGTTTTACTGTATTCCCCAGGTGGAATTTCCGGAAGCTCATCAATAGTTAAAGGCTCTGCAAAAAATGCCTGTACAAGCTGGAATTGCCCTCCTACTGCAAATCTACCACCACCTGTCTTCATGAAATCAACTGTATCCACCTTAATCTCAGTAACCAAGCCTTTAGGTCTCATTAAACTAGTAGATATAAGATTATCTGGAGTATTTTCCTGTCCATACAAATACCAATTTGTAATATTTTCTTTTGTTAGTTTTGTTGTTTTTTGTGTCATGATTATTCTCCAATAAATTTGAGTTATCCAATGATGTGACTTATGCTTTCCTTTACAATGAGATCATTATTTTAGGATTTTAAAAACCTATTTTTATTAAGGAGGTACTCGCATAAGTTTTAAATAGATAAAATTACCATCTAACCTTTCCACAGTTTTGTACTGCATTTTCAAAACTAAATTCTTTAACTCTTTGCTTACCTTTTTCATCTACATAACGCACTTTGAAATCGATAAATATAAAATCACCAGAATTAAATCCAAATATACGGTCTACAAAACTAGGTGATGGAACATCATGCGATCTTTTAGGATTAATTTTGCAGCAGTCGGGATTTTCTTTAATGTGTTCATCAAAACTTTTGTATTTGATGTGTTCTCGAAGTCCATTTGTATATAAGGATTTCCGCGCATTTTGAGTATCGAAAACCGAACGAATCTTTTCCTCATCACTTAGATAACGCATTTGAGCAAAGCAGAACCCTGAATAATTCAACCCAAAATATCCCAGAAGAGTTAATGGTATTACGAGGAATAGGGTTATAAGGCAAATTCTGTTACAACACATGGTTTTATTTATGGGAATTTAGATCAATTATATAGATAAAATAACTAATATACATTGAATATATTGCTAAAATTTTGCAAACTTTTAGGAATACGAATTTATTGAATTATTAGCTCAAACTGGCTTCCAACAGCAAACCTACCTGCACCTGTATTGGGATTAATTAAAGATGGTATATCTACATTAATTCTGATAACATCACCTGCTGGTCTAATTAAACTATCATTGATGAGACTATCTGGAATAGTGTCCTGTCCATACAAATACAAATTTGTAATCTTGTGTGCTGTTAAATTTTTAATTGCTTCTGTCATGATTATTCTCCAAAATAATTAAATGTTTCAAATTGAAAAAACTAATGCCAACTGAATATCTTTCCACAATTTTGCAAACTATTATCAATACGAATTTTTTGAATTATTTGCTTGTCATTATCATCTATATAACGAACTTTGAAGTTAATAACGATGGGTTCGCCAGAATGATATCCGAATATACGATCTGAAAATCGGGGTGGGGCAAGATCGGAACCACCTGGAGGCTTAATTTTGCAGCAGTCGGGATTTTCTTTAATATATTCATCAAAACTTTTATACGGTATGTGTTCGCGATCTACCATTTTTCCATCTTTAGTTGGTACACCTAATTTTTCTGCATTATTTATATCGTTAAATACTAAACGAAGCTTCTCTTCATCACTTAGATAACGCATTTGAGCAAAGCAGAACCCTGAATAATTCAACCCAAAGTATCCCAGAAGAGTTAATGGTATTACGAGGAATATGGTTATAAGACAAATCCTGTTACAACACATGGTTTTGTTTATGGGAATTTAGATCAATTTTATAGATAAAATAACTAATATATATTGAAGATTTTTCTACAACTTTGTAAATTTTTAGGAATACGAATTGATTTAATTTTAAATTTAGTACCAAGTTACTGTTTTTCCGCAGTTTTGCACCCTGTTATAAAAACGAACTACTTGCTTTGTTTGCTTGCCATTTTCATCTAAATAGCGTACTTGAAAATCAGTAAATATAACATCGCCAGAATTAAATCCGAATATACGATCTACAAAATTTGATGATGCAACTTCAGAAGCCTCACCAGTATTAATTCTGCAGCAGTCTGGATTTTCTTTAATATATTCATCAAAACTTTCATACTTAATATGATCGTAATATTGAAAATTTATGGGTAATCTTGAGCGTGCATTTTGGTAATCGAAAACCGAACGAATCTTTTCTTCATCACTTAGATAACGCATTTGGGCAAAGCAGAATCCTGAATAGTTCAACCCAAAGTATCCCAGAAGAGTTAATGGTATTACGAGGAATATGGTTATAAGACAAATTCTGTTACAACACATGGTTTTATTTATGGGAATTTAGATCAATTTTATAGATAAAATTACCACCTAACCTTTCCACAGTTATCTAGAGCGTTACTTTTTACCGTAATTTTTCGGGCTCAAGAGAGTTGATTGAACTACTGAAAGTAATTTAAGAAGACTTTTTATTTTGTAAAATAAAAATGAAGTGGTAGTAAAATTTTCAATAATCTTACTCAGAAAATATTCTTACAGATTCATTCAATTTTATTACCTGTATTTATTAATACTCTTGACCAGTAGATGCTGCGATTCAGACCACCCGCAATGCCATTTCTATGGAGGTTGGCTGAGATTACCCAGACTTTGCTACTCCAGTCCTCTATATGCGAGCTAAGAATGGAATAATCTTGGGGTTGAGCCAAAATCCAAAGTCCAATATATTTACTTGAGTATATCTACCAGAGCAGGCTTTGGAGTTGCATAAATAGTTACAGTTCCAAGAACATCCTTATATTTTTGATAATCCTTAATACCGATTTAATAAATGATCGCAACACATCCCTTGGTAGAGACGTAGCATTGCTACGTCTCTACAAGAATCTATTTGTCGCATTATTTTTTGAAATTGGTATAATTTACAAGGTTTTTAGCCCCTAAAATTCGTCTCCTGCTTGCTTAAGATAAGTGCTATTCACGTTATGATTAAGTATTTTTACTTGTTGGGCGTAAGTAAGTTGTGACTGTACTAGGGTGTGTTTTCAAACCCAAAATTAGTATCAATTGTAGGTTGGGGAGCCACTCCGTTGCGGAGGTTCCCTCCGTTATAGGAAGTGGCGTTTGAGGAACAAAACCCAACAAATCGGACTAAGAATGTTGGGTTTCACTTCGTTCCACCCAACCTACGCAATAGTTTGAAAACAATCCCTAGCATTAAATTAAGGGTGTTGCTGAATATTGGGATGAAATTGAAGGTATGGAAATTCTCAACTCCTTATTTTCTCTGTGTCTGGAACGACTCTGCGTCAGATAAATCATCCCACAATGGGAGCAACACCAAATTAAGCAAACATTAGTGATCAAGTTTGCTAGATAGCAAAGAGGGTGCCATGAAAACTGTAGAGTTGAAAACGACGAATAAACTTCATGTTGAGATAAATCCTAGTGCAGTTTCTGAAATAATAGAAGTTGAAGAAGCACAGCCTGGATTTTTATTTTTTCCTGGAAAAGAAGCGGTATATGAAGTCCATATGATGGATCAAGAAGTCTACCGGGTTACTCAGCAAGAACATGATAAATTGAAAAATTTCTTGGGGTGAGTTTTGCTCCCAGGGCGTTATTAGATCAGCCGTAAGTAGTAGATAGGAATTACGCATTGACAGAAGATACTAAATATGGGGTATGGGTTTCAGGCATTGAAACGTGATTTTTTGGTACTTTTTAGGCTAGTAAGCGCGATAAAGCCTGAAACGACGCAATTTCCTTATACACATGGTGGTCAATTTGTACAGTGCGTAAGTCCTAAAAAATTATCGTTCAGAATGCCAGGTCGATGTTTTTTTCTAACTTGTGAAAAATCCGGGTATAAGTCTCATATAATGTCCGTTTAAATAACCGTCATTGCGATGATCGGGAAGCAATCTCAAAGACTCTGGGATTGCGTCGTTTCACTTCGTTCCACTCGCAATGACATATTATGGGTAATTTTCCGGACATCATATCATCATTTACCGGACATCATATCATCTATTTATTTGCTTTTCCAATGTGTAGAGACGTAGCATTGCTACGTCTCTACCAATGTCGATTTTAGTTATTTGGTAGGGTTGCTCCCTGGAGATTTGCTTCTTGTAAGCTTTCTGGATGGAGGTTTGCTCCTGTGAGGTTGGCTTGACTCAGGTTAGCACCATTTAAATTAGCGCCACTCAAATTGGCTTCTGTGAGATTGGCTCCACGGAAATTGGTTTTATATAAATTTGTACCCGCTAAGTTCGCTCCATTTAAATTAGCCTCTTGCACATCCGCCTCAATCAAACTGGCACGGCAAAAATTAGCTCCTCCCAAGTTAGCCTCTTTGAGAATTGCACTTAAAACAGTCCCACTCAAGTTGGTACCACTCATGGATGCTTGACTAAAATTAGCACCACTCAGATTTGCTCCACTCAGATTCGCTCCATTTAAATTTGCTCCCACAAAGTTAGCATTACCCAACTTGGCTCCACCGAAGTTAGCTCCAATCAAGTCAGAACCATTGAAGTTAATTGTAATTAAATGGCCTCCACTAAAGTTAATCCCGATCGCATTTGTTTCACTGAAGTCAGCCCCTTCCAAATCTGCACCACTAAAGTTAGCTCCAATTAAATTGCTACCTTGTAAATTTATGCCTCGAAGAACGGCTCGGGAAAAATTTGCTCCATTCAGGTCAGCTCCCTGGAAATTTCGTTCCCCGGCTGCATACCTTTCTAATAAATCCTTTACGCTGATATCCATCTGTTTGCACCTCTAGCTAATTTCAATCATGAATGCTGCCATCGGGCATGATAGTTCCTTGCAGGTTAGCCCCCCGCAGGTTAGTACGGGTAATGTCGGCATGACTGAGGTTTGCTCCCCCCAAGTCTGCACCGTAGAGATTTGCTCCTTGGAGGTTAGCTTGTTGTAAATTAGACTGCCTCAGGTTTGTACCAGCCAAGATGGCACCCTGCAAACAAGCATTGGATAAATTGGCTTTTTGAGCGATCGCACCAGTGAGAACAGCCTCACTGAGATTAGCTGCACTTAAGTCTGCTTGAGTTAAATCTGCTCCACTGAGATTGGCAATAATCAGGGTAGCACCCTTTAGTTGTGCTCCAGTTAAGTCTGCTACTACTAAAAATGCTCCACTCAAGTTAGAACCCCTGAGTTCTGCTTGGGACAAATTAGCGCGAATCAAATTAGTTCCGCTTAACTTTGCCCCAGACAAGTCAACTCCACTCAAATCTGCTCGACTGAAATCCCGTTCCCCAGCAACGTAACGTTGCAATATGTCATCTGCCTTGATCATTTTTCTTACCTTGGGGGTGAAGTATCACTTATAGGCAATTGAGAAACAAAAAATGAAGTAGTAATTTTCCTCACAAGTTTCTCATTTTATTGTCCTAAAAATGTAAGTGGTGTTGGGAGTCAGCTTTTTGTCAATGGTGTGGGGTATGATTCCTAAATTCATTGTAAGACTTTCTGCGGATTGTTTTCATTCTCCCTAATTCTGGTAACTAACAATGTTCACCTTCTCCGCTCGTGCATAGACGGAGATTGGATAGACAAATATCCAAATAAGATCACGGATTGTACGGATTAAGCGGATTAACAAGACAATTGTGGGCTTGTCCACAATCTAATCAGTGAAATCTGAGAAATCCATCTAAATCCGTGATCAAATAATTGGTGAATAGCCCATGAGCCTAGTCCTGGTACACACTTCCGGATGCTTGTGCGACTCGAAGTCGCTTTTGAGAGTGGGAACCTCAGAAATTCCCCAGGCTAGTGTCCAAAAGCCTGTACCCACCCAAAGGGGCATCAGGAGTAATCCAGATGTCTCATAGCTAGAGGGAAAGCCAAACCCAAGTAGGAAGCCAAATAACTCGAAAGGGAGGCAAGGGTAAGACCGATAAGATGAATCACATAAACCTATGATGAGGCATCGTGACGGAAAGGATTACTGAAAGTGGCTGTTACGGTAATCAAGGAACACCAGGGTAGTTAAATCAAGCACTTTGACTACAAAGGACACCCAGTTCCCGGTGTAGAGTAGGCATCTAAGTCGGTCGTATCTCAATCAAGCGAAACGAGAAAACCCCAATGGGGTCTTTAAACTAGGTCGATGTTTAGAGTAGAGGAACCGTAAGGTGACTATCAACCCCCCAGTGGGAGTAGGAATCTCCAAAAAGCGAAAGCCGTGCAGCCGAAAGGCAAAGGGAATACATAACCTGCCGGATAGAGCGCATAAGCGAAATACTCAACCCGAAAGGGTGCTGACGTGGAGATGGTGAATCTCTTGAAGTTCTGAGTAAAGAAACCGAACTCAAAAGGAAAAGTTAGATGCAGGAAACTGTAAACGTAACTGAGAGAACCTGCGATTGGAGCAAAACCAATTGGCGAAAAGCCCATCGCATTGTTAGGAAACTGAGACAGAGAATCTTCAAGGCTACGCAGGAAAGACGCTGGAAAGCAGTTAGGAATTTACAAAGGCTTTTAATGAAGTCCTGGTCAAATATTTTAATTGCGGTGAGAAAGTGTACCCAAATTAACAAAGGGAAAAATACCCCCGGAATTGATAAACTAACCGTAAAAACACCGGAAGCCAGAGGAATACTAGCAGATATTCTGAGAAAATATATACCTTGGAAACCGCTACCCACAAAAAGGGTCTACATTCCGAAAGCCAATGGGAAAAAGCGACCTTTAGGAATTCCTACTATAATAGACCGTTGCTTACAAGCAATAGTGTCAAACGCACTTGAACCATGCTGGGAAGCACAATTCGAGCGCACCAATTACGGATTCCGACCAGGACGCAGCACCCATGACGCAATCTCAGCAATCTACAATGCAGTATGTCCCAATACCAAGAAAAAATGGGTTGTGGACGCGGACATAAAAGGTTGCTTTGACAACATCAACCATGAACACCTACTAAGCAAAATTGGGAACTTCCCCGCAAGGAAGCTTATATCCCAATGGTTGAAAGCAGGTTACATGGAAAAGGGAGCATTTTACGACTCACAAACAGGTACACCTCAAGGTGGCGTGATTAGTCCACTTCTAGCCAATATAGCCCTTCATGGAATGGAAACTGCGTTAGGTGTTAAGTATAAAAGCAACGGAAGGTCAATAGGAACCCGTATTGTTGTCAGGTACGCCGATGACTTTGTAATAATGTGTGAATCTCATGAAGATGGGATAAGTGCCAAAGTGGAAATAGCGAACTGGCTATCACAGATAGGTCTTGAGCTATCAGAAGAAAAGACAAAAATAGTCCACATTACACAAGGATTCAACTTTCTGGGGTTCAATGTTCGACAATACAAAGACACATCTGCAAAAACTGGCTACAAGCTTTTAATCAAACCTAGCAAAGAAGCAATAAAGGACATCAAGTCCAAACTGCGCCAAATCTGGCTCAAATACAAAGGGCTGGAGGTTGGTGCAGTGATATACAAGCTAAATCCAATCATAAGGGGGTGGGCTAACTACTATAGAACAGTAGTTTCCTCAGAAATATTCGGAGATTTAGATAACTGGATGTTTCGCAGGGAAAAGAGGTGGATAAAAGGCTCACATCCCAGTAAGTCAACAGGATGGGGTAACAGGAAATACTTTGGAAGATTCAACCTAGAAAGAAAGGACAAGTGGACGTTTGGTGATAAAAAATCAGGCTCACATCTCCTTAAATTCTCTTGGTTTGATATCAAAAGACACTACGTTGTTCCTGGGCGATACTCTCCAGATAATCCAGAACCAGAAGTTCAAGCATTCTGGAATAAACGCCAAAAAGCAACACCCAAATCAGCCAACAAATCTGAAATGGTACTTGCCAAAAAACAAGACTTCGTGTGTCCAGTTTGTGGCGAATCCATATTCAATGGAGAAGAATTACACAAACACCACATTATTCCCAAGAGTAATGGTGGAAAGGATACCTACTCTAACCTGATGTTGGTACATCTATACTGTCACCAACACATCCATGCTACAGCCCAGTGATTTGCTTGAGCCGTGTACGCTGAAAGGTGTAAGCACGGTTCTGAGGGGGGAAAGAGGTGGTAACACCTCCGACCTACCCGACCCCCAGTCCGGACACATTGTAAGACTGTTTGTCCAGTCGTTGGGTAAAGCCAAGCCATCTTGGATTAGGTGGGCGAGGGGACTTAAAACAGGTTTGCTAGTTCCTCGGATTGTCTCCATTTAAAAAAACTAGCCCCCCTAAAGGGTGTTAAAACACCCGTTGGTTTTTCCTCCGCGCTATAAATAGACGCGGTTTCTAAACCTATAGCGGAAATCGATGATGAAAACTAGAGAAAAAACTATAACTAAGCCGCCATCTGTAGAAATTACCAAAACTCCAAAACCCAAGGAGAGGAAAAAACTGAGGCGGTGGATTATGGGTGTTGCTATTTTGACAGCCATTGGTGTGGGGGCAACTTATACCATATCTCAAGTTAAAAAACCAAAACCCGCACCAGTCACCACTACCAAAGTAGCTCCAGTAACCAAGGTCACTGCTTTGGGCAGACTAGAACCCCAGGGAGAGGTGATTAAATTATCCGTTGCTAATGCCCAGGATAGCCGAGTTAATAAATTACTGGTGGAAGAAGGCGATCGCGTCCAAAATGGACAGGTAATTGCCATTCTCCAAGGTATTGATAAAAAACAGGCGGAACTGACAGAGGCAAAGAAAAATCTGGCAGTTGAACGGGCTAAATTGACACAACTCGAAGCTGGGGAAGCAAAACAAGCAGAGATTGCCGCCCAGTCAGCTAATATTGCCCGCATCCAAGCACAGCTACGCACTGAAACCATAGAGAAAAAAGCCACCATAGCTCGCGCTCAATCTGAGTTACGCAATGCCCAAATTAATTATCAACGTTATCAATCTTTACACGCAGAAGGAGCAGTTAAAACTTCGGACTTAGATGACAAGCGAGAAGCTTTTGAGACAGCCACAGCCAAGGTAAATGAGGCACAGGCTCAACTGGCATATAAGGTATCAACCTTAGAAAAGCAGATCCAGACAGAAAAGGCAATGCTGAAAAAGCTGAGGGAAGTACGTCCGGTGGATGTACAAGTTGCCCAAGCAGAGGTAGAGCGAGCGATCGCTCAAATTAACAAAATTAAGGCTGAGTTAGAAGACTTATACGTGCGCGTCCCCGTAGCTGGTCAAATCTTGAAAATTAATACCCGTGTGGGCGAGCAAGTAAATACCAGCCAAGGCATTGTAGAACTGGGACGAACTAACCAAATGTATGCCGTAGCTGAAGTGTATGAAACCGATGTGGGTAAATTAAAAGTCGGTCAAAAAGCTACCATAGTCAGCGAACATGGAGGGTTTAAAGGCAGTATACAAGGCACTATCGACCACATCGGCTTGCAAATTAAAAAGCAAGATGTTTTAGAATCAGATCCCGCAGCTAACAAAGATGCTCGGATTGTAGAAGTCAAAGTCCGCATCGATCCCCAAGACAGTCCCAAAATCGCAGGACTCACCAACCTGCAAGTACGTATTACTTTTGACTTAAATTAATATAAGTTTAAGTATTTTCACCCTCTGCATTCTCTGCGTTCTCTGCGGTTGAAACAATCCAAAATGAAACTACCTTTTGCCAACAAACTATTTCAGGAACCCCCCCTAGGTTGGGCACAACTCAGCCATAAAAAAATCCGCCTATTAGTTGCAATGACAGGGATTGCCTTTGCCGATATTTTGATTTTTATGAACCTGGGGTTTACCGCCATCCTATATGAGGGTTCTACCCTGATCCACGAGCATATTCAAGGAGATTTGATGCTAATTAGCAAAAGGACTCAAACCTTGTTTGAACGAGAGTCTTTTTCTAGGCGTTATTTATACCAAGCAGCAGCCGTGGAAGGAGTTGCATCAGCCAGACCGTTGTATCATTCTTTCGCCCATTGGGTGAATCCGTGGGATAAAAAAATTACTGCAATTGCTGTCACAGCCTTCGATCCCGAACAACCAGTCCTGAATTTACCCCAGGTTAATCAAAACATCGAGCAAATTAAACTACCTAACGTAATTTTATTCGATGGCAAATCTCAACCTAGTTTAGGCGATGTACCTAAATCATTTGCCCAGGGAGAAACTATTACCACGGAAATATCCGGTCGTAGGATTAGAGTTGGAGGCATATTTACCCTGGGCAGTCATATGTTTTTAAATGGTCACGTCATCACCAGTGACTGGAATTATATGCGGCTGTTTGGTGCCGATAGCCTGGACAAACCTCATGTGGGAGTTCTCACCCTCAAACCCGGTGTAAATGTCCAAACTACCATCAAAAATATTCAAGCCAGATTGCCTGATGATGTCAAAATCATGACCCGTCAAGAGTTTGTGGATACGGAAATAGCCTACTGGTCTGCACACATTGCTGGTATCGTGTTTAACTTTGGGACGATTATGGGCTTTATTGTTGGCGTGGTGATTGTGTATCAAATTTTATATGCCGACGTGAGCGATCGCTTGCCGGAATATGCCACCCTCAAAGCCATGGGTTATTCTGATATTTCCCTCTTGGGCATTGTATTCCAAGAAGGAGTTATTTTGGCTGTATTAGGCTTCATACCTGGATTTGGTGTTTCCATTGGGATGTATAACCTCTTAGGAACCTTAACCAGAGTTCCCCTAGTCATGCGTTCCGATGTGGCAGTGCAAGTATTTATTATCACAGCCATCATGTGTTTAATTTCTGCTGCGATCGCCATGCGGAAATTACAGACAGCCGACCCCGCAGATGTATTTTAGATTTTAGATTTTGGATTTTGGATTGGCAATCAGCTAGCGTGTCTACACTCCCTCACTCCTACTCTGCGAGAAGCCGCTACCGCGTCTACACTCCCTCACTCCTTCCCTCCCTCACTCCTTCACTCCTCCCCTCCTTCCCATGAAATCTGTTGTCACCGTTCGTAATCTCAATCACGCCTTTGGTAAAGGTGAGTTGCGTAAACCAGTGTTATCCGATGTGAGTTTGGATATATATCAAGGTGAAATCGTCATTCTCACCGGACCATCGGGAAGTGGTAAAACCACCTTGCTGACTTTGATTGGTGCTTTGCGCTCCATACAATCTGGTAGCTTGCAGGTATTAGGTCAAGAACTGTATGGTGCTAGTAAAAAGCAGCTGGTAGAAGTCCGTCGTCACATTGGATTTATTTTTCAAGCCCATAACCTGCTGGAATCCCTCACCGCACAGCAAAATGTTGGTATGTCCTTACGACTACAACAAGATATGTCCTTAGCCGAACGTAGTGCTAAATCTGCGGAGATTTTGAGATCGGTGGATATGGGCACCCGCTTAGATTATTATCCTGAAAATCTCTCTGGGGGTCAAAAACAACGAATTGCGATCGCTCGTGCTTTGGTGAGCGAACCCCAACTTGTCCTAGCAGATGAACCCACAGCAGCCTTAGATAGCAAATCTGGACGGGATGTGGTGGAAATCATGCAGGAGTTAGCCCAGGAACAGGGATGTACGATTTTGTTAGTCACCCACGATAACCGCATCCTAGACATAGCCGATCGCATTTTACACATGGAAGATGGCTGTTTGGCTAGGGATACGGCACTGCGGAGTTAAGAGGAAAAAACCATGTCTACAATCGATCCCCTTGTTAAAGATTTTCTGGCACAGAACCACATCGCCGTAGCTGGAGTATCTCGTAATCGTGAAGATGCTGCCAATCTAATTTACCGCAAGCTGCGTGGAGCAGGGTATAAGGTGTTTGCAATTAACCCAAACACAGACACATTTGATGGCGACCCTTGTTATCCTAATCTAGGGTCCTTACCAGGGCCAATAGACGGAGTAGTAATTGTCACCAAACCTGCGATCGCGGAGCAAATTGTCCGCGAGTGTGTAGAACTGGGGGTTCCCAGGGTATGGATGCATTGTGCATTGGGTTCATGTCCACCCAGATGTGCGAAAAAACTGGCTGCTAGCGTTACCAGTGTGTCAGAATCAGCTGTGAGATTATGCCGACAGAACAATATTGCGGTGATTCCCGGAGCTTGTCCGATGATGTTCTGCGAACCAGTTGACATGGGCCACAAATGGATGCGTCGGATATTGCGTCTGTTTGGTGGGTTGGTAAACACCCAGTCAACCGCTTCGCGTCAGTCAAAAGTCAAAAGTCACGCATTCAAAAGTACTACCCCATCGATGAATCGAAAGGCTATCGAAGGGCTAATGAAATAAGGAAAACATTTTTGACTCTCCACGGATAAATCCGGGGGCTTGTATCCAGTTTATTTTTCGGTCAAGGGGAATGTAGAGTAAACTACCTACACCGCCGATCTGCGGTCGGTGTAGGCTTTGTCCCAGTTTTCACCGCCAGTCGTCGGAAACAA
>JASJDS010000238.1 GCA_030065055.1 Calothrix sp. MO_192.B10
GCTGGCGATTTTAATCGCTGCCTGTAAAAATCCAACATCTATGGGATAATAAATTTGTGTTGAAATGAGCAAGGCACTGTGCAGCCCGACAGAAACAGCTTATGCCAGTAGACACAAAGGCTGTCGCGTAGCCTTGATAGGGTAGAAGCATATTGCTTGCTAAAAGGCAAAACAATGTGTTTTTGGGGCGTGGGGATGAGTACATCCTCTGTTTAATCGTAACCGCGCCTAGAGGTTCGGGGAGTAGTGCTGCGAAACCGGCAATAGGAATCCAGCCGCTATTTCTCAGGGCTGCTAAAAGCCCCCGAATTTTATTCGTGGGGAATGCGTTACAAGCACTCGTTGAACATAGTTCTTTCCCATTCCTAACTCCTCACTCCTAATTCCTAATACTAATTCAAATAATGTTTGCGACACATACATGATTAGTAAGGGCATGGCATCCACAATCTTTTGGTGTATAAAATTATCACTCTGGTGCCGTGCCCCTACCCATCTATAATGGTATAGCTCTTTTCCAACGAGATGGAAAACTTTTGCTTCCGGCTTGGCTAAAAGAAATGTCTTCAAGAAAGGTAAAGTTCAAAAATTGATATTTGGTTCAAGATAGTGATTGTCAGCATCATTTATCAACCCTTCACTGTTAATTGCTATCTATGCCAACCATCATCAAAAGACTTCCTTGGATTTCTTTAGCTCTATTAATCCTTACCTACACTAATTTAGGATGGGTTGCCTATCAAGCACGTTATTCACTAATCAACTGGGTATTGCTGGTTATAGCCATATTATTTATGACAGGTAGTTTTACTACTCCCTGGTCTCAAATATCAGATTTTTTTCGTATTTTGTTGAAATCAAACCTGAGATATTTTGGTCTTACCCTATTAGGTGCTTTCCTCTTATTTCTCATTCTGGCAAAATTCCGAATATTTCTTGATATCTTAGTAATAATTGCGGCAACAATGTTAGCAAGATTAGATTTTCAAGGAGCTGGATTTAAGGAAAGATTAGCCTTTGGAATTATATTTATATTTTCATTAGTTGGTTTAGGTTTGGGAGTAATTCTACACATATTCGTACTAAAATATGTGCAATAAATCTACAAGATACTGTGAATCGTGCAATAGTTCATACCTACTATTAAATTCCTGAGTTTGTGACTCCTAAATCTGTGACAGAGATGATTTTTTCATCGCGAGATAAGGAGATCAGACTTTCTCCGGTGCTGCTTCTGTTTAGTAAAGGAATTTGGCTAACACCTATACGTTCCACTCGGTCTCTGTTAGTAACGATCGCAACTTCTCCATCCAAATTCGCTGATACCATTGCTGCCAAGTTATCAGTTTTGTTGATAAATTTCAGGGCTTGAGTACCTAAATCCCCACGATGGGCAAATTTAATGTCATTGGTTGTCAGCCGTTTTGCATATCCCTCTTGGGTAAATAGCAATATATGCCGTTCTTTTCCTAGGGTTGTACAACCAATCATCTGTTGGTGTTTTAATAGTCGCAGACCCTGTAACCCCATAGCTGTACGTCCCATGGTCGGTAATTCTGCTTCGTTAATGGGGAAACGTAATAATCTGCCACTGGAACTACCTATAATCAGCTGTTCGTTGGGACTGACAAACTGAATAAATGATAATTCATCGTCATCTTTCAACTTGATAATGGTGATACCACGACGACTTATTTGAGCTAGTTCGCTCAAAGTCAGGCGTTTAATTCTACCCCGTTTTGTCAGCAAAACTAAATCCCTCTGGTCTAATTTTTCTGGTAGTAAAAAGCGGCTGACAACGGTTTCTGTGGCTAATTGAGCGGTATTACTAAGCAAAGTAATTAGTGGGGTTCCCCTCGCTGCCCGTCCTGTAGAAATGGGAATATCTGCAACTTTCACGGGGTATACTTTACCTGTGTTCGTTAATATCAATACATCTTGAGCGGTATCAGTCAGGTCAGTTTGAACAATAAAATCATGGTCTGGGATATTGTTATCTGCTGCTTTAGATTTTTTGGCAGAAGGCTGGGAATGTCGCACATATCCCCGGTGGGTAAATTCTAAAATGGCTTTTTTCGGAGCTTGTTCTATGACCAGATTTGGGGAAGATTTATCTGCTGAAACTTGACTACTGCCACTCTTTGGCTGATCTAATCCTTTAGTTTTCAGGGGTTCTTCTCCAATATGAGTGCGCCGGGGATCGCCATATTTACGCTTAAGCGATCGCAATTCTTTTTTCAATGCCTTTAATAATTCTTTGCGATCATTAAGGAGATTTTGTAATTGTTCGATTTTCTGGTTAAGTTCTGTAAATTCCTGTTCTAAGTTTTGTTGTTCTAAACTAGTTAGCCTTCGCAATGGCATTGACAGAATGGCATCTGTTTGGGCTTCAGTAAAATTAAGGTAGTTTTGTAAAGTTTGTTTGGCGGTACTACCATCAGCAGCTTGGCGGAGAATGGTAATTACTTGATCCAAGTTAGCTAGGGCTGTTAATAAACCCGCCACTAAATGCAAGCGACTCTCCGCTTTTTCTAATTCATATCTGTAGCGACGGTTGAGTGTCTGTTCTCGGAAATGTAAAAATTCCTGCAATAACTGGCGCAAACTCAGTTGACGGGGCTGTCCATCCACCAAAGTCAGTAGAATAGCACCAAAGTTAGTTTGTAATGCCGTTTGGTGATACAAATGCTGTAAAACATCTTGGGGTTGGGCATCTCGTTTCAATTCTATTACCACCCGCATCCCCTGGCGATCGCTCTCGTCCCGAATATCAGAAATTCCCTGGAGGCGACCGTGATTGACCAAATCGGCAACTTTCTCAATCCAACCAGCTTTATTGACTTGGTAAGGTAATTCAGTAACAATAATTGCCGTGCGTTTTTTGCTACCCCGACTACGGCTAAATTCCTCTATTTGAGTCACTCCCCGCATGACAATACTACCCTTACCACTGGTGTATGCTTCGCGAATGCCCTTACTACCAACAATTTGCCCCCCGGTGGGGAAATCTGGCCCTGGAATTAATTCAAATAACTTTTCATCCCCAAGTTCTGGGCGATCGATTAAAGCAATCAATCCATCCACCACCTCCCCTAAATTATGGGGTGGAATGTTGGTTGCCATACCCACAGCAATCCCGGCGCAACCATTAAGTAATAAAAATGGCAGTTGGGCGGGTAAAACAGTCGGTTCTTGCTGAGAATTGTCAAAATTACCAATAAAATCTACGGTTTCTTCCCCAATTTCCGTCAGCATTCCCTCATTACCAATGGGTGCTAACCGGGTTTCTGTATAACGCATTGCCGCCGGAGGATCGTTATCTACACTCCCAAAATTGCCATGTCCTGCCAACAATGGATAGCGGCTTGAAAAGTCTTGTACTAACCTCACCAAAGCATCATAAACCGCTTGGTCGCCGTGGGGATGGTATTTACCTAACACATCCCCCACCACACGAGCGCACTTACGATAGGGACGGTCTGGTGTTAACCCTAATTCATGCATAGCATATAAAATCCGGCGGTGAACAGGCTTTAAGCCATCGCGCACATCTGGCAATGCCCGTCCCACAATTACACTCATGGCATACTCTAAATAAGACCTTTGCATCTCAGTGTGCAAGGCTGTGGTAATTACCTGTCCCTTGGAGAGAAGGTTTAACTGTTTTGCCATGAGTTTTTACCTAAATTTAACTACACAAAAGTCACAGTTCAGCAAACACAGCATAACGGATGAAATGCTGTTCCTTACAAAATCTTGATATTCAGATACCAAAAATCAGTAGTATTATCCTTGATGTTAGGGATACTTATTGCATAAAAGTAAGTAACAATTCCTATTACCCTTATCAGTAACATTTCCATGAAAACTGTTTTAATTGTTGAAGATGATCTAATTAATGCTCGTGTTTTTTCTAAAATTTTGACCAAACGAGGGGGCTTAAATGTTAAGCATACTGAAAATGTGGATGAGGTTATGAGAATTGTCCAAGCCAAAGAAGCAGACATTATTTTGATGGATGTTTCTTTATCCCGCAGTGTTTATCAAGGTAAATCTGTGGATGGCATCAAAATTACTCAAATGCTGAAGTCAGATCCCAACACAGCCTCTTTGCCCATTATCCTCGTAACTGCACACGCAATGGAAGGTGATCGAGAAAACTTCCTCAAACAAAGCGGTGCTGATGGTTATATTTCCAAGCCAGTTGTAGATCATCAATCTTTTGTCGAACAAATCATTGCCCTACTCCCCAAAGAAAATAACCACTAATTTCGACTTCTGTTGCCCAATTACTTTTGTCTTGGGCTAAACATCCAGTCATAGTTAGTTTATATGTACTACTAAATTAGACTTTAAGCAAGTAGCGATCGCTGCAATGGCATAGGGATAACCGGGGACTGATGCCCCCGGTTTCATAAATTGGGGATATTGACTGTATAGTAATGGAAATGGAAATTCAATTAGAACCCAAGGTTTTATCCTTTTGTTGGACAGTATTTTGGATTCGGGGGAGTTGCAAAAACAATTTTGTGTCTCCAAGTAGGCTTTCGCCCCAGAGATTTTCCTTGAGGAACTCTAGATTAGAGTAGCGCATATCAATGCCTAAGGCATTTTCTCCCATAGCCAGAGCTTTTTGACGATCGCCTTTTTTGTAGAAGGCTACAGCCAATGCCAACAGAGGCTCGGCAGCATTTTTTTCAATCGCAACAGCCGATTGCCATTTTTTTATAGCACCAGCGATATTGCCTTGTTCGTACAGAATTAAACCAATATTGTTAATGGCAGGCCAAAACTTTTGGTCTTGGGACACAGCCTTGTTATATTGAGCGATCGCATCTTGGTATCTGCCCAACATATAATAACCATTACCCAAATCAAATAGTCCCTCGGAATCATTGGGTTTAACCTTTAAGCCGGCTCGGTAATATCCCACAGCCGCTTGGTATTTTTTTTGTTGAAAGTTCGCGGAGCCCAAGGCAAATAAGACATCTGCATTTTGAGGATTAAGGGACTGCGCTTTCTTGAAAGAAGAAATTGCAGTATCGAAATCTTTCTTTTGTAGAAACAAGCCACCCAGGAGGAACCAGACTTTATCATTTTTTGGAGCTAATTGGCTTGCCAGTCTTGCTCGCGGTAAAGCTAGCTCAAACTGTCGAAACTGTGCTAGTTGAGCTGCTTCTTGGGCTAAACTCAATCCTTGTTGTTCTAATTTTTTGCGATCGAGTTGTAATGTATGGGGTATGAGTGCTTGTGCTAAAGCTGGTTTTGCCAAGCCACACAAGCTACAAACCGCCAAAATTGTCATCAAACGAATGATTTTAGGCACACTATCGCCTCTTAAGCACTAATAAAGAATTAGTGACATACTCCTACACTGATGCAAGCATACAGTGTAGGCTTCTCAGCGACTCCCGGTATCCCGTCGGACATTAACTGAGCTTTTTTTAGACTGCACGAGATGCCCCTCCGCACAGTTGAACAATACAAAATGTTCATTTTTATTAGTGTATCAACTTTAAACTGGAACAAATAGGAGCTATTCACCCGTTCAGGTGAAGTAGTAGTCTGGCGATCACAGCTATTATGAATAAAAGTTAAGTCTATTTATAATCTCGAAGCAAATATAGTGTAGTTACATAATGTCTACATGATCAAAAAATCATATGTCTACCCATAGCCCAGGAGTGAGGGAAGTAGAGGAATTTACCCTAGAGGCATTATTTCATATTTTCAAGCTAGTCCCCCACGAGAAAATCTCACAACCAAGCCATGAAAATGCGGGGGTGACTAACTCCTCAAGGGCGCACGCAATGCGCCCCTACTGCGGCTCCCACACCTCAGCTGTCAACCATCAACTAACAACTAACAACTAACAACTAACAACTAACAACCATTTTCAAGTTAGAGGGCAAAAATGACAGTAAGGCAAATAGAAATACCTATAGTTGGTAAAATTAAGCACCCAGGTCGTTGGCTAGCAGGATTAGTTACAGCAGTGACAATTGCGGTAATTGGCACAGTTGTCATATCCAGGGTGTTGGTCAATTCCCAGACCAATGGGGACAATATTATGGAACTGACCATTCCTGTGGCAGCAAAAAACATCACTTTAAGAATTCCTGCCAGTGGTAAAATTGTACCAGTTCAAAGTGTCAATATTAGCCCGAAAAATCCTGGGATTCTCAAAAAATTACTTGTAGAACAAGGCGATCGCGTAGAGAAAAATCAAGTAATTGCTCGCATGGATAGTGCGGATATTCAAGCGCGCATTGCCCAGGCAAAGGCAAATATAGCTCAAACCAAAGCCCAATTAGACCAGGCTATAGCAGGTAGTCGCTCCCAAGAAATTGACCAAGCAAAAGCTCGTTTAGCCCAGGTACAAGCGCAATTAGCAGAGGCAAAGGCTGGTAATCGCCCCCAGGAAATTGCCCAAGCCCAGGCACAGGTAGATGCTGCGCGAGCGAAAGTAGTTTTAACAAGGGAACAGGTCAAGCGTTATCAATATTTATACCAACAAGGAGCAGAAAGGAAACAATTACTGGATCAAAACATTAGTGAAGATCGGGCGGCTCAAGCCAATCTCCGGGAGGCTGAAAAACGTCTAGCTTTGTTGCAAAGTGGTAGTCGCGCAGAAGATATAGAACAGCGACAAGCGAATGTCAGGGAAGCAAAAGCAGCCTTACAACTATTAGAAAGTGGTTCCCGTCCAGAGGAAATTGCCCAACGCCGAGCCGCCCTTGCTGCTGCCAACGCCCAATTGCAGGCTGAGTCGGTCAATTTGGACGATACCATTATCCGCGCTCCCTTTGCGGGGATAATCACGCAAAAATATACCAATGTAGGTGCATTTGTTACCCCTACTACCTCCGCCTCTGCTAGTGCTTCAGCAACTTCTAGTTCTATTGTGGCCTTGGCTTCGGGAGTGGAAGTACTGGCAAAAGTCCCAGAGGCTGATATCGGTAAAATTAAGCCAAAACAAGTAGTGGAGATCGTCTCCGATGCTTATCCCGGCAAAGTATTTAAAGGTCGCGTCCGTCTGATTGCTCCAGAGGCAGTCAAAGAAGAAGGGGTAACTTTATTTCAAGTCAAGGTCAGTATTGATACGGGCAAACAAGAACTAATTTCTGGTTTGAATGTAGATTTAACATTTTTGGGCGAGCAAATAGAAAATGCTTTCATGGTACCTACTGTAGCGATTGTCACCGAAAAAGGAAATACAGGAGTACTGGTTCCCGATGCCAAAAATCAACCCCTATTTCGTTCAATTACCATTGGCTCCCAAGTTAAAGACCAAACTCAGATTTTAGATGGGGTAAAACCAGGCGATCGCGTTTTTCTCAACCCCCCCAAAAACTACAAGCGTCAACAGGGGAGACAAAGATAATGAATCTACTCGAAAGCCTACAAATGGCCGGGAAAACCCTAATATCGAATAAATTGCGTAGTACCTTGACTATGTTGGGAATTATCATTGGTAATGCTTCGGTAATTGCCATGATTGGTGTAGGGGAAGGGGGACAAAAATTTGTCACCAAGCAGTTACAGTCTTTAGGAACCAATGTCCTGTTTGTCTTACCGGGAAATAGAGAAACCCAGCGTGTGAGTAGGGATGTGCCGAAAACTTTAGTTCTGGCAGATGTAGAGGCGATCGCTACCCAGGTGCCAACTATTGCTGCTGTAACTGCGGAGTTAAATAGCCGACAACTAGTGACCTATCAAAACCGCAATACCAATGTCAATATTATTGCTACTACCTCCAGTTTTCCAGCAGTCAGGGATTTTGACACAGCCAAAGGTCGGTTCTTCTCTGACATCGATCTCAAGCGCAATAACCAAGTTACTGTTTTAGGTGCCGACTTAGCAGAAAGGCTATTTGGCAATGTGAACCCTGTGGGGAAACAGTTAAGAATCAAAAATTTTAGTTTTCAGGTAGTTGGAATTCTAGAAGAAAAAGGTTCAACCCTAGGAATTAATTATGATGAAGTCGCACTAGTACCAATTACCACCGCAGCTAATAGAATTGTAGGTAGAACTTCTCCCTATGGCATTGAGTTGACTTACCTCACTGCCGCTGTTAAAGATGAAGATCAGGTAGATGCCGCAGTATTTCAAATAACTAACCTATTACGGTTGCGCCACAAAATCACTGGGGAAGATGACTTTACTATCCGTACTCAAAAGGATGCATTACAAACCGTCGGGCAAATTACCGGTGCCTTGACATTTATGTTAGCCGCCATCGCAGCTATTTCCCTGATTGTCGGCGGGATTGGCATCATGAATATTATGTTGGTATCCGTCACCGAGCGCACCCAAGAAATTGGCTTACGCAAAGCAATTGGTGCTACTCAACAAGATATTCTCCTCCAATTCATTATTGAGGCTGTGATTCTCTCCGGTGCAGGGGGTTTGATTGGTACAGCCTTAGGAGTAGGGGGAATAGTATTAGTAGCTAGTTTAACCCCCTTAGAAGCAGGTATTTCCGCATCTGCAATTGCGATCGCTGTAAGTGTATCTGGGGGTATAGGTCTGTTCTTTGGTGTTTTCCCAGCTCGTCGTGCCGCCAAATTAGACCCCATTGTGGCGTTAAGAAGTGCTTGAACTTTGGGAGAGGCAACAGGCAACAGGCAACAGTGAGAGTTTTCGCCCAGAAGAGACGATTCACCGGGCGTTTCTACGGTTCTGTTGACGAGTTGCCTTGAATTAATTTAAACCCTAATGATTATCGCTATCCTAGTATAAGAAAGTACATTTATTTGATACTAGAAATTATTGATTTATCCTGAACAGATGAACTCAGGGACGAAAATGTAGTCATATACACAAGTTATAGACTTGCTGATATGGATTACTCATAGAGAAAAGCTGATGATCATGCCAGGGAAATAATTCTGGGAATGGTCATCTAGTAAATGTCTTGAGGCGAATAGTCAGATGGGAATTGTAACCTTCCATAGACCCTGAGTATGGTAAAGAAGGTCATGTAACCGCAGAATTCCTATATAGGATTATAGGATGTTCTGAAAAATGCTTACTTTCCCCTCATATTGGTTTCTCAGATAGGTAATTTATTTGTTCTATGCAAAATCGTATTCTAGTTGACGGTATCCACCGCCAGCAAATGTCCATGATGTAAACTAAGTTTTGGCTATGAGCCGCCATGAGCGTGAATGATACTTCCCACACTGACAATTCTGTTTGGAACAGACAAACATATCACCGTCTCAAACTTGCCTTGAGTCTTGGCTTGCGGCGACAAATTTTTATAGCGGTGTGTGATAATTTAAGCTTGAGAAATCAAGTGGCGGCTCATTTACACTCTACTTTGGCATATCCGGTGGGACAAGTACTGCATCACTCAACTGACGAGCAAGAAGCCAGTACCCCAGCTTATCCACGTATCGTTACATTACGTTTAAATTTAACCGATCCCAATCCCATTATTCAGATAAATCAATGGTTGACAAAATATCCACCCCCAATTGTGGGAGCAAGTCCAGATAGTCCTGGTAAACCATTGCCCATACCAGCTTTTCAAATTGTCGGCGTTGAACAATTAACTAGGCAACCAGTGGCAGTGCAACGTCAATTCTTACAGTATCTGCGCTTCACAGAACAGTATTGGTCTAATCCAGAATTGAGCCGGAGTCTGGAGTCGAACCTATTATTATGGGTTCCTCGTCCTTGGTTATATGCAATTAAACAGTCCGCACCACAATTTTGGCAATACCGCACCGGGGTATTTGTATTTGCCGGAGAACCCACACCCACAAACAAGATTCAAGGTACATCAGAAAGTTTTTCCAACTCCCGGAGTGTTGATTTTAACCATCTAGAGCGATCGCTTCTCCCAGAATCTTCCCAGAAATCAGAGCTAGATTTATCACAAAAATCCCCTGTTAAGCGCGGACACCAACCCCAGGAGGAATCTCCTGCAGATGAATATCCTGCAACAGAGGAGCCAGTCCAGTTAGAAATACAATTACCACAACAGCCATCTGGGGATGAAAACAACATAACTTCCCCCATTGCACCACTAAATTGGTCTCACATTAATCAAGAGTTAAGTGAATTAGTACTCAGTACCATTAATACCCTTAATCCCCAAACAACGGAGCAAGATCAGCAACCATGGCAAATTGTGGAGGAAATTGAGGCATTACATACTCAAAAAGCCTCTCCAGAAAAGTTAGCAGCAGCATATCAAACCTTAGGTAATTTATATCGGATTCAAATCGAACAAGGAAATACCACCTTGGAAAACTTGATGGTGGCAATTATGTCCTACCAAGAAGCAATTACCTATGATGAAAACTCACCCCAGGTGCCGGATATTTTGAATGACTTGGGCACACTTTATTGGATGTTGCATCGTAT
This sequence comes from Calothrix sp. MO_192.B10, assembly GCA_030065055.1. Lineage (GTDB taxonomy): Bacteria > Cyanobacteriota > Cyanobacteriia > Cyanobacteriales > Nostocaceae > Calothrix_A. Next base: position 10,378 of record JASJDS010000238.1, read on the forward strand.
ACCTCCCAACTCGGATTCAGGAAAATCCTACATTGAGCAGGGTATTGAATTTTACCATTTAGCACTGCAACTTATTTCCCCAGAAACCCATGTCGATACCTATGCCAGAATTCAAACTAACTTGGGAACAGCTTATGGAGATTTAGCTAGATTTGCCGATCCTGGAGAAAACTGGCAACAAGCAGTATCTGCTTATAATCAAGCACTCCTTTATCGTACAGAGGAAGTGGAGCCAAGTAAGTATGCATCTTGCCAGAACAACTTGGGAACAGCTTACTGGCATTTAGCGCAGTACGATAACCCCATTGCTAATTTACAAAATGCGATCGCATCCTATAACATTGCCCTTGGATATTATAGTGCCGAGTCAGAACCTCTCAAATATGGAATGATCGAAAACAACATTGGCACTGCTCACTGGAATTTAGCTCAATATGACACCCCTAGAGAAAATTTACAGCTAGCTATTGATGCTTACCAAGAAGCTTTAAAATATCGCACTCCTGCCAATTTACCCGTGGGTTGTGCTACTACCCAAAATAACCTGGGCACTGCCTATTGGCATCTTGCCAATTTGGATGGCACTACTAAAGCAGAAAAGCAAAATTTACTCAAAAATTCCATTGAAGCATATGATGAAGCTTTGGCCTTAGGTTATTCTCTGACTGATGCTACTTTAAGTTTTGACCTATTTGCCACCCATAATAATTTAGGACTTGCCCACTATCAATTGGCAACAGAAAATTTACTTGGTGACGGGAAAGATACTATTTCGCAACATTTAGAAACAGCATTAACCAATCATTTACAAGCTTTAAACGGGTTTAGGGAGCATCCCGAAACCTATCAAGCTACATTGACTTATATTATTAAAACTATTCGTGCTTTCCACGAGCTACTAGGCATACAAGGGCAAAACTTAGCCTTATCTAAAATTCCGGGTTCATTATTATCAGAAATTATGCCTAAAATTTGAAGAAGGAAGAAGGAAGAAGGAAGAAGGAAGAAGGTTCAATGTTCCTGGGGGATTCTGACCCCCAGTAATTGTAGACCAGTAAATCATAGATTTAATGGGTGTCTTAAACCCACGCTGGGCAAGGCATTCATGGCTTACCTTTAAACTTATTTTTGACTCCTGCCTCCTGACTCCAGCATAGATGCCTTGCCCGTTGGCGTAGCCGCCCGCTCAAGGGCTAGGGCTGATAAAAAATCTGTTATATTTCAGATTTTGTCAAAAACTATGGGTTGGAAAATACACTTAGTTTAATCAATCAATGTAGAGCCTCCCCTCGAAAATACAAAAAAAATGATTTAACCAACTTTGGGGGTTAAATTTCCCTGCTTCTACAAGCAGCGTGTTTTGCGTCGGGGTAAAATCTACATTGCTCCCACGTAATTCGCTCATTCTAAATTCTACATTCGCTCATTCTAAATTCTTTTAATCATCCTTGAGGGTTTCAATTAATAAATCTACCTGCTTCTGCCGATCCTGCAAAAAAACTTGGCACTCTTGCAAACACTCAACAGCCCAAGCAAATTGTTTAAATACTTCCTCTAAATCTAATTCACCCGATTCAATGCGAGCAATAATTGACTCTATCTCCCCTACCCTTTCTTCATAACTCCAAGATGACATCTGATCACTCTGAGTTTCATTTTTGACTCTAGCCATAAACTTTTAGATTTTGAATTATTCTAAGTATATGCTCTGCCCTGACTCTCAAGGGTTCCCAGATAAAAAACATACCATAGTTACTAAGCGATAGGAGATGGAAATAACCATCAAATATCAACCATCAACTAACAACCATCAACCATCAACTGTCAACTATCATCATTGACTTCCATCACCTGCATCTTTGCTTCCCCCGAACCTAACTGTACTAATACCTCCTCTCCTATTTTTAACTCATCAGCACGACGAGCGATCGCTCCATTTTCCTGCCTTACCACCGCATAACCACGCTTTAATACCGCCTGGGGATCTAAAGTCACCAATTTTTGACTTAACATTTCTACGTACTGGATTGCTTGTTGTAATTTGCCTGTCGTAGCTTGGATTAATCGTTGACATTGCCAATCCCGCGCCTTTATTTCTTGTTCTATTTGCCGATCTAAACGCAAACGCCATAAACGGTTGTGCAACCCCTTGAGTTGATTTATCCCAGTTTCTAACTCCCTATCTACAACCTGCTGCAAAACAACAATTCGTTGCCGATGCTGCTCGTATAAATCCGCAAGTATAGGCACAACTAACTCTGCTGCCGCCGTGGGAGTATGCACAGCCACATCTGCCACTAAATCGACCAATGATTCATCCCGTTGATGACCAATACCCGTAATTATCGGGATAGAGCAATTAGCAACTGTTCTGATTACCCGTTCATCATTAAAACAACCAAGCTCCTCCACTGCACCACCACCCCGCGATAATATTAATACCTCTGCCCGTCCATCCTTTTCTACCCTTTGAATTGCCCGAACAATAGAATCTGGTGCTTGCTCTCCCTGGACTGTGGCAGGGGAAAATAGTATGTGTAAAGCAGGATATCTAGATTTGAGAGTTTTTTGAATATCTCCCCAAGCAGCAGCAGTGGGAGAAGTCACAATAGCAATAGTTTGGGGATGATGGGGAAGAGGTTTTTTTCTTTCTAGAGCAAACAACCCTTCCTCTTGCAAGCGGTGTTTCAGTTGTTGATAGCGTAAAGCCTGCAAACCTAATCCAGCAGGTAAAACTTGCCATACAGAAAGCTGATATTCTCCTCTTTGGAGATATAAGCGAATGCTACCTAAGACCGTACACTGTTCGCCTACGGTTGGAAATTGTACCAGTTTGCCTAATTGGCTTTTCCATACCACACATTTAATCGCAACTCCAACTTCTGGATCTTGCAATGTGAAAAATACCCCACTGCGATGGTGGTTGGCACTGGATACTTCACCAGTTACCCAAACTTGGCGCAATTGTGGATCTTTTTCTAATAAAACTTGGATATAGTCTGTAAGTTCAGCAACTGAAAGTGCTGTGTTAGGAGTCATTATCATGTAGTTAGCAACACCTTTGCAAAAACAAGATGTACTTTTATATCAAGTCCGGGAGTAAGCCCATAATAAAACAACCTTACAACCTTTGCGTCTTTGGGTCTTTGGGTGAGTTTTATGAACGGTACGTAAGGAGGTATGATATTATTACTTGTAGTGACCTGAAATCATAATCGCTTCGACCCGAAATCATCCGCGTTTTGAGACCACATTAAATGAAACTATAAAATCGCCTCGACCCACATTATTTGAAACTGAGACCACATTATCTGAAACTGACCTGAAATTATAA
>JASJDS010000069.1 GCA_030065055.1 Calothrix sp. MO_192.B10
AACGTCTTGTTAATCAGTGTAATCCATCTACATCTGTGAGCAAACAATTGTACCATGCTACTGGACGATTAAAATCGTCTATCTCTCGTTTTCATCCCCTGCCTAAAGGCTAGGGGCTTTCAACTTCGTCTATGGTAAAGCTTTTTATTTGATAAATGGTAGAAGGTCGAAATCCTGACGTATTTCCAGAAGGGAGCGATGAAGTAAAGATTCATAATTGAGAAAAGGGTAATATTTTCTTGTACCACGAGTCTTGAACCAGATGGTTATAACTTCTGGTAGCAGTCGCGGTAACACGAACAAAATTGAGCTATAAAGCCATAAAACCCCATGTTGTTTAATTAAATCTTCATACATAATATCTATTGCAGGTCTTATTTTGGGGTCTTTTCGAGTACGTATGTAATCACCAAACTTGTAGTCACTTGTCCAAAAACTTAATAGTAATAATTTAATTTCGTCATACATATTGGTGTCACAACCAAGAACAATATGAGAGATATCATGCGCCAACAATATTTGGGCAAATTCTGGGGGTAATTCTCTAGGGTCAGTAACACTAGAATTGACCTCATAATACTCTTCTAATCCTTGCTGAAGAGTCTGATTACTATATTTTTTGGTGTAATTAGGGCGAAGATGCTTATTCATTAAAAATAATACGATACGATAGTGTTTCGTAAATCAAGATTACGTTCGACGTGCATTACATTTGTTGCTCAAAGGAAATTAAGTCATATCATGTCCAGTTCAACACTGATAATTAAATGTAGGTTGGGTAGAACGAAACCAAACCCAACAAAAGTTTGATTGTGTTGGGTTACTCTACTCTTCGAGAAAGCTTCGCTTACGAGAAGCCCCTTCGGGTCTACGTCCCTCAACCCAACCTACAACTCTTGTTCTGGCTCTTACACACATTTTTTAGTTCACCCCCTCTATCTACCACCAAGGCGGAGCCAAGCTTTATGATACTTTTCAAGTCTGGAGAGATCCCTTTGCTTTAAATCAGGAATTCGACAAAGATTCATATTATCTGTTAAATCCGCCAACTTCACTTCCCGCGCAATTTCATTAACACTGACTCGCTCAATATAAGCTTCGTATTCCTCACCTTCTCTGTGGGTTAAACAATCAATTGCTTGAACCACAGATTCCGAGAATCCCTCAGCACGTAAATCCTCCAGTGCCCAAGTAGAATCTTCCACTACATCATGCAGCACCGCCGCGATTTTCGCCTCCATAGAAGAAACGGCAAACATTAACGTTAATGGATGCAGCACATAAGGCAATCCATTTCTCTGTTGTTGTCCTTTATGTGCTGACACTGCAATTTCTAATGCTCGTTGAATGTCTGCCATCTTCTTATTATCTATTTCGGCTGATTCTTCATAATCAGTTCTAACCTAGATAAAGCACTAGTTGCAGTTTCCTTTACATAGATATCTACAGATTCATCATTTACAAGCTCGGTAAGTACTGCTTTTGCCCTATCATCACCAATGGAAGCCAACGCATTGGCGATCGCCACAGCTAATGCTACATTATCAGTAGTATTTAATGCTTCTACCAAAATATCAAAGGCAGGAGGACCCACTTCCCCTAATGCCATTACCGATGCAATATGTACCACAGGGTTGGGGTCATGCAGAGATTTTTTCAATCCTTCTAAACCTTCAACTGGAAAAGGTTCTTCTCGATAGTTAACCGCAATCTGAGCCAAGGCTTTAGCACAACTACCCCGGATGGTAACATTATCACTGTTGAGTAAAGATTCCACCACCAGGGGAGCCGTATCCGCACCAATTGCACCTAGGGTTTTAACAGCCGCTCGTCGATAAACCACATCTTCATCCGCCAGAATCCCCATAAGTTTAGGGATTGTGGTTTCATCACGAGTATCAACTATTTCCCACATAGCTCTGTCCCGTAAGTTGGGGTTGGGGTGTTTTAATTGTTGAAACAGTGTGTCTTGAGTCATTCGATTTTAGATTTTAGATTTTAGATTTTGCGGAAAGTTGTCAGGAGGAGCCAGCACTGTAGACGGGTTTCCCGTCGCAGGTGACTGGCGTTGGTTTCCCTCCGTAACAAACTTTCCAAGACGGATTGGGGTTGACACAATAATTTGTGTGCAAGTTATAAAAATTAAGAGTTGGAATTTAAACTCAAAACAAAACTATATATTTCCTGCTTTCTCCCTAATTATCCAATCTTGGTCATTAGCAGCAATTTCCCGCACACTGGTGTCGCCTAGTTTTTCCAAAGCTATTAAGGAAGCGTACTTTAAATCCCAAATTTTAGTTTCCATACAGGTTTTCAATTCAGGAATAGCCCTGGCATCACCCAACTCACCCAAAGCAATGGCTGCTGCTGTCCGGGATTTTTGAAATTGGGGTTCCCGGTTATACAATGCTTCTATAAATACATCATAAGCGGGGGCATATTTTAACCACCCCAATAATTTAACCACATGGTAATGTGCCCCATAGTCATTGTGGGCTTCCTGGGCATAAGTCGCCATTAAAGCTTCACTGGCAACATCGCCATAGGTATCTAATAAAGTTTGTGTCGCCAGATAACAACGCCCAAAATCAGTTTCATATAGTTCGCGAATGGCAAACTCCAAGGTTGGAGTTTGATCATATTCATGGACTAAAGTCAAGTCTTGGGGGCGATCGCAAATTACCCTATCTAAGTATGTCTCAATATCTGCAAAAGCGATCGCTCCATCTGGAACCCCTGCTTCGGCTAACATCCGAATTCCCCGCAGTCGAAATACCAAAGACACCGGACATTTGGTAATCTCCGGTATGGCATCATAATACCGAACATCAATTAAATCTTGAATGCATAATCTCCGGGCATATACGTTGGGATGTTGTAAAAAATCAGTCACCTGACCCATAGATAAACTATCGCCAGTGAATCTATAGATAGTAGCGATCGCAGCACTGGCAATGGTTTTATCATCGTCATCTACAAACTTACGAATCCGTTCCAAGGCGGGCTTATAGTCTAACTTTGCCAGGGTATGGATAATTACTCGATAAGTTTGTTCTGGCTTATCTAATAACTGGGCAATTTCTTCCAAGATATCTGCATCCTGAGTACCAATTTCTCCAATTGCCCACACAGCATTTTCCACCGTATAGCAGTCATTATCTGCCAGACATTCCCGAATTACTGGTAATGCTTGGGTAGCTTCTAGCCGTCCCAGGGACTCCACAGATTTTCGCCGCACAATCCGATTTTCCAGCGAAGGTTCAGTATTCTGTACCGCCCTCATCAGAGCATTAATAGAAGCCTCAGTGGGGAAATTAATCAAGTGGGAAGCAGCAATGTAGCGAGAGTCATCTTCTCCCAACTTATCTAGAGGCGTGTCTAACAGGGCTATAGCCTCTTCTTCGGTGAGATTAAATAGCTTGAAAAAGCGTTTATCCATAAAACTTAGCTGTTAATCTTGAAGTTCCTGAGCCAATCCGATACACAACAAAAGTTATGATTTACAAAATATTGGCTTTAACATAACCTCAGAGATACTTAAAGTAACGAGGCTTAAATAAATTAGAGGTGAGAATATTTTATCACGGAGCCAAATCCCTTATTCCTCATTCCCATTAATTTATCAGACTTCTTCATTCACTATAAAAATCATCCCGTATGTATGCAATGCCTAATTCTTTATTACTTATTACTTATTACTTATTACTTATTACTTACAACAAACCTGGGAACTCTCAGAGCAATACTCAACCTGAAACAGCAAAGTAATGTCCTAAAAATTCCCAGGTATCAAATACCTAAATTTTAGTTAGATATTAGTGACCACAAAACCAACTATGACAAGGAGTTGATAGCGTAGTCTAAGAGAGCGTTGTACTCAGTCAATGCTTGAGGAGACAAGTCACGAGGAGCGCAGCCACGGTTACGAGCAAAGCTTAAAGCTTCAACGTAAGGAGCGGTAGGTAGGTTTAAAGCACGATATACTTCACGACCACCAGCAATACCCCACTCATCTAAAGGACCAGTACCGCCAACAACTAAGCAGTATTGGATTAGACGCATGTAGTGCTTGATGTCGCGAGCACACTTAGTCTTGAATACGTCGGTGGAGTTAGCTTCACCAGCGTTGTTCAAGTAAGGATACTTCTTGATGCAAGCATCGTAAGCTTCTTTAGCTACTGCTTCAATATTGTTGCCTAGTTTTTCAGCAGCTTCTAAACGAGCAGCAGAACGCTGAATAGAACCTTGTACGGACTCTAGGTCGGAAGTGGAAGGGAAACGACCTGCTGCATCAGCAGAGGCAATAACCGTGGTAACAACTGATTTCATTTTTATTATCTCCAGATTGGATTTGATCGGGTGTTGATTTCAGTTCACTTGGCTAGTAGCGAATTGGCTATTAGCCCATAGCGATTCGCGATTAGCTTAAAGCGGAAATAACGCGATCAAAGTAGCTGGAAGCTTCAGCAACCAAGCTAGCACAACGATCTTCTGTTACAGTGCTGCCCATTTTGCGTAGTCTAGCACCTGCACGAGCTTCGCTGGGTTCATCTTTAATATGAGCAGCTGCTTGAGCCTTCATGATTTGAACCGCACGCACGGTGGAAGTAGCGGGTACACCTAAAGCTGCGTAGGTTTCTTTCAAACCGTTGAGACAACGATCATCTAATACGGAAGCGTCACCAGCTAATAAAGCGTAGGTTACATAGCGGAGGATGATTTCACCATCACGCAAGCAAGCAGCCATACGACGGTTGGGGTAGCAGTTACCACCAGCTTGGATTAAACCTTGGTTTTCGCAGATCATACCAGCGATCGCATCGGAAACCATACAGCTAGCGTTACTAGCGATCGCGTTTACTGCATCCAATCTTCTGTTAGCAGCATTTAAGTAACCACGGAGTTCGCCGATTTTACCGCTATCGATGCAAGATGTGCTTGCATCTGCCGATACTACAGCTCTAGAAAAAGCGTCAAGCATTGAGCTCTCCTTAGTAAATAACAGACTACATTGCTTGTCGTTTGACAATGTCAATTATGAACATAGGAGATGACTGTTACTTGAGTCTCGATAATTAAAAACAAAGCAATAATCTGTAATATTTCCCCACATTGCTTGATAATTTCCAGAATAGTTAGGGGTTGTTGGTTGTTAGTTGTTAGTTGTTAGTTGACAGTTGACAGTTGACGGTTTGAGTCTTCCCCTCCCTCACTCTTTCACTCCCCCACTCCTCCACTCCTCCACTCCTTCACTCCCCCACTCCTCCACTCCTTCCCTCCTTCACTCCTTCCCTCCTTCACTCCTTCCCTCCTTCACTCCTTCACTCCTTCACTCCTTCACTCCTTCACTCCTTCACCAATAAAAAAATTACCTTCATTCCTACGCAGGAATGAAGGCTATTTGCGTTCCCTTTGCTAATTCGGTCATTCATTTCATGACTTAGCCTAGGCTTGTTTGAGCAAATGCTTGACCAAATTATCCTTAACCATCATCTGGCGTAAAACCTCTAACAGAAAATTCTGAGCTTCCTCTTGGCTCAAATTTTTGACCTGCTCTTTCAAGGTTTGTAAGCGGAATTGCTGTTCTAAACTCAACTGGGTAGGAAATTCCATCATTTTTAACTCCTGATTTTGCTTGATTGATTATTGTTCTTTAAATACAAACAGCGACCAGTGATTTTCGCATTGCATTTACAGTTATTAACGAAGTGTAGCACATGGATATATGTTTGTCTACTTTGTCAAGCTATATCGAATTTAAGCAAACAAAGTTAACATTCCGAGCTGAACTAGTATTTATACTCACTTTGAGCCTGATAATTTTTTATGAATATTAAGTGGATATGGATGTTGAAAACAGATACAATTCATACCAAATGGCAAGAAAATAAAATAAAAGTAAACGAATACCTCAAAATTAGATTGGCAGGAGTTATTACAATTGATGGATGCAATGCAATTTTTTCGGCTGAGTGCTGGTAGATGGAAATCTTCCCGGACAACCCATCACCTGGCTTTTAAACGCTCAGAACTGGGAGAATCAGACATTCTTGTAGAAACCTTGGCTGCAGATGACCCAGAAATTATTGCCTTGTGTCAGATGCACGAAATTGACCCCAGTTTGTCCATTGGTGGTTCTCGGGTACGTTGGTTGGGAACTATGGCTTGGGATCGGGAAGATGAAGAAAATCATGAAGGTAAAACTGCGTTTGCAATTGTCCCGTCAGCTGACAACCCCAGACAAGGGAGATTGCTCCGCGAGCGGGGTTATGCAGAAATTGTGCCTGTAGTTGGTCTTTTCCACATGGATGAAGAAGATGGATTGGTGCTGACAACAGAATATGAAACCATGAGTTCCATCGAGCGATTTTGGTTCCCTAGTCCCAATCTCCGACTCAGAACCAGTACCGTGAAGAGATTTGGAGGGTTTAACACAGCATCCTTCTGTGCGGAAACTAGGGTAGAAGATACAGAAAATGTAGCTGTTGGGAATAGCTCTGATGAAACTCAGAATATTTCCCAAGCACAACAGTTGTATTCCGTTTTAGGCTGGTAAATTCTTGAATTTCTTGTTAGATACTCTTGAATGTAATGGTACTTGCGTTCGTGGCTTAGAGTACTTGCATAAGGTACAACAGTTAGCCCTAGAGCCAAGGATGGTGGATGCGATGGATAATTTGCGCGATCGCATCCCCATTTGTACTTGGATTGGTGAAAATATTGATACTGTAAATACAGAGCTAAATTTGTATTTGCAAGCCTGTCACGAGTGTTTCTATCCCCACGAACGCAAGTATATTCAGATATTTGCAGTACCTCTAGCTCAATCCTTGGGAATTGATGGGTTATGTAATATATTAACCAACCCCATCACGATTTTGATTGATATTGGTCGCATAGCACCAGAAGATTGGTTAAGTATAGTGGTTCATGAATATGCCCATGCCCATCTGGGTGAATTTGGTCATAATCGTCGCTTTGCAGAAATTTTATGGCATTTATGCTTAGGATTGGGTCTAGAACCACCAATTTGGGAGTTGGGAAGTGAATCTGAGTTGCGGAGTTGGCCTAATTGTAAATCTACCCTAGACCCCTTGGCTTTATGGCGCGGAGAGTCAATTCATTAATTATATTGCGAAGCGATCGCGAGCATCCTTGTCTTAAGATTAAAAGAATGTAGAATGAGCGAATTTAGAATTTAGAATTTAGAATGGGCGAATTACGTGTAAGCAACGGGGATTTTACCCCGACGCAAAACGCGCTGCTTGTAGAAGCAGGGGAATTTAACCCCCAAAGTTGGTTAAACAACCTCTAATAAAGGAAAAATTGAAGAAGGAAGAAGGAAGAAGGAAGAAGGAAGAAGGAAGAAGGTTTGAGCGAGGTTTTGAGATGGGGTTTTTTACCCCTACAGTCAGAAGTTTGAACAACAGGACGCTCAAACCTCCTGATTTCAAAGTTCTGTCTTCGATAAAGTTAACTTAAGTAATAACCAAATAAACTTGATTATGTCAACTGAACTTCAGACAGAAATACATCAAGCAGTTGAACATCGGCGTAATTTTGCCATTATTTCCCACCCAGACGCGGGTAAGACAACGCTGACAGAAAAGCTGCTGTTATATGGAGGTGCAATTCATGAAGCTGGTTCGGTAAAAGCCAGACGGGCACAGAGGAAGGCGACTTCTGACTGGATGGCGATGGAACAGCAACGGGGTATTTCTATTACTTCCACGGTATTGCAATTTGCATACCAAAACTGTCAAATCAATTTGTTAGATACCCCCGGACACCAAGATTTTAGTGAAGATACCTACCGGACTTTGGCAGCAGCAGATAATGCGGTGATGCTGATTGACGCGGCTAAAGGTTTGGAACCCCAGACAAGGAAGTTGTTTGAGGTGTGTAAGTTGCGGGGTATTCCTATTTTTACCTTTGTCAATAAACTTGATCGCCCGGGTCGGGAACCCCTAGAATTATTAGATGAGATCGAGCAGGAATTGGGTTTAAAGACCTATGCAGTGAATTGGCCCATTGGTATGGGCGATCGCTTTAAAGGTATATACGATCGCCATCAAGAACAGATTCACTTGTTTGAACGTAGCGCCCACGGTAGTCGGGAAGCTGTAGATACCATCGTGGATTTAGGGGATGCCAAAATTGAAGAGCTACTAGAACAAGACCTGTATTACCAACTCAAAAATGACATTGAACTTTTAGAAGGGGTAGGGGAAGAGCTAGATTTATCCTTAATTCATCAAGGCAAAATGACCCCGGTATTCTTTGGTAGTGCCATGACCAATTTTGGGGTGGAGCTGTTTCTGCAAAACTTTTTAGATTATGCCCTGAAACCCGGAACTCACAATAGTACTCTGGGTGAAATTCCCCCTACCTATCCAGAATTTTCTGGGTTTGTGTTTAAACTGCAAGCAAACATGGACCCCAAACACCGCGATCGCGTGGCATTTATCCGTGTTTGTACGGGTAGGTTTGACAAAGATATGACAGTGAATCATGCCCGCACTGGTAAAAGTATTCGCCTATCCCGTCCCCAAAAGCTTTTTGCCCAAGAACGAGCTTCCATTGATACAGCTTATCCTGGTGATGTAATTGGTTTAAATAATCCTGGGGTATTTGCCATTGGTGATACCATTTACACGGGTAAAAAGTTGGAGTATGAAGGTATTCCCTACTTCTCCCCCGAACTATTTGCCATGCTCAGAAATCCCAACCCTTCCAAATTCAAGCAATTCCAAAAAGGGGTGTCAGAATTGCGGGAAGAAGGAGCAGTACAAATTATGTATTCAGTGGATGAAGCCAAACGGGACCCAATTTTAGCAGCAGTGGGTCAATTGCAATTGGAGGTAGTACAGTTCCGCTTACAAAATGAATATGGAATCGAAACTATATTAGATGTATTGCCCTATAGCGTTGCCCGTTGGGTTGATGGTGGTTGGGAAGCATTAAATAAAGTTGGGCGTATTTTCAATACTACTACCGTTAAAGACAGCATGGACAGACCCGTGTTACTATTCCGCAACGAATGGAATTGTCAGCAATTGCAATCAGATCATCCCGATTTGAAATTGAGTGCCATCGCTCCAGTGGTTTCTGGGAAACAGCCGGTGTCAGAGTGAAGGAGTAGGGGCGGGGTTTCCCCGCCCGGAGTGAAAGAGTGGTGGAGTGATGGAGGGAAAGACTCAAACTGTCAACCGTCAACTAACAACTAACAACTAACAACTAACAACTAACAACTAACAACTAACAACTCCCCACTCCCTTGCCTTTAAACATAGGGTCTAAAATTGTTTGACAAACCTTTGCCCTACATTGGGTAAATTAAAAACAAATATAAATTTCAGAAGCTATATGTCTTCACATCTCCAATCCTCTTTGGAGGCTGGATTAGCAGCTCTGAATCAGGGAGATTATCAAGGTGCGATCGCTACTTTAGAAGCAGTTGTCACCGAAGCAAAAGTTAGTCCCACTGGTTTACAAGCTCAAATAGGATTAGTTATTGCTTACACCCGTAGTGGCAATATCCCACGGGCAATTTCGTTATGCGAAACTTTGAGTCAAAGCGATAATTCCCAAGTCCAACAGTGGGCAGAGAATACCCTAGAACAGTTGACAATCCATCACCAAAAAGAAGTTCCTCCTGACGAGGATGCCACGGGATTTGTTCCTTTTGACAACTCATCACTCATTCCACCTTCGCTAGCTCCACCACCACCACCGATACTACCACCACCTAAAATTACTTCTTCCCCACCAACAGAATCAGTTATCAAGCTCCCACCACCACCACCTCCTCCTCCCCAGAATATAAATCTCGGAGGCGGGAATGTGGAGCAAATATCCCCGAAAAAACAGATCAAAAAGCTGTCACCCACAAGTCGCACCCCTGCACAAGTGACGACAGTCAAATGGCAAAAGGCAGGTAGAGCAAAGGTCTGGCAGCCCCTACCCCCGATTAATTTAATCCCGTTACGATTGCTGGCAGCCGGGACATTTATGGTTCTGTTTTGGGTGCTCCGAGAACTACTAAAGTGGTTCATGGGAACAACTAATCATGTTTTATTAAAATTACCCTTTTTAAAACCATTACAATTTTTATACCGCGATCCAAGTAATTTATTGGTGTTATTACTTGTAATAGCCGTGGGCATTTCCCCCTGGGCACTGGATTGGTTATTAACAAACTGGTATGGTCAAAAACCTTTAGAAAAAGACCTTCTCAACCGATATAGCCATGAAGCAATCCGAGTTCTCCATCGCTACTGCCAACAGCGAGGGTGGAATTTCCCCAGGTTATCAGTTTTACCCGTAGCTGCTCCCATAGCCTTTGCCTATGGTAATTTACCCCGCACTGCTCGCATTGTGGTTAGTCACGGTTTATTAGAACAACTGGAAATAGATGAAATTGCTACTATTTATGCCAGTCAGCTAGCACACGTGCGCCACTGGGATGTTGCGGTCATGTCTTTGGTACTGTTGGTAACAATACCAATTTACAAGTTATACCAGCAAGTATCTACCTGGGGAGATCAAATTTCCCTACCCTGGGGAAGAAAAATAGTCCGTGTTTTGAGTAGTCTGGTGTATGGAGTGTGGTACGTACTCAGCAGCACCGCTTTATTATTATCCCAAATACGTCTTTATCATAGCGATCGCGTGGCTTGCGACACCACTGGTAATCCCAATGCTTTGACCAGAGCATTACTGAAAATTTCTATGGGGATAGCCAAGGATATTGAAAAACAGGCACATACTAGTTGGCAGTTGGAAAGCTTGAATCTAGCCATACCCGTTAGTTACCACCAAAGCATTAGTTTGGGTAGTACAGGTCCCCAAATCTCCTTTGGCTCCTTGTTGATGTGGGATTATCTCAATCCCTATCGCTATTGGTTTACTATTAATAATACCCACCCTTTAATGGGCGATCGCATCCGCAGCATAGGTCAAATAGCTCGTCATTGGCATCTTGCCAATGAAATTAATATTGAATGCCAACAATCTTTGAAATTAAAGCCACAATCTTTTCTCTTAAATATTGCTCCTTTTCTGGGAATCCCCTTGGGTACGATTTTGGCTGGTTTAATTTGGTTAGTTTGGCAACTTGCCTATGGCATTAAGTGGTTAAATCTCAAGTGGATCTACGATGATTGGACTTTTATTTTGGGTTGTATGCTCATAGGCGTAAGCGTGGGTATCTTGATCAGGATAAATTTTTTCTTTCCCGACATCAAACCTAATACCATCCAAACAGAAGAACGCTTCCCTAACTTACTCAGCAATCCCACTGCTTTACCAATTGATAGTAACCCCATACATTTAGTTGGCACCCTTCTAGGCCGTCAAGGAATGGGTAATTCCCTAGGGCAAGACTTGATTTTACGCTCCCCTATGGGTTTAGTAAAATTACACTATATTCCTTGGTGGGGTGCGACTGCTAATCCCCAAGATTTGATTGGACGACAAGTGATTGTCACAGGTTGGCTAAGACGCGGTGCAACTCCGTGGATTGATATTCATACCTTACAAACCCAAAGCGGCAAAACTATTAATAGTCCCCATCCCATTTTGTCCACAGTTATAGCAGTAGCTGCAACTGCTTGGGGTGCATACCTACTACTGATTGGTTAACGGTCACAACCATGAGAGTTTTCCCCTAGAAGAGACGATCCGGTGGATCGTCTCTTCTGTTCTATGTAAATAAATATTGCAATTTATTGCTATAAGTGTTACATTGATTGATACAAAATATATTTACTAGTGAGTTACTAGTAGCATCGCCAAAGCTAGCATTTTTCTGACCCAACACAGCAAAAAACTAACCAGCCAAACCCTGATTTTTGTTTTTTGAGGATCTAATTTTAGAAAAAAAGTATTTTATGCTACGATTTTTATCAGATAATAAGTTGGAAATGTAAAGTTTGAACTAGCTACATATATAAGACCGTGATAAGGTAGGGAATGGTATTTAATTCTCCAGTCAGGGTATTGAAGACCCTTCCTTTGGTAGCTGGCGAATGGCTAGATTTACAAGTTCATAAAAGTTATTAGCTTTGGTACGCATTTGTTGTATAAAACAAGCTTAAACCTAGAGAGAAACTATATTGCATAGGTTAATAGTTTTGAAAAAAGAATTGGTTGACAGCATTTTCGGTCAAGATTGCGACCGTGAGTTTAAGCTTCAAAACCAAAAATTTTTTTTGCCCTATCCTGTTGATTCAATTACGGAGGTATAGCTCATGTCAGTTCGTCTATACATAGGTAATTTACCTAAAGAAGAAATCGATCGCCAAGATTTGCAAGCGGTGTTTGCAGAAGAAGGTGATGCGGTTACAACTAAATTAATAAAAGACCGGAAAACGGGCAAATGTCGGGGCTTTGGTTTTATTACAGTTAACAATGATGAGCAAGCAGACCAGATTATTGCAAAATATAACGGTCAACTCTTCAAAGATGCTGCTATAAAAATAGAGAAGGCATTGCCACGGACTAAGGGAGAGGATGGAGAAGAACAAAGTGGCAAGTCTGCAAGTCAAGGCACTCCTGTCTCATCTAAAGAAGGTGGTCGTCGCGAGAAAGGTTCTAAAAAATCCCGTCGCGATCGCTCACGGGATAATTCCTCCCATGGAGATTCCGATGCGGTTCGTCCAGATCCTCGCTGGGCTGCAGAGCTAGAAAAGCTCAAAGAAATGTTAGCAACACAAGCTACCAATTAATTGGCGACTCAGGAGCATTAAAAATTAAAAATCAATCAATGATCTTTAATTTTTAATGCCTGCGAGTGCCAATACTAATCGTTAAAAGGGATTTGCAAGTGTTGTTGTAGGTGCAGCTGCAACTGCTGGCTAAATTGCGATCGCTGATGGAATTTATCTGTACGGGTTGGTTTGCGTTCTGAATCTAGGGCCCAGCCGTAATCGCTACTGAGACGTAGTTTACTTTGCCAATCGGAGACGGAAACTATAAGTTGATTGGCAGGAGCATTATCTATTCCTTGGACGGAGAAGACATAATTAAATGTATTTTGTTTGCCAGGAGCCACTGTAGAAGGCTGACCGTATTTTGTCCATAATTGCGATCGCACCCTGTGGATTAAATCTGGGTGTTCTAAATCTTCAAGGGTTCTAACTGCCAGAGTCAGGGCGAAGTAGAACTTTTCTACGGGAACAAATTCTAATTGCATAGGAATTATTGTACAACCAGACGTTACGCCTCACTAGTAGGGCATGGTATTGTGCAAAAGCATTTCCAAATCAGATTACACCATTTTTGATGGTAAAAGGCAGTGTTACCCCTCCTAGCTTGAGAATGGTTGTTAGTTGTTAGTTGTTAGTTGTTAGTTGATGGTTGAGTTTTGACTTGTGACTGACGCTCAGCGGTTGACAGCTTAGGTGTGGGAGCCGCACTTGAGATATATTTTCATGCTTGGTTGTGGGATTTGACCGTGGGAGACTAGCTTGAAAATAGGCAACAGGCAACAGGCAACAGGCAACAGGCAACAGGTAAGAGGTATTTTCAGATCCGTAGGTTGTGTACAAACGTCCATGTAGACGCGCGAAGCGCGGCTTCTCGCAGAGTGGGACTAACTTGAAAATAGTTCATCAGCGCGGAGTAGGGGCGCATTGCGTGCGCCCTTGAGCGGTTAGGAACTTTTACCTGAATATATGATGATTTACCTGAAAAATTTTTCTCATCAATATAGTTCATTTAAATTATTTCTGGAATAAAATAACTATCAATTACTAATATTTGAACTATTGTTGAGATAGCTTGACAAATGTCTTGACAGTTATGCTTTGAGTATATATTTTTTTGATTTAAAGTATGCATTTCAATCTATGGATGATTTAGTTAAATCCATAAATAGTAAAATTAGAAGATGATTCACTCCCCTATGATGTATTCTTTTGGAGAGCAGCAAGTGACAGCATACTAACAAAAAACTATTGTCAAATATCATCTAATTATGAGGCAAATTAAGGGTTCCAAGCTGCCAATCATTACTTTTATGAATGGATAGAATATACTTATACTAATGAAAACACATAATTAGCTTCTATCACTGTTAGGCGATGAAATATTGGGAAACTAAAGAAAAACCTGATGAATGGTGCCACAGATAATATTTGCAAATAATCTATGTAGAAATGAAATACTAATTAGATAAATGAGCATCAGAATATTTGTAATTAATCAAATTAGTTGGTAATAATTGACATAATTAAATTAGAATAAATATTAATTAAACTTTCGCCATGGCTAAGGTGTGTAGGCTGATAACAAACCTGGCATTGAACCATATTGCGTGAAAATAAAAAAGAGATTATGAACACTGAAAATAAACGACATATTGCCTTGATTTCAGTGCATGGAGATCCGGCAATTGAAATAGGTAAGGAAGAAGCGGGCGGACAAAATGTGTATGTGCGCCATGTGGGTGAATCACTAGCTCAATTAGGATGGCAAGTGGATATGTTTACCCGCAGGGTAAATGCAGAGCAAGACAAGATTGTGAACCATCATCCCAATTGTCGAACAATACGCCTAGAAGCTGGTTCAACAGAATTTGTGCCACGGGATCATATTTTTGGGCATCTACCAGAATTTGTGGACAATTTTCTCGAATTCCAACAAGAAAATGGAATTACCTATCCGTTGGTTCATACAAATTATTGGCTCTCTGGCTGGGTAGGAAGGCAGTTGCAGGAAATGCAAGGAAGTAAGCAGGTTCATACTTATCATTCTTTGGGAGTGGTGAAGTACAACACCACTAAGAAAAGACCTGCGATCGCCAATACACGGCTGGCAATAGAAAAGCAGGTATTGGAGAAGGCAGAAACGGTTGTGGCGACTAGTCCCCAGGAAAAAGAGCATATGCGATCGCTTGTTTCTGGTAAAGGTAAGATTGATGTCATCCCCTGTGGGACAAATATTCAATTGTTTGGTGGTGTGGATAAACAATCAGCTAGGGCAAAATTGGGCATCGATCCTCAAACCAAAGTAGTCTTATATGTAGGGCGTTTTGACCCCCGTAAAGGCATAGAAACCTTAGTTCGTGCCGTGGGTAAATCTGGTTTGCGTCAATCCCAAAATATTCGATTAATTATTGGCGGTGGTAGTCGTCCTGGTCACAGTGATGGTAACGAACGCGAGCGCATTGAGCAAATAGTTACTGAATTGGGTATGGGTGAAATGACACAATTTACCGGTCGCCTGAGCCATGAAGTTTTACCGATTTACTACACAGCTGCCGATGTTTGCGTTGTTCCCAGCCATTATGAACCCTTCGGATTAGTGGCAATTGAAGCTATGGCAAGTGGGACTCCAGTGGTAGCTAGTGATGTGGGTGGACTTCAGTTTACCGTTATTAATCAAGAGACTGGTTTATTAGCACCACCCCAGGATGCAGACGCTTTTGCTGTGGCGATTGACCGCATTTTGAGCGATTCCCAATGGTGCGATCGCTTGGGTGTTGCAGCGAGGAAGCGGGTTGAAAGTAAGTTTAGCTGGGATGGTGTAGCGGCTCAGTTATCGAAACTATATACGCAAATTTTGCAACCAGCTGCAAAAGAGGCGGTGTTATTGGTTTGAGCCTCAAATAGGTAGGAAAAATTAGGCGTAGCTGTTAGGCATATTCATGGTGTGCCTTTGTTGTAGATGTTGCAGCGTAAGTTTCAATTATGCTACGCCGGAAATGAGTCCTAATTCACAGCAAATATTAATCTTAGCGATCGCTTGAGTATCATTATTTGCTGTTCTGTCCCATAAGATTAGCTGCAATATCAATCAGGTTTGCGACTTTTCAGAGGCATTTTCAGAAAATTACCATGGTTGCGATGATTCGGGTTTTTCGGAGAATGTCTCAGATATAGCACTACGTGCTAGGGAACAGGGAACTCTTAACAGGGAACTCGTCAGAAAGTGCCTGAACCCAGCTTAGTAGCAGGATTATTAGGGATAAGTGCATTAGCACTAGCTTCTTTTGGTAGCAAAAAAAAGGTGAAATAAATTTAAAATTCCTTGGTGTATTAATCGAGCTATACTTACCATCAAACCAGCTACGAAAACAAAGAATTGATTTGCAGACAGTTGATTTTACCACCCTCACAGCAGTTTGTAGCGACATCCGCGCTCACTGGCTACCATCACGTCTAGAAAAAGTATACCAACGCGATCGCTATACCATTGCCATTGCCTTAAGAACTTTAACAGTCAGGGGTTGGTTAGATATTTGTTGGCATCCCCAAGCCGCGAGAATGTGCATTGGCGATCCTCCGCCACGGATACCAGATACCTTTACCTTCAGCCAACAATTGATACATATGTTGGGAGGTTTGGCATTAGTTGCCGTAGAAGCGATCGCTCCTTGGGAACGTGTGGTCGATTTCCAGTTTGCCCGTCGTCCGGGAGAAAATCCACTTTACCATCTCTACGTGGAAATAATGGGCAAATATAGTAATGTGGTACTTACGGATACAGAAAATACAATTATTACCGTCGCCCACCAAGTAAATGAGAAGAAATCTAGTGTCCGTCCCCTACTAACTGGGCAAATTTACGAAAAACCACCCAAATTAACTAATACTATTCCTACCTTGGAGGAATCTCAACAACGTTGGCAAGAGCGGGTGAGTTTGGTTCCCGGAGCTATCAAGAAACGGTTATTGCAGAACTATCGTGGACTGTCTCCGTCTTTGATAGAATCTATGCTGCACTGCGCTAATATCAATCCCAACGCCACCACAGATAGTTTGACACCGGATGCATGGCAAGAATTATTTAAATATTGGCAAGCATGGTTGCAAGCATTAGGGGAGGAAAAATTTCAACCCGTACCCACCGCTAATGGATACAATGTCCTTGGTTGGCAAGCTGTGGGAACAGTTGGAGATATCCAGGAATTAGTTAACCACTACTATATTAATCAACTCAATCAACAACAATTTTCTCAATTGCGCCATCAGTTGAGCCAGAAGCTGAGTAATATTTTGGCAAAGTTGGGGACTAAAAAACAAACCTTTGTGGATAGGTTGCAGCAATCCCAACAAGCAGATGAGTATCGACAGCAAGCCGATTTATTAATGGCATACCTGCAATTATGGCAACCGGGAATGGCAGAAATCACCCTACCAGACTTTGAAACTGGGGAACCCGTCAAAATTGCTTTGCAGGCAGATAAAAACGCAGTGCAAAACGCCCAATACCTCTACAAACAGCACCAAAAGCTCAAACGTGCCCGTGAGGTGGTCAAACCCCTCTTGACAGATGTGGAGGGAGAGATAAATTATTTACAACAGGTAGAAGCTGCGATCGCTCAAATCGATAACTACAAATCCTCAGTAGATTTACAAACCCTAGAAGAAATCCATGAAGAGTTAATTCAACAAAAATATTTAGAAGACCCAGAGTATCGTAGGCGCAGTTCCAAAGATGCCATTAGCAATTTTCACCGTTACCAAACTCCCAGTGGATTTGAAGTACTAATCGGTCGCAACAACAGTCAGAATGATTATTTAAGCTTTCGGATAGCCGGGGACTATGACTTGTGGTTCCATGCCCAAGAAATTCCCGGAAGTCACGTATTACTGCGCTTAGAACCCGGTGCGGTTGCAGATTCCACCGATTTGCAATTTACAGCCAACCTCGCTGCATATTACAGTCGTGCCCGTCAAAGCGAGCAAGTACCAGTAGTTTATACCCAACCAAAGCACGTCTACAAACCCAAGGGAGCCAAACCAGGAATTGCCATTTACAAACAAGAGCGTATTATCTGGGGACAACCTCAATTAGCTCAGTCGCTCTAAAAAAAATTATATTTTTTTAAGTTAATTTTCATGGTTTGCGGGTAAATACTGTGGTTCGGTGAAGTAAGATTTAACTTGATTTTGTTCTATCTTCATTATTCCCATATAAACCGAACATCTTAATTGATAGTCGTTTGGGCATGACAACTGCTAATTATTCATGGCACCATGCCTTAAGGGAGCAGGTAATCTATGTTGCCAATATCTTTTTTTGGTAAAAATCTCCAAAAAATCTGTGTTGGCTGTTACAATAATGTTAAGAAACGTTACCTCCTGCGTTTTGGGAACGCAAACAAGGGTTTTAACGATTGAGAAGACAACGCAAAGAAGAACTTTCTGACTAACCAGCTGTGGTAGGCTGGTTTTTTTCTTTTTTATAAGGACGGCTTTGCTTGATACTAAGTTGCATTCAAAGATAGTACCCAGTCATTGCGACGTAAGGCAGCAATCTCATTGACTCGAAGGCGTTGCTGAATTGAAGTATGAAATTGAAAAATGGAATAATTAAAACTCTTATTCTCTGCGCCTTTGCGCCTGGAGCGTGAGATAAATTCATACCTGGATTCAGCAACGCCGACTCGAACTACTATGATAGAACGCAACTTGGTATGACTACATGTAGGCGGGAGGCTTACCGCCAAGAGAGTTACTCCCTTCCCGGCAGAAGATTACCTATGAGGAAGTTGGTGTAAGATTGTTGTTTACTTTACATGGGACAGTAAGCATATCAAAAAGCGTTGCTGATCTGAACTACTTCCTTCCCGGCAGAAGATTACCTATAACGTAGGTTGGGTTGTAGCTTGCTTCCACGAAGTGGTACGAAACCAAACCCAACGATATGCTGGGTTTCATCCCTCAACAAGCGCCTACAATTTTTCGGTAATTTAATAGCACCGAAGGGAGTATGAATCCGGGTGTAGGGACGTTGCACTGCAACATCACCAAACAAGGATTTTGGAATTACACAACATCATTTTCCTACCTGGGACAGCAAGCATATCAAAACCCAATTGCTCGGTTTCTTATTGTATTGATAAATTGGTGTTCTAGTTATTTTTATTATTACCTACCATTGACAATTGACAAGAATTGTAATCTAGAAAAAATAATTTATATCTGATAGGCATACTCACAATGACTGGAAAATAAACTGGATACAACCCCCCAGATTTATCCCTGGAGAAAAACAAACAGTTATGTTATCAGTTACCCCATCGATAAATCGAGGAGCTTGAAACGATAGATTCATTTTTGACTCTCCACGAATAAATCCACACGGCTTGATGAGAGTCTATTTTGTGGTCACGACTCGCGCTACCCAGAGCGACTGTCGTTGTCGCGGGGTCGCTCGTCAATCCAAAATCCGTCTTGAAAAGTTTGCTCAACGGGGGGAACCCCCGCACCGCAACTTTTCGCAAAATCTAAAATCTAAAATTGGATGACTCAGCTATCACTTATAACTAAATAACCATATTAAATGGTTAATTTAATCATATTTAACATACTTAACTAAGGCATTAGATGATTATTTTTTCTCTATCTCTTCTATGGTGAGCAGACAACCTGTAAAATAAAAAAATTGCTCCATAGCGTTGACACCAGAAGTGTAAAGGATAGTTAAGAACTTCCTGATTTGATAGATCGAGAAATATCAATTTGCCTCTAATTAGTGACGCTTTGTATTTTGTCCATTCTAGCTTTTAGGTTTACAAAAATTTATGTTTCCTATCCATCGTCCCCGTCGTCTCCGTACCCATACACAACTGCGCCGAATGGTACGGGAAACTGTGTTAAATACAAGTGATTTAATATATCCATTATTTGCAGTTCCGGGAGAGGGAATTGCCAATGAAGTCAAATCGATGCCTGGAGTTTTTCAACTGTCAGTAGATAAGATTGTTGACGAAGCCAAAGAAGTTTATGAGTTGGGAATTCCTGCCATTATTTTATTTGGGATTCCTGAGAATAAAGATATTGAAGCCACAGGTGCTTGGCATGATTGCGGTATTGTGCAAAAAGCTGCCACCGCAGTTAAAGAAGCAGTACCTGAATTAATTGTGATTGCCGATACTTGCTTGTGCGAATACACCAGTCACGGTCACTGCGGTTATTTGCAAGTAGGTGACTTAACTGGACAGGTGTTAAATGACCCTACCTTGGAATTACTGAAGAAAACAGCAGTTTCCCAAGCTCAAGCTGGGGTGGATATTATTGCTCCTTCCGGGATGATGGATGGATTTGTGCAAGCAATCCGTGCTGGTTTGGATGAAGCGGGATTCCAAAATATACCCATTCTTTCCTACGCAGCCAAGTATGCATCTGCTTACTACGGACCATTTAGAGATGCTGCTGACTCTGCCCCTCAATTTGGCGATCGCAGAACCTATCAAATGGACCCTGGTAATGCTCGGGAAGCGATTAAAGAAATTGAGTTGGATGTAGCAGAAGGGGCGGATATGCTGATGGTGAAGCCAGCTTTATCCTACATGGATATTATCTGGCGAGTTAAACAGGCTTCTAACTTACCTGTTGCTGCCTATAATGTTTCGGGTGAGTATTCCATGATTAAAGCTGCCGCTTTAAATGGATGGATTGACGAAGAACGAGTTGTGATAGAAACCTTAACCAGTTTCAAACGTGCTGGTGCA
Organism: Calothrix sp. MO_192.B10; assembly: GCA_030065055.1. GTDB lineage: Bacteria > Cyanobacteriota > Cyanobacteriia > Cyanobacteriales > Nostocaceae > Calothrix_A. The sequence goes on from JASJDS010000069.1 coordinate 20,465, forward strand.
GACTTAATTTTGACTTACCACGCTAAAGATGCAGCCCGGTGGTTGGTTTAAGTTGTAGTTTGGGTATCAACAGTTAGACAATTAAATTTTATTTTTGCGGATCTCACGCAATAGATGCAGAGGCGTACAGTATAAATGAGCGTTTTTGTATCTAGGTGTGAGATTCTTGTTTTTCAATTTCAGGAAACAACAACAAATGGCGTTGCTGATTAATGGGATGAATTTTATTTCACGCAAAGGCGCAAAGGCGCAAAGAATCGACGTTTACCCTGGGCGAAAAATCTCAATTCATCCCGCATTTATGCAACGCCCAACAAATTAATCTAGTGGACATTCCTGAATTTCCTGAGTATAACAAAAGCGATCATCAGGGATGCTACTAATAATGAATCACAAAAGTATACGTAATTTGTTGATTACTGCCATACGGCTTGCATTCGGTTTAATATATATTTTTTTGCTATCACCGAGTACTACTGTATTTTCTGAAAGCGGGAATAATCAAAACCCGAACAATACCCGAAGTGTCGTTTATAAATCGGACATGGTCACAGTTAGGTAGTTTCTGAAAAACATACCATTGAAGAGGGCGCAAGGCTTGCACCCCTACGACTGATATCTGGCTTTCATCACCTGTGCACATACATTCTTCGCAAGGGCACGGCATCCACAATATTTTAGTGCATAAAACTATCTTACTGGTGCCGTGCCCCTACCCATCCACCCATCTGTCCCATTCTTTTTTCAAAATGGTATTATTACTTATTGCTTATTTCGCTTGGTTGATAAACTTTGCTCCAGACGCGATCGCAGTTAATTTCAATGACTAAATCAACTGGTGTTGGTGGTTCTAATAATGGTGGAATAAATAATTCTGGATGGAGAGTACGCCAAAAATAGTTGACAAAATCGTCAATTTGAGCATCAGACATACCCGATTTACCGGCTGCAATCATTTGATGTTCGGCTTGTTGGCGCCAGGTTAAGGAAAGACGATAATCTTGGGGATACAGCACCATCAAACTATCTAATTGTTCCCATAGGGGTAGATAGTCATCAAGTTTGGCATTCATGTCACGGGCAAAGTTTTTATCCCCATCTGTAATAATTGGTGGGGGTGGACTATCAAATGCGGCTGGGTTGATTGGCTGTACCCCCACAAACCAACCTTCAAATAGGACAATATCAATATTATGGACGATTTCGGGAGTAGTGCGATCGCCTGCACCTTGATGGAGAGATTTATCAAAGCGAGGGACTGCAATTGGGCTGTTTCCCCGGCGAATTTGTTGTAAGATATCCACACCCAAATCTACATCGTGGGTTCCTGGAGGACCCCGCCAAATTAAACGAGGATCTTGTTGTTGTAAAATTAAGCGATCGCTATAGGTTTTGTACAAGTCATCTAAAGATAAACTCAAACAGCAATATCCCAATTGATGCAAAATTATTTTCAGCACCCCGCACATTGTAGTTTTTCCTGTTCCCTGTCCCCCCAATATTCCCTGGATCAAAGGATGTCCTAAATGTTGACGCGCAGATGCAATTTTGATTCCTAAAGGTAGCCAGTAGTCCCACAATACCCCTAACATTTCTTGGGGTAATATTTGTAGATTTGTTTGGCAGAATTGCCTAAAAGCAGGATAAATTGATTTCAGCAGATGAAAGCGGGTTTCTATGACTTCCTCTACATTTTCTGGAGTGATAGCAAAGGCTTTTGCTCTGAATTTATCTGCTAAGGCTGCATCTATGGCTTGTTGTCGCCATGTTGGATTCAACTCTGTAGTGGTAAATATATCCTGTAGCCAAGCTGTCATTTCAATTATCAGTTATCAGTTATCAGTTATCCCACTCATAAATCGGCGTTGTACAGTTGCGGGATGATATACTCCAAACGGCTAAAAACTTATAACAAATCAAAAAATGTTTGCAACATATCCACTCGTAGGGGCGGGGTAACCCCGCCCCTACCAATCAATCATGTGTCCCAATTATTTGTTCAAATTGGTATTAACTTTTCGTAGGTTGGGTTGTAGCTTGCTTCCACGAAGTGGTACGAAACCAAACCCAACAGCAAGTAGGTTTTTGTTGGGTTTAACCAGAACAGAGAGCTTCCGGCTCTAATTGAGCATAATGTAAGTTAAAAGTAATTCTAAATTCGCTCATTCAGGTGTTGTTGTTAATTAACCCCTTGTATTAATTCCATCAGCATCAGGAACCTAGTTTAAAGGCTTCGATATACAGGCTATATATTAGACCTACTTTGAAATAGTTGAGGGATTCTACCCAGAGAATACGTTGTTGTTCAGGAGTGCGGCTGTAAAGTATTTTACTACCAACTTCCGTCATAATTACGAGAATAGCAGCGATCCAAATATCAAGTTTTGCCTGCTGTCCGGCGGTAGTTACCACAGCTGTCCCCATGAAAAAGCCAAACAAAAAACTCACAATCGATAGGGATATTCGTCGCCAAGGGTTGAGAAACCATTGTCCTATATTTCTGGCGATCGCATCAAATAGGTTGTTAAGACGAGTATTTTGCATTGATTATGGCTAGCTAGAAAATGGTTGTTAGTTGTTAGTTGTTAGTTGTTAGTTGATGGTTGACAGCTTAGGTGTGGGAGCCGCAGTAGGGGCGCATTGCGTGCTAACTTGAGGAGTTAGTCACCCCCGCATTTTCAGATCCGTAGGTTGTGGGATTTTCTCATGAGGGACTAGCTTGAAAATGGTTGTTAGTTGTTAGTTGTTAGTTGATGGTTGATGGTTGACAGCTTAGGTGTGGGAACCCTAAATTCTAAATTCTACATTCTACATTCTTTCACTATTCTATTGTGCGTCGATTAAAGCCAGAGTAACCACCAGTGGTATACCAATATTCCCATATTCCTCCAGAAGCAGTAGACCAGTTATTGAGGTCAAAATGTCCGCTTCCTTCTGGGGTTCCTGATATTTTGTATACTTTCACCGCTCGTCCTTGGCCATCCCAAATTAAGGGGCGATCGCGTTCCAGTTGTTCTGGTAATATTCCATTAGTTTGTAAAAAATATGCATCTTGTCCCTCAGTGGTTCCATTGCCAAATACCTGAGCAATTCCCTCCTCATCAATAGCAACAAATGCCCCTTCCTCTAAACCAATACCATATACCGGTAGCTGATCGCGATTATTATGTAAAACCCTAGCCATCAACCCGAAAATTCTGCCATATCTTGTTTCCGGATGGCTATAATCCCTTCTATCTAAGTGAGTATCAGTAATCACATTTTTCAGGATAGGAACTTCAATAAAATCACTGTGATAAATATCCTTTGTATTGTGGTGAAAAGGATCGTCTAATATTTCTGAACTCAGTACCCCTTCATGGGCAGGTGCATAATAATACTCTCCTAAAATTGCCATACCAGCACTAGTACCAGCAACAGGAACTCTTTTTTCCTTAATTAGGTAGTTAATAGCATCTTCTACAGCAGATCCTTCCCAATAATCCTCATAAGCATTTTGGTCTCCACCTGCTATAAATAAACCATCAGCATCGCGGATATATTCAATCACTTGCGGATCATTCGCAGCGTCTCGGCTATCAATCGAAATTTCTGCGGATGAACCAACCAAATCTCGATAACAATCGCAAACCCAATCAGCTTGACAGCCGATTCCACCAGAACGCAGAACTAAATAATCTCCCCCATCTATTCGCTCAAGGAACCATCGGGTGGCTGAATCTTCCCCTGATGTAGCTCCTTCTGCACCACCAATCAACAAGACTCCAGGAATTGGATGGGAAGAGTTACGGTTAATACTTCCACACTCACGAATGTAGTCAAAATTACTCCTATCGGATGATCGTGACATAAGAATTATTGCTTTGTTTTTCTCTAAATTTATACGAAGTGGCGTTGAATCTCACCGCAAAGGGCAGTAAATGTAGCAGGAGTTATACGCCAAAATTAGTAGGATTTACGCAACTGACATATTTTTCTAGGTTTGTACCCAACCACTGGGAAAATGTTTGAACCTAGCAATGAGGCTTATAGCATCACGCACCAACCACTGATTGTGATACGCAGCTTTAGTCCTGATTAGATGAAGCTATAGTTTCTATATTAATTGGGATTGAGATAAATACAATATTTTGCAGGTAAGATCAATCAAGGATAATCCCTTTCAATAATGTAAGATGACTATTGGCGATCGCAAAAATTTTTCTGAAAATCATCCTCCATCAATGCCCAAAGTAACATTACCAACAATGTTTCGCTTGGGTTTGTTTAATATGGGCTTGGGGTTAATGGCGGTTCTCACCCTGGCAGTTCTCAACCGAGTGATGATTAATGAACTGGCTATTCCTGCCTCAGTTACCGCCGGGATTTTAGCCATGTCACAAATCATTGCCCCAGCCAAGGTTTGGATTGGTCAATTATCAGATTCAAAGCCCCTGTTTAAATTGCATCGTAGTGGCTATGTTCGTTTGGGAGCAGCTTTCTTTGGTATAGCAATTTTAATCGCTGTTCAAATTGTCTGGCAACTAGGGAATGTAGTCAACAATGCTAATGGTTGGTTTTGGGGATTTCCTACTATTAGTCTCACAATTATTCTCGGCTTATTTTTTCTGATCTACGGTCTAGCTTTAAGTACTAGTTCCACTCCTTTTACTGCTTTATTAGTTGATATTTCTGACGAGGATAATCGTTCTAAAATTGTCTCGATTACCTGGTCAATGTTAATGGTGGGAATTATTTTAGGAGGTATTACAGGCAAGGTTTTGTTAGATAACTTACAACCGATTAATAACAATATTAATGCCAGTTTATCCGCTTCATCAGCTATAAATACAATCCCCATTGAAATTTTACAACAATCAATTAATACCCTATTTTTAATGGTTCCTTTGATTGTATTTGGCTTAGTTATAATTGCTACCTGGAGAGTTGAGAAGAAATATTCTCGTTATGGTAGCCGTTCTGTATTGGCAAATTCAGAATCAAATATTACCATTCGTCAGGCATTCAAGGTATTAACAGCTAGCCGTCAAACAGGGATATTTTTCCTATTTGTGACAGTTGTGAATCTGAGCTTATTTATGCAAGAAGCTGTCTTGGAACCCTACGGTGCTAAAGTTTTTGGGATGTCCATTGGTGACACTACTTTACTTAATTCCTACTGGGGAATTGGTATTTTGCTTGGTTACGGAATTACGGGATTTAAAATAATTCCCACAATTGGCAAAAAAGCAACAGCGAGACTGGGTTGTTTGTTGGTAGCAATTTGTTTTATTTTGATTATTCTGGCGGGATTTACCCAACAACAAACGGTATTAAAATCAGCCCTGATTTTGTTTGGTTTTGCCACAGGTGTCACCACCATTAGTTCCATTAGTTTAATGTTAGACCTGACAGCAGCGGAAACCGCCGGTACATTTATTGGTACATGGGGACTTGCTCAAGCCTTATCCCGTGCTTTAGCTACTTTCAGTGGTGGACTGGTTTTAGATGTGGGCAAGTTATGGTTTGATTTGCCTGTTTTAGCTTACGGTTTGGTGTTTGGGATGCAAGCAATTGGTATGATGATTGCGATTGCGATTCTCAAATATGTTGATGTAGCTGAGTTTAAACATAATACCCGAGAAGCGATCGCACAGGTAATGGAAGGCGATTTAGATGGGTGAAAGAATGTAGAATTTAGAATGAGCGAATTAAGTTTTGTAACGGGGATTTTACCCTGACACAAAACATACTGCTTGTAGAGGCAGGGGAATTAAACCTCCAAACTTGGTTAATATTAAGAGTTTTTGATATGAATCCCATTCCCGAATTAGAAAAGTTAGCCCCTGAGTTTTCAGCTATCGATGCAGATGGTAATAGCAAGAGTCTGAAAGATTTTGCGGGTAAGTGGTTGGTGTTCTACTTTTACCCCAAGGATAATACACCTGGCTGTACAACAGAAGCTAAAGATTTTACTGAGTTAAAAAGTAATTTTACTGAATTGGGAGCTACCATTGTCGGGGTGAGTCCAGATTCAACTAAGTCCCACTGTAAGTTTATTGATAAGCATGGGTTGTCAATTACCTTATTGAGTGATCCGGAACACCAGGTAGCAGAAGCCTATGGTGTTTGGCAATTAAAGAAATTTATGGGTAAAGAATATATGGGGGTGGTGCGATCGACTTTTTTGATTAATCCCCAAGGAGCGATCGCTCATATATGGACTAAGGTAAAGGTGAAGGGTCATGCTGGGGATGTTTTGACTAAGTTGCAAGAATTGGCAACGTAAATATTTCTGTTTTCGGCGTTGCTGCTGGCGAAGCTTGGCGTTATACCATTTCTCTATGAAGCTGCGCTGAATATTCCGGCTAATGAAGCTCGCGCAAAGACGCAAAGACGCAAAGTTCGCCAATATTTTATTAAGTGCATTATACTTCATAATCACGGGAAAGGGCACGGCATTTGTAAAATTCCTCTATGATGGTAAAGATTGTGGATGCCGTGCCCCTACGGGGTGATTTATTTTTTGACGTTCTTGATAAATTAGATGTTGTGGGTTTTTATCCATTACATTGTTAAAGATTGCGGATTGGTTTCCATCAATTTCGCTAAATCTTGTAAGAATGCCGCAGCAGGAACACCATAAATAATCCAGTAGTCACAGGTCATATTCACTTATTACTTATTACTTACTACTTATTACTTATTACTTATTACTTAATTTCGCAGCATCAACAGCCGATATACCATCACCCTCAGTACCGAAGTACCACAAAGTCGCCGCAGCTTCTGCACGAGTCACGGGTTTCTTGGGCTGAAACAGGGTGGTATAACCAAATGCTCGACGCACATTAGATTTTTCCCCGTTTTGATGATCTGCCAATAGTGCCCCTAATACCTTGGGCTCGATTTTACCTACATCTTGAAAACCCCAAGCTTGTTGAACTGCATTTATGTTAGCTTTTGGTAAAGCTTGGCGAGTATCTAAGCGTATCTTCCATAACAACAATTGTTCCCTAGTTAGGGGTTCATCGGGAAGGAATAGAAGGGCACTGTTATCCCCAGATAAGGAACTGGGAATCAATCCAGCTTCTGCTAATCCTTGAATTGTGGGGAAGTTTGGGTCTTGTGGCGATACATCTTTAAACACCGGGCGATCGCTAACTGATGCAAAATATACCTGTTTGTCTCGTCTATTAGCATACATGGCATTATTGGCAGCCACTAACCAAAGAGCATATTCTCGTCTAGTTATACTTTGGTTCGGTTGAAACAGGTTGCCATTGTTACTAGAATTACTTTTGCTATTGTTATATTCTTCGCCAAAAATTCCCAGTACTGCTAAATCTTGGATATATTGGCGTAACTGTTTGGGTACTTTGTTAACATCGCCAATAGTCTGTGACTGATTGTTGGGTGTAATTTTACTATTAGTTTGTTTCGTTGATTCTTTAGTCGATTGTTTCTGTGATAATGGTCCAATAAATTCCGATTCTCCTGGCTGAGGAATATTATTGCCATTGCTTGGGGAGTTGGTTGTAATGGTACCTAATCCCTTAATTGGTAGATATTCAATTAGTATTTCAGTAACATTTTTGGGTTGATTTATTGCAGCATTAGTCACCTTTTGCGGCTGAATAGAAATATTGACTTGTATATCATTCCGCCTTGCTGACAAAATGCTGTGAAAATTTTCCCTTGGTTGTTGCTGTTTGACAATTTCCCAGTTATTTTTCTGCAACTGTTGGCTGTAAAAACTGGCAATAATATTACTCGGATCTGAGCTGAACCAACGGGTTGATACTCCATTATCTCTATCCTTAGCCGGTGTCACTTCCTGGAGTTTTGCATTAGAATAAAGAGGAATACTTTGGGGAAAATCTGCCGGTAACTTGATTGTAGATTCTGTTAGCTGATTTTGGCGATCGCTGACATTTTTAGCACCAAACACTGTGGAATTATTTTTTAACTGAGGATCTGGAGCTAAAGATTGTTCCAAATTTTTACCAATGGAACTATTGGTACAGGCTGTTAATGAGGCAATTGTCACTGCCCAAAACAGATAAATAATAGGATGTTTACAGTGCAGCACGCTGAATCACAAATCGAGTTCTAATTTCTACCCTAGCGCAGACTGTGGCGATTTGAGTGTACCTCCTGTGATTTATTTTATGATTTTGGTTTTTGAGTACCGAATTAACCAATTATAAAGATTTAGTAAAATCAGCCAAAAACTTTTTCTTCTGCAAAATTTTTAATTTCTTAGCAGTAAGTGAAGCTATAGTGTATCTAGCCATGCTGTGAATCTGGCTAGGGTTAAGTCCTGCGGTTCAACAAGTAAATAATTAATTTAGTAACCACTCTCACTCAATGACAGGCAAAAACGCAAGACAAAATGCATTGGTGCGGCTAGTGTCTGCAAATGGATCAGTTTTGGGGTCAGATTTTAGTTACCCCCTGCTTCCTACTCAAGACATGGTAATTGGACGAGACCCCAGCTGTGAAATTATTTTAGATGCCATGATGTATCGCATGGTATCTCGTCGTCACGCGACTTTTCGTCCCCTATCTACATCTCCGGATGGTGCTATTAATTGGGTACTACATGACTTGAATAGTGCCAATGGAACCTATTTAAATGGTCAACGGTTGCAAGGTTCCCAAGAACTACAACCCGGCGATCGCATAAGATTAGGTCATGATGGGCCAGAATTTCTGTTTGAGTATCAGGTAGTTTCTTCCGGAACACCTACACCGATTAAACAAAATTCCTTCACTCCCCCCCAGTCAGTAACTAGCCACCCAAATTCATCTTTAGCTGATTCGGTGAGTTTTACCCAGTTATTTCCGATTCTCTCTACGGGTAAAGATTTAACGAGCAAGGCTTATCTAATTCCCGGAATTATCACAGTGGTATTTGTGGTTTTAATGTTTGCTACCCTGGATAGACCGGAATTAAATCAAGTTTTAGTCGCAACTTTTATAGCTTTAGCTGCATATTACTTTTTTATCTACTTGCTATGTGGAAAACATAAGCCTTGGTGGGTACTTATAGGTTCGGGAGTAGCAACAATGCTAATTCTCCTGAGTCCCTTGTTAGATGTATTTATATTTGTATTTCGTGACATTCTACCCGGTAGTTTACCTGAAACTCCAGATATAACCTTCAGAGAACTCCTGGTGCGGATGTTCTTTGGCGCAGGTTTAATGGAAGAATTGTTAAAAGCATTACCAATTATGGGTGCTTTATTAATTGGCAAGATATTACCTTCACCCTGGCGAGAACGGATAGGGGTGTGGGAACCATTAGATGGCATTCTTCTGGGGACGGCTTCTGCTGTAGGTTTTACCCTGTTAGAAACCCTGGGGCAATATGTACCAGCAGTGACTCAAAATGTTGCTCAACAAGCAGGGGTAGGAGCTGGTTTGTTGGCTGGGTTTCAATTGCTCATTCCCCGTATTCTCGGCTCTTTACCAGGACATATGGCATATAGTGGCTATTTGGGATACTTTATCGGTTTAGCTGTCCTCAAGCCCCGGAAAAGTTGGCAAATCCTACTGGTAGGCTATTTAACTGCATCCACCTTACACGCTTTATGGAATGCTACAGGTATAATTAATGGTTTGCTTTTAATAGTTGTAGGTGTAATTTCTTACGCTTTTCTCATGGCGGCGATTCTCAAAGCCAGGGCACTTTCACCCACGCGATCGCAAAATTTCGCTACCCGTTTTTTTCAACCTAAATAGGGCTGGCTGTTCCCGTAGGGCAGGTTTAGGAGTTCGGAGTTCGGAGTTCGGAGTTCGGAGTTATTTATTACTTAGGGCTTGCTATAAAAGTCATGATTGTGGGGGTAGGCAACAGGCAACAGGCAACAGGCAACAGGCAACAGTTTCAGCCTTATTGTTGACATTTTTTTGAACTCCAATCTTCTTGTCACGACTCGCGCTACCCAGAGCGACTGTCGTCGTCGCGGTGAGTTAGTACTCCATCCCTTTTCCCCGACTTGAAGTAACTAACGAACCCTTTAGGGGGTCGCTCGTCAATGCAAGGTTTTTAAGCCTTATACCCCTATTGGATTGCACTTTTTGATGCAAAAACAGCCTGAGGCACTTACAAGATAAGAGTTTTCAAGTTATTCCGCAGACCCTACTTATTACTTATTACTTATTACTTATTACCCACATTCCGCACAGACAACATAATTACAGTCATTGCGACGTAAGGAAGCAATCCCAAACACCTGACTTCTCGTAATGAGTGCATAAGTCCTAATTACTAATTACTAATTACTTATTAGTTATTACTTCCCCGTTGTGGGGTTGCCATGCCTGCACATGATAACTTTGCTGGGAGGAAATGAATATTTTATATCTTTTGATAGATGATTTTAGTCCGATCAGCATCATATATTAAAAATGCTCTCCATAAACGTTGGTATTGGATGAAGGTTCAAAAATATCCAATACAAATGCAGGCATAACAACTATTTGTCTCCGCAAAACCTCTACACACCACCAAGCCAGTAATAGATTATTTTTCTGTATCTTGAGATTGCTGAATTTGGTTAAGAGCATAATGGGCGATCGCTAGACTCAATCTGGCTTGTTCTATTTCTGATAAAGTTGTCCATTCCCTTTCCCCAATTTTTTCTACAACCTGTGTTGCTTCATTCTGAGAATGGTTATTGCTACGCATAGCATAGGCAAGAGGACGTGCTAATACGAGTAAATCTTCTTCTTGCCATGTTGGCAATACCGATTGGACACATTGCACCAATTGCTCTCCCATTGAAGCCTGAGAATCGAAAATTTGACCAGCTGTTTGAGCTATCTTTGACAACCAATCTTGAGGTACTCGCGCTGCAAAACTTAGTTGTAAAGTTTTTTGTAGCTCTGCCACAATGTCAATATTTGTAGTATGATTGTAGTGTTCTGTGGGTGAGAATTTTGCCCAAAGAGTATCTAGCCCAGAGTAAAAGTTTTGGGAAGAGGAATCTAACTGTTGTTCCATTACATCTTGGAGAACGAATTGTGATTCTGCTTGGAGAAAATATTCTTCAGACTCAGGATCCAGGGGGTTCCACGGATAAGTTTCATCTTCTGGAGTGAGTAAGTGTTCTAGTAAATCTAACTCAATGGAATGTCCTGGGGGATACAAGGTGTTGGAAGAGTTTGTTTGGTCAATCATTTTTGTTTGTCTCCGCGTAATGAATTAACTTGTACTGACAGCTACATCTGCTCATATCTAATTTCCGCAAAAAAATCTGATTTTCCCTAGAAAGATAGGCAATTGCTGTCTACCAACAATCATAAATGTTTTCAGTTGCATACACTACATATTGCCTGTAATCAACCGTTGATTGGTGTTGTTATTATTAGGGATTCGGGGGAGGAATGTGGCTTCTATCTATTTTCGATGGTAAATTCCCAAGTTTGGCTTCTGGTACTACCGAATTTTAATTGCATTCCCGACTTTAGGGGAACTTCTTCGTGATGAACTTGTCGCCAAGCTCCAGATTCTAAAATCCAGGTTGTACCATAGGTTGATTTTTCATTGAGGTAATAAATTTGTACTGAATTAGCACCAATTAGAGTATTCCTACTCAAAATTTCTGCATGTAACCTGGATACGGAAGGTTCTGGAATCACAATATCATTATCTGCCGTGCGGCCGATGCGATTGACACCGGGTCTAAGTTGCCAGACTTTACCAGCAGAGCGTAAAACAGCAGGGGGGAATCTATTAGCAATACCAGGGATGGACGTTTCTGGTAGTTCTGTAATTCCCTCATCAAAACTTTTGATCAATTCCCCATCATAGTATGGGTGGAGATAGAGAATTGGCAAGGTCCAAGCTGGTTGATTAAATTTATACACAGTTAATAACTGTTGTCTTGCTTCTGCCACCGCTTCATCGATGGGTTTACGCGATCGCAAAGCTTGGGCAAAGGCATGGATAAAGCTATGGCTTTCACGATCTGCAATTTCATCTCGCATTCCCAATACAGCGGGAACTCCATGACGGATTAATACCTCAGCCAAACTACTGGAGGGAATTGCCTGACGATTGACTGCGGCTGGTTGCGCTCCCCAGCAGGCATTGAAAACAGCTAATTTGACACCGGTACTAGTCAGTGCCTGTGCCAGTTCTATGCCATTGAGAGTCATGCCTGGGCGCAAAAATAGTTGACCCCCATCTGGTGCTGGTAGACCATGACCGGCATAAAAAAACACATTATAAGTTTTAGATTCTAATTCTTGAATTAACTCCTCAGGAGTTGGTTGTACAAGGGTTTTTACCAAGCAAGGTGCGTATCCTTGGGCACTACTGGCGAGGGGACCTCCCCCTATTAAGGTTTGTTCTAAAAGTGAGGCTTCTTGGTCTAGCTGTAGTCGATCATCTTCTCCCAGCACTAGGAGAATATTTAAAGCGCGATCGGTGCGTAAGTATGGTAGTGGCTCTACTTCGCTGGTAGTGCGGCTGAATAGGAGTTGTTGATGGGACAAAGAAATAGCTGGTTGCCCTGGTTTGGGCTGCATAATTTCCCAAGGTAAAGCAATCAAGCCTGGGTCACGAATTTCTAGACGCAAATGCAAGCGGGTATTTTGACCCATAGCTATGCCTTGACTGCGTTCCAAACTATTGAGAATCTGACCATCAAATAACCAACGCCATAGCCTCATGCCCAATTCTTGCATCAACCGTGCGGCATATCCTCCTTTTGCTGAGATTTGAGGTAGCTCCGATGGTAACTGATTGGGTTCAGTTAAATTTTTTCCTTGGGGAATATCTACATTATTATGAGGCGCGAACATTTGTTGCCATTCTCGCCAAACTCTGGTGACACTGTGAGACCACACACAATCACGTAAAACATAACCACTGGGATAGGGAGCATTTACCACCCAAATGGCGAAGTTGTCAGTGCCAATATTAAGATGGGCGATCGCCAGACTGAGGGATGGGTTCATTAAATAAGCGGGTACAAATCAGATAATTTTCAATAAAAGTTTACGAAGGCAAATAAGTTTACCTCCTGTTTTTTATTCCTAGTATTAACTATATTATTTCAGGTTTTTATCAATCAGTGTAAAACTTAGGGAGGACATGAGAATAGATCCTCCAATTGCTCCCAAGCGATCGGTTAGATTATCCTACTGCTTGTACTTTCCCTGGCTCCTCAAGGGCGCACGCAATGCGCCCCTACTCCGCGCTTTTTAACTATTTTCAAGCTAGACCACCACGGTCAAATCCCACAACCTGCGGATCTGAAAATGCGGGGGTGAATAACTCCTCAAGGGCGCACGCAATGCGCCCCTACTCCGCGCTTTTTAACTATTTTCAACCTAGCCCCCATGGTCAAATCCCACAACCTGCGGATCTGAAAATACCTCCTTCACTCCTTCCCTCCTTCCCTCCTTCCCTCCTTCTCTCCTTCTCTCCTTCCCTCCTTCCCTCCTTCCCTCCTTCCCTCCTTCCCTCCTTCACTGCGCGTACCGATCAATTTATAGTGGAGGTGTCTGTCAATGCTTAAATAATTGTGAAAGCGATTACTCTTCTTGGTTCCACTGGCTCTATTGGTACTCAGACTTTAGATATTGTGGCGCAGTACCCCGATCGGTTCCAGATTGTGGGATTAGCAGCAGGGAATAATGTAGAAATGTTGGCTGCCCAAGTCAGGCAGTTTCAACCCAGTATAGTAGCCATTCGTGCGTCAGAAAAATTACCAGCACTCAAAGCTGCGATCGCGGATATAGATCCCCAGCCAATTATCCTCGCTGGAGAGGAGGGGATTGTTGAAGTTGCTCGCTATGGTAATTCGGAAAGTGTAGTCACGGGTATTGTTGGTTGTGCTGGTTTATTACCTACCATTGCTGCCATTGAAGCTGGTAAAAATATTGCCCTAGCTAACAAAGAAACTTTGATTGCTGGGGGACCGGCTATCCTCCCATTAGTGGAAAAGCACGGAATTAAATTATTACCAGCAGACTCCGAACATTCCGCAATTTTTCAGTGTTTACAAGGGGTACCAGCAGGGGGTTTACGGCGAATTTTACTCACGGCTTCTGGGGGTGCATTTCGGGATTGGGATACGGCGAAATTAGCTGAGGTCAAGGTTGCAGATGCCTTAAAGCATCCCAATTGGTCAATGGGGCGTAAAATTACTGTGGATTCTGCCACTTTAATGAATAAGGGTTTGGAAGTAATTGAAGCCCATTTCCTATTTGGTATGGATTACGATCGCATTGATATTGTCATCCATCCCCAAAGTATTATTCACTCCTTAATTGAACTACAAGACACCTCGGTTTTAGCCCAGTTGGGTTGGCCTGATATGCGGCTACCTTTGCTATATGCTTTATCTTGGCCAGAGCGTATTTATACGGATTGGCAACCATTAGATTTGGTGAAATCTGGAGACTTAACATTCCGAGAACCCGATAGCCAGAAATACCCATGTATGCAATTAGCCTATGCCGCAGGTAAAGCAGGTGGTTCCATGCCAGCTGTATTAAATGCTGCCAACGAGCAAGCCGTAGCCCTATTTTTAGAAGAGAAAATTAAATTCTTAGATATTCCCCGGTGTATTGAGTGGGTGTGCGATCGACATCAAAATCATAATCGTGCAAATCCCAGTTTAGATGACATTTTAGCAGCTGATACCTGGGCTAGAAAGGAAGTTTTAAACGCTACCGAGCATTTAGCAACTAGTCCCCAAACTATTGCTATGGGTTAAGGGAAATTCCATTTTACAAAATTACTCTAAACGGATTAATGATTGTAGTGCGGGCATCTTGCCCGCATCAGATATCAAGAAAGCAAGATGCTCCCACTACCTAATATTTTTTTTAATTGGTATGCTCCCTGTAAACCTCACATTCCGCAGGTGCGATCGCTTTTTGAATAGGACTTACGCAACTGACATATTTTTTCTGTAGGGGAGGCAAAATGCGGTGTAGATTCTCTTCCCGCATTATTGCCGTTGCGTGACGTTGCAAGAATATTTGAACGTAGCAATCAGACTTGTAACATCACGCACCAATGACCGATTGTGACAATTGCGTAAGTCCTGAACTCTTACAAATTTTCATAAACTTCATCATCATTCCGTTTCCCAACACGAAATACATCAATTAACTTAAGCGAATCATCAATCGTATAAAGGATTCTATACTCACCTTGATCAACACGATAACCACCCTCATAACCTTTCAACTGCTTGTGGTCTTGCGGTCTAGGATTAGTGCAAAGAGAAAACAACTTGGTAACAACTTGCTTAAAATGCTTGGGAATTAAACCCCTTAAATCTTTCTCAGCAGTTTTAGCAATCCTCAAATCGTATCTATCAGCCATCGTTTCGGCTAGCGATAATAGAATCTAAACTAGTAAACCCATCATTTTCCTGAACAGCACGGCGAAGAATTTCAGAATCGATTGCATCTTCCATAGCCTCAAGACGCTTCAAATCATCAATACTAATAACCGCAGCAACAGTCTTGCCATGACGTTGAATTAAAACACGCTCTCCGCCATACTCAGCACGGCGAACAATATCTTGAAAATTTGCACGAGCATCAGTCGCACTTATGATAGTCATAACGTCTAAGATTATAAGAAGAATAAAATCAAAATATACAAAACGTACATTTTGTACAAATATTCTACCAAATGGACAAATATCATTGCCAGTTAAATCAAACAAAAAATCGCCAGACAAATAGCAAGGAGCGGCGAATATTTTGGTAGAATTCCGTATGCTTAAGGTACTTGATTATTATTTGTACAAGTAAAAATATTTTTTTATGACAAAATAGCTTGTCCTAATCGCTTCATAATTTGCAATACCTCCCCCAACTCATGGCGACGAGGAAATAATGAAAAAGTCCGGGAAATGTCATACTGTGGTGTATCGCCAAACACTAACTTTAAAAATACAAATTCATCCCCATTTGTAGCCATGCTAAAAGCAGATTTATCTTGTCTAGGTGTAGCAAACATATAAGCTAGTAACTGTGGTAAAGCCGCAGGAACAGGTATGCTCGTGCGTTTTGATTCAACTACAAAAATCCACAGTTGTTCTTGTACAACCAATGTATCAATAAAACCATGAATTGTTTCTTCTGGCTCCTCAATTTCCAGTTCAATACCATAAGGTGAACGAATGCGGAAGGGTGAATCCAGAAAGCCTGCAATTTCTAAAAGTGGCGATAATACTAATAAATTAATTGTACCTTTCAAAAGTAATCCATCAAGACGATGGTAGTCATATCGGCGTTTAATGCGTTCAATTCCTGCTTGTTCTTGTGAGTTAAGTGGGGGTAATTCTGATTGTAATTCGGAGAAAAATTGGTTACTATCAGTTTGATGTAAGTTAAAGCATTTTTGTAAATCACTGAGACTTTTAATTTTGTCGGTAATGGCTGTAGTAGTGACCATTGAATTTATCTCCTATCAATATTTTGTCTTGTCAGTGGCAAAACGCTTTTAAGTTTACTTATCTCAAACTTTTATAAATTGAAACCTAATGATTTTAGGAAATTGCAGCATTCAATAGAACTCTTTGCAAAAGTCGTCATTTTCATGCTCTTCTTTGCGCCTACCCTGCGGGAAGCCGCTGAGTCGCTTTCGCGACACGCTGCGCGAACGCGTCTAATGCGTCTACCCTGCGGGAAGCCGCACTCCGTGCGTCTAATGCGTGAGATAAAAAAATATTTATGCAAGAGGTATAATTCCTCTAATATTATATTGGCAATTTCTAACCCTAAATCATCCATAACAGGAGCATAAAAATCCTATCTCTCTCCGGGTAAACCAAATTTTGCGTGGGATTTCTAGCTAAGTATCTAAAAAATAACCCCTCACACTTGGGGTGATGGGATGATGAAGTAATAAGTAATAAGTAATAAAGAAAAATTTGTCCCCTTGTCCCCTTGTCTCCCCACACTCCCCACACTCCTTCACTCCCTCACTCCTTCACTCCCCACACCTCCCACACTCCCCTATCACCATAGAACAAGACAACTAAGAGGTACAATATTAGGCTGGAATGTTTGCGAGTATGTAAATAATGACCCCCAATAGTCAAGCCATAGTCAAAGTAAAACGCCTAGTACCTGAGGCAAAACTACCAAAATACGAACATCCTGGAGATTCTGGTGCAGATTTAGTGGCTGTTGCTGACCATACTTTACAACCAATGCAGTGGTTTGCCATACCCACGGGAATCTCAGCAGAGGTTCCCATCGGCTTTGAACTCCAGGTACGTCCCCGTAGTGGTTTGGCGTTGAAACATGGTGTAACTGTCCTAAATACTCCAGGAACTGTTGATGCTGGCTACAGGGGGGAAATTAAGGTAATCTTGCTGAATCTTGGTGCTGAATCTTTTCAAATCACTCAAGGGATGAAGATTGCTCAATTAGTTGTAGCCCCTGTGGTGCAGGGATTATTTCAGGAAGTGGATGAGTTAAATGCATCCCAACGCGGTAGTGGGGGTTTTGGCTCCACTGGTGTTGCTTATGTTGAGGTAGACGGCTAAAACAATGGAGGAATTTTTCTTAGATCCGTTTACAGAATCAGAGCAGTTATTGCTACAGCCATTTACTACCAATTGCGATCGCTCGGTGTTTTGTTTGTATAATTTACCGGAAGTGGTGAAAGGTGCGTTATTCTCTCGCTATAGCCGCAGTGATAAAAGTTTGCGTCGCATTCTCCTAGATGAGTTTATCAATGCTCCGGAGGCGGGTTTTGTTGGCTCTGGGGATCAATCTACAGAGCAATTAGTAGCCATTCAAAAAGCTACAGGATTTTACGATCGCGTACTGATTGGTTACGGTGATGACTCGGTGGCGGAGTTGGGCGGGGCGCATATCGCCTGTGAAGGTATTAGCAATATTGCCGCTAAGGCTCTAGAAGACAGCCGTTTGGGAATTTCCCCCTTGGAGAAGTCTACCAGATATGTGCCTTTCAACCGGCAAATTAATGGGCGTTATCGCTATTATCGGGAGCCGTCGATTATGGCTTCTAGTTATGCCGAGCGGTATGAAAAAACACTAGATAATTTATTTGATACCTATACCCAATTAATTGATCCCCTACTAGTTTGGGTGCGTTCGGTACATCCCAGGGATAATGATACTTCCGAACGGGCTTATAACAGTGCAACTAGAGCAAAAGCCTTGGATTTGTTGCGGGGTTTACTACCTATGGCAACCTTAACTAATGTAGGCTTATTTGGTAATGGTAGGGCTTTTGAATATTTACTAGTTAAGCTTGCAGCCTCACCCCATGCAGAATTGCGATCGCTTTCTGGCTCCATGCAACAAGAATTAGATAGAGTCATCCCTTCCTTTGTCAAACGCGCCAAAACCGAACGGGGTGCGAAATATGCCCATTATCTATCCACCAACCGTCAAAATACCCAGTTACTGACACAAAAGCTGCTTGGAACTACACAACCCACATCCTCCCCCACAGTGCAATTAGTGGAGTACGATCCCCAAGCCGAAATTAAGGTGGTAGCGGCAATTCTTTACCCCCACTCCGACTTGACATTGGAGCAAATCCAAGCATACGCAGCAGATTTGGCAACCTCAGAACGGGTGGAGATGATTAATACCTATGCAGGGGAGCGAGAGTCAAGATTTCATCGCCCCGGACGCGCTTTTGAAGAGGTTTACTACACCTTCGATATTTTGGCAGATATTGGCGCGTATCGTGACTTGCAAAGGCATAGAGTACTTACCCAAGAGCGTCAAAGGTTTTCTGTTGCCCACGGTTACATAGTTCCCCCAGAATTAACAGCTGCTAACTTGGCAACTCCCTATCAACAGGCATTGGATGATGCTGCGGAAACTACGGAATTTATTAGTAAAGATTTACCTGAAGCTTCTGAGTATGTTGTTCCCTTTGCCTATCTAGTGCGCTGGCGGATCAAGCTAAATTTGCGGGAAGTGTACCATTTAGTGGAATTACGCAGCACCCGTCAAGGACATCCATCCTATCGAGCGATCGCGCAACAAATGTATCAGCAGATACAGGCGCATCACCCCACCTTAGTAGCTCCCATGCAATTTGTGGATCTCAATGATTATGTCCTAGAACGATTATCAGCAGAGCAGCGCATTGATAGCAAATTACAACAACTGAATCAGTAAACTCTTACACCCTTGTATATTAAGAGAAGTAGTAGACCGTCACACCCTAGGTCATTAAAGACTGCTTAGTGGCTAATTGGCTCATTTGATGAAAAGATAAAATATAGCGATATATTTCATTGTAGTATCATGAATAAAATTGTCGGGACGACAGAAGCTGCATTTTTATTAAATATTTCGGTCTCTAGAGTCAAAGTTTTGCTCCAGCAACAAAGGATTAAAGGAGCAAAAAAAGCAGGTAGAGTCTGGAAAATTCCCTTAATTAAAGGAATACCCCAAGTGCAAGAGCTTAAAAAGTAAAAAGATAAAAGTAAAAAGTAAAAAGATAATCCCCATAAATAAATTGAGGGGATAAGATTACGGACGTATTGTTTCTTGCACTACCTGTATCGAAACAAATGTTTTTA
>JASJDS010000070.1 GCA_030065055.1 Calothrix sp. MO_192.B10
GGGCGATTTTTCCGCCAAGATATATGCCGCTAAACCAATAAACTGCTGATGAGGCTGGCAGATTTTTCCGGATTTGATGAAAGCGGTTGTCCGTTTTGAGTTGGGGTCCTTTGTCCCAATCTCAAAACCCCGCTCAAACTTTCTTCCTTCTTCCTTCTTCCTTCTTCCTTCTTCAATACTTATTACTTACCCTAACGCCCGTGCCAAATACTCATACTCCTGTATAGAGTTATAAATCTGAGCTGATATCCGCATCAACAACCTTGATTGTTCTTGCCAAGGAATCATATGTACTTCAATACCAAAATTATCCAATAACTCATCCCGTACAGATGCAAAATCCCGATTTTCCCAAGATTCTGGCATGGGAATCACCGCCATAGACCCTATCATATCCTGAGGACATGGTGGTAATACTTTCAATGCATCACACAGCAACTTCCTTCCCTGCAACACCAATTCATGGTTACGCTGTCTCAACTCATCCCACCCACCAGGCAACAAAGAACCCATAAACTTAATTGCTTCTGCTACGCATATATAAGCTGTAGGATCGTCAGCCCCCATCCAGTCAAATTCCAACTGAAAGGGACTTTTGTCTGTACGTGGGGAGTTAGCACCATGACTAATTGTTAAGGGACGAATTTCTGACTGTTTATCCCTTCGCACATATAAAAATGCAGCTCCTTTGGGAGCGCACAACCATTTATGGCAATTTCCGGTGTAATAAGTCGCCCCAATTTCTTGTAAATTTAAGTGAATCATTCCCGGTGCATGGGCACCATCTATGAGAGTATCAATACCACGTACCTGTAATTCCCTGATCAATTCTTGAATGGGTAAAATTAACCCTGTTTGACTAGTTATATGATCCAATAAAACCAGCTTTGTTTTGGCTGAAATTCGCTCTAGAACGGCTGTTATTACCTGTTGGGGTGATTCTAAGGGAAAGGGGATTTTCGCTACCACCACCCGCGCACCACTGCGACTAGCAATAAAATCTAGAGCATTGCGACAAGCATTATATTCGTGGTTGGTTGTTAGTAACTCGTCATCTGCTGAGAAATGCAGGGAACGCAACACAGCATTTACCCCTGTGGTGGCGTTGGGGACAAATACTAAATCTTGCCCATCAGCACCTACAAAAGCAGCCAGTTGACTTCTAGAGTCATCAATCAGGGGTTCCCATTCCCTAGTGAAAAAACGAACTGGTTCAGCCTCCAATTTTGCCCTTAACTGTTGCTGCACGGATAGCACTGCTTTGGGACAAGCACCAAATGAACCATGATTAAGAAAAGTTACATTTGGATCTAGAGACCATAACTTTCGGATATCTGGGAGATGAAGCTTAAAGTTATTACCCTCATACTTCATCTGAACATCCCTTTAAATTTAGTCAACTCCCCAGGTAGGATTCGAACCTACGACCAATCGGTTAACAGCCGACCGCTCTACCGCTGAGCTACTGAGGAACGCAACGATTAATAATATTAAAGTAAACTACAGAAAATTGCAAGTACTTTCGCAAAATTTTTCTAATTTTTTTTGTTAGTGGCTGAAATATAGTCCCAGACTAGATATTTGGCAATTTTTATTTCTGGCTAATGCCCCAGGGAAAAATAACCAACCTCTTCGGGGTAGGGAATAGGGAACAGGTAACAGGCAACAGTGGGGTTTGCAACGCCAAAAACACTGATAACTGTTAGCGCAGCTCCGACCCAGGAGGCTAACTGATAACTGATAACTGAAATAACAGTATGTGCCAAGCTCCGCTAATATCCTCAGGGATGAAAATTTTTCACGGAGACTGACCTGAAGATACTACCTATTTTAATCCCATACGTAATTCAGCTAAACGCTGTCTTGACTTGGGATCGATGGAATTAGCTAAAAATCGACCCTTGGATTGTTTGCGAGATTGGGATTTTTTCTTGACTCGACAAACAGTATCTTGGACTAGGTAGCATAGTTGGTGTGCAGAGATCCATTCTGCTCCATAGCCCTGTATCATTAATTGCTGTGCTCGGTCAGATGTAGCTACAATGACGCGAGAAATTAAAGATTGAGCAATTTCATATCGAAAAGAGGCACAGGCTTTCTCGATGTATGTGTCGGCAGTTTGCCCAAAGTCGGTATAGTGTACCGCTAGATTACCTGTAATTATTTCTTGATTGCTAGAAGTGTTTTGATAGTGGGCATCAAAAACAATTTTAGTTTGATAATTCTCAAAAGCACTGTAACTAGTCAAAGCTTCGACTAGTTCCCATCGGGCTGCTTCTAATCCCGCAGTATCGCGGGTTTTCTTCAAGCAAGACCAAGCACCAATTATATTGTAGCCGTCCACTAGCAAAACGGCTTGGGAGAGTGAGCGAGACATGGTTTTGAATCACTATTTTCTAGAGTTAACAAAAATCGTTCATAATTTTTATAGTAATTCAATCATTCCTTGTAATACTGTGTTACAAAACTAAAAAATCCCCGATTTGGTTATTTAGGCAAATAGTAATAAACTCAAACCCATTGCACATAAGTATTTGGGGATTGAGGAATCAAAATGAAAAACTTCCTGTTTGGTCATAATCCCCCACTAATTGACTGCCTGATTCAAACAATTTTTGGAAAAGTTTACATTCCAAAAAAATACAAATTCCAGATTCCTCCCAAATTAAGCTAGAATACCTATCTCTAATACACATCCTGGTTTCACAGAGCATCTTGATTGTGGTTGCTGCTGTAGGTGTTGTTCGTTCCTGGGGAAATGTACTATGTCCTTTGTTCCTTTGCATATTCACAGTGACTATAGTTTGCTAGATGGTGCTAGTCAGCTACCAAATCTAGTAGATAGAGCTATTGAACTGGGGATAACAGCGATCGCACTTACGGATCATGGTGTAATGTATGGTGCGATCGAATTGATCAAAATTTGTCGTAACAAGAATGTTAAGGCAATTATTGGTAATGAAATGTACATTATTAATGGGGATATTACTAAGCAAGAACGCCGTCCCCGCTATCACCAAGTTGTATTAGCGAAAAATACCCAAGGCTATAAAAATTTAGTTAAATTAACTACTACTTCTCACCTCAAAGGAGTACAAGGTAAAGGTATTTTTTCCCGCCCCTGTATTAATAAAGAATTATTGCAGGAATACCATGAAAATTTGATTGTTACTAGTGCTTGTTTGGGGGGAGAAATACCCCAAGCAATTCTCAGTGGTAGACCAGATGCAGCGAGGAAAGTGGCAAAATGGTATAAGGAAGTATTTGGGGATGATTTTTATTTAGAAATTCAGGATCATGGTTCCCAGGAAGACCGGATTGTGAATGTGGAAATTATTAAAATTGCCAGGGAATTAGATATTAAATTTATTGCCACCAATGATTCCCATTATATTTCTTGCTTTGATGTCGAAGCACATGATGCTTTGTTATGTATTCAAACTGGGAAATTAATTGTTGAAGATAAAAGAATGCGTTATAGCGGTACGGAATATCTCAAGTCTGCTGAAGAGATGAAACAATTATTCCGCGACCATTTACCAGATGATGTGATTGAGGAAGCGATTAATACAACTGTAGAAGTCGCCGATAAAATTGAACCTTATAACATTTTAGGAGAGCCTCGCATTCCCAATTATCCCATTCCTTCCGGTCATACTGCCGATACCTATGTGGAAGAAGTGGCTTGGCAAGGACTTTTAGATAAACTCAATCGTAAATCCCGCAGCGAAATCGATCCAACTTACAAAGAAAGGTTGGAATATGAATTAAAAATGATTCAAAAGATGGGATTTTCTACATACTTTTTAGTAGTGTGGGATTACATTAAATTTGCTAGGGATAATAAAATTCCCGTGGGACCAGGAAGGGGTTCGGCGGCAGGTTCTTTAGTAGCTTATTGTATGGGAATTACTAATATTGACCCCGTACATCATGGGTTACTATTTGAGCGATTTCTCAATCCCGAACGGAAATCCATGCCTGATATTGATACGGATTTCTGCATTGAACAACGGGATAAAGTCATTGATTATGTAACTCGTCAATATGGGGAAGATAAAGTAGCACAAATTATTACCTTTAACCGCATGACATCGAAAGCCGTGTTAAAAGATGTGGCGAGAGTATTAAATATTCCCTATGCAGAATCAGACAAAATGGCAAAAATGATTCCTGTATCTAGGGGTAAACCAACTAAATTAAAGGTAATGGTTTCTGATGATACCCCCGAACCAGAATTTAAACAAAGATATGATAATGAATCTCATGTGCGCCATTGGGTAGATATGGCAATTAGGATTGAAGGAACTAACAAAACCTTTGGCGTTCATGCAGCAGGGGTAGTCATTTCCGCCGAACCATTAGATGAAATCGTTCCTCTACAAAGAAATAATGATGGTTCTGTGATTACCCAGTATTATATGGAAGATTTAGATTCCTTGGGATTGTTAAAAATGGATTTTCTGGGGTTAAGAAATTTGACCATGATTCAGAAAACCATTGATTTAATTGAATCAAGTCATGGATATAAAATCGACCCCTATGAAATAACCGCCCAAGAGAGAAAAGCACAGCGTATATTAGCAGAAGGGAAACATAGTAACCTGCCCAAAGAAGTACAGAAGACTTATGACTTACTGGAAGCGGGAGAACTAGAAGGGGTATTTCAATTAGAATCTTCGGGAATGAAGCAAATTGTCCGGGATTTGAAACCTTCTAATATTGAAGATATATCTTCTATTTTGGCATTATATCGACCAGGACCATTGGATGCTGGACTAATTCCTAAATTTATTAACCGCAAACATGGTAAAGAAGAAATTGTCTATGATGATAAAGTTTTAGAACCAATTTTAGATGAAACCTATGGGATTATGGTTTATCAAGAGCAAATCATGAAAATTGCTCAAGATATGGCTGGATATTCTTTGGGACAAGCCGATTTGCTGCGTCGAGCTATGGGTAAAAAGAAAGTTGCGGAAATGCAGAAGCAGCGAGAAAAGTTTATTGATGGTTCCGCCAAAAATGGAATTAACAAGAAAATTGCAGAAGAATTATTTGAGCAAATGTTGAAGTTTGCCGAATATTGTTTAAGTTATGATACAAAAATTTTGACTGTAGAATATGGCTTAATGCCAATTGGAGAAATTGTCGAGAAAGGCATTGAATGTCAGGTATACACTGTTGATAGTCATGGTAATGTGTATACCCAACCCATTGTTCAATGGCATCATCGGGGTGAGCAAGAAATTTTTGAGTATGAATTAGAAGATGGTTCGATTATTCAAGCTACCAAAGACCATAAATTTATGACTACAGAGGGAGAAATGTTACCAATTGAGGAAATATTTGCCAGGGGATTAGATTTATTACAAGTGAAAGATTTGCCAGAATAAGAGGCAAATTTAGAATTTAGAATGAGCGAATTTAGAATTTCAGACTCTGATTTGATCAATAATTTTGTGGTGCAAGATGTGAATAAACCTTTCTATAATAGGATTTAGGCAGCTGGCATATTTTTTCTGTAGGGGAGGCAAAATGCGGTGTAGATTTTCTGACTGCATTATTGCCGTTGTGTGACTCTGGGAAAATGTTTGAACTTAGCAATTAGACTTATAGCGTCACGCACCAACCACCGATTATCACACGCAGCTTTAGTCTTGTATAACCAAGGAGAAAAATAATTATGTTGAAATCCTTGTTTAAATCCTTGTTTTTAAGTATTGTCCTATTTGTTGTTTCCACTTTCTGCATCATCTCAGTGGCATTTGCTAATCCCTTAATTTCTCAAGGTAATCTTTTGGTGGCTCAAAACCCTGTTAGTGAGGAAGTAACTACGGAAACACCAACACAAGAATCTTCACAGTCAGAAACAACTGAAGTTGATATATCTAAGGAAACTCAACCATCTGTAGAAGAGAAGAAGGAGGCAAACATACCAGTTGTAAAAGCTACTCGTCATGCCTATCCTCAACCTCCAAATCCTTACGATATGGAGGCTATGGAAAAATTTGACCAGGAAATTTACGGTGAATAAAATTATCATGTGCGGATGAATAGTTATAAAACCTCACCCGCCTGCGGCACCCTCTCCTTATTAAGGAGAGGCTAAGAGAGGGTTAGGGTAACTGAAGCAGGAATTATAAGTAATTAAGCGAACATAACACAACCGCATCTCGCCCTCTTTAATCACTCTCGCGCTTATAAAAATCCAAAACCCTTATTCTTAAGGACTTTTATGAATTGAGACGTAGGTTGGGGAGCCACTCTTGTGCGCGGGTTCCCCGCGTTGAGAGAAGTGGCGTTTGAGGAACGAAACCCAACAACCAAAAACCTTGTTATTGTTGGGTTACTCTGCGAGAAGCCCCTTCGGGTCTACACTCCGTTCAACCCAACCTACATTTATTTTTATCTCCCCAGAGTGACAGAACAGAGATAAGAGCGCGACTACAAGCAGGATTATAAGGGTAACATTTGTGAAATTGGTTGGGCGGGTGCAGTAGTTACCGGATCGGAACCACCTTCACCAACTTCAAACTGGGTCATCATTGCATGGTCTTCATGAACTAGGTTGTGACAGTGCATCATAAATTTACCTTTGATGTCATCTCCTTGTCGGGTGCGAAACTGAGTAATCATCCGCACAGTCTGGAACTCACCCACCATAAATACATCTTTCCAACCTCGTTCGTAGGGACGGGGTTGTAAACCATTGCGTGAGAGCATTTGACAATCAACTAGATGAATATGCACCGGATGTACCCAACCGCTTCCAGGATTGACCAAATTCCAAATTTCCACATCTCCTAGTTGGGGATTAGCATCCACACGTTTTGGATCCCAACTTCTACCATTAATTAGCCACTGGTTGTTGCTGCGTTCAAATCTGAAGGTGCGAGTCCGGGTGATGGGTTTATTTGTTAAAGATTCTACAGGACGTAGTGGACTGGGTATGGTGCTATCATCTGGTTCTTCTCGCACCACATCAAAGCGCATAATTGTGTGGGTACGGGTATCATTATCAATGGAACCTGTAAAGCCAATGTTCCGTAAAAATACTTGGCTACCGATGGGATATTGGGAAAAATCGATAATCACATCATAGCGTTCTGCCACACCAACACCCAAAGTTTGCAAGGGAGTAGTTAATTCTACAGGTTCCCCAAGTAATCCTCCATCACTGGCAATTACTATCAATCTCTCACCAATTGTCAGCCTCTCAGCTTTCTGGCTTAAGGCAAGTTGGTAATTACGGGAGACAGAAGCGTTTAAAATCCGGAAGCGATACTTACGATTTGCTACTTGCATTTGGGGCCAAGGCACTCCATTTACAAGGATGACATCTCCGTACAGGTTTCTTTGGTTGTCGTCATCAAAAATTAATCTACCATCAGTTGCAAATCGTCCATCTTGAATAATTAGGGGTACATCATATTTGCCTTTAGGTAGGGGTAGATCCAACTCAAATTTGTCTTCCACAATGTACATCCCTGACATTCCCATGTACACATTGCGGGAAGTTAAATCCTGGACATGATCGTGATACCAGAGAGTCGCAGCACGATCATTAGGATATATGTAATCTTTGAAGTGTTCGGGAGGTACGTAATCAATGGCATAGCCATCATATTGAGGGAGAGATGCCATACCATGTAAATGGATCACAGCATTAATTGGTCTTCCTTGTGGATCTTGACCTAACTTATTAATAAAGCGGACAACAGACTGCCGTCCTTCTTCGCTGCGTTTACCGCCTATCTGTCTAATGATAGGACCCGGAGCGATGCCATTGTAGCCCCAAATCTCTGTTTTTAAACCCGGTAGAATTTCCACCAAAGATTTTTTGATGGTGATTTCGTAGTAATCAGTAGTTTCATCACTACGTACAGGTTTTAAAACTGGTGGAGTCCGGAAAGTCTGCTGGAAACGCGGTATTTGCGGACTTAAAGCTGTAGCAATACCTGGAAATCCCAAGGGTGACAACAAGACTCCAGTTCCAGCTAAACCGAGCTTAATTGCTTCGCGTCTGCTAATTTTCATCGTATTTTCCCAATATTTTTGCTGTTATATATTTCTCGGATTTAAACAATGCTGCCTAGCTTATGTGATATAAATTCAGGAAATGGCAAAATTTTTGATCGGCACTGCCACATCGACATTTCCGCGAAACACTCCTATACCAAGAAAGTTCGTATTAATAAGTGTTTCAGCCGATATCTTTACTTGTATTCCAAGGATGTCTTACGACAAGCTGCTTCGCGTCTATTCACATCTTGCACCACCAGATTATTGAGAAAAGTAGAGCCTGTAACCCTTATTATTTCCTAACCCACCTAATGCCCACCTTACCCTTATTGAGAATGTGCAAGATATGTGTCTACGCTCTTAAACGAATGCTGAATACTCCTTTTTTAGCGGTCATCGTCCCAATGTGGGAAAACTACAAGTGGTACTGTTGAAGGAATTTAGGACTCACGCACTCGTTACGTTGGCGTAGCCTGTCCCGGAGGGACTTGAAATCAGGTGTTTGGGATTGCTTTCTTGCTTGGCAATGACTTTGCTTAGGTTGTCCGTGGGTAAGTCCTGGAATTAATTAATAATAAACTCGAGTTAATAAAAAAAACTTGGATATGGTTTTCCTAATTTTAACGAATTTTAGATTACCCAGTTAATACCAATTTTCCATGAATATGCACTCTTCTTAGCAGAAGCAGAAACGGGGTGCAGAGTATGGGAAATAAGTTTCGAGTCGAAGTACGTGAGAGTATCTCCTAGTAGCAAAACTTGACATTTCTTGACAAAGCGTAGCAAAAAATCTCCATTTATTTGAAGAAAATTTACATCAATCTCCTAGACTTGCCCAGACAAATTATGTGATGATTTGAATTGTGGTTGCTAAATAATCATGAGTAATTTGTGTTGTTAACTTCCATTAAAACTAAGCTAAAATTGACATCATCACAAAAAAATTCTGATGTCAAAACACTTTGGTATATCCCGATTTACAACGCCACTTGCTACAATTTTGGGAACCAAAGCAACGCAGTGGCTCTATAATTGGGGATTTGCAACATCGCAAGCTTTGTATGAGTGAAGAATATCAACCAAATCACTTGATTTTAAAGAAGTTTTTGAATGAAGTTTTTTAATCAGGACTAAAGCTGCGTGTCACAATCAATGATTGGTGCGTGACGTTACAAGTCTGATTGCTACGTTCAAATATTCTCGTAGCGTCACACACCCTACAGAAAAAATATGCCAGTTGCGTAAGTCCTATTAATAACTCGAATTAATCAAAAAAAACTTGGATATGATGGCTTACTTAAACTAAGTCATTAGTATAGTTATAGGGATTTTTCGATAGAAAAGATAAGTTATCTATCTGTTTCCACATCGGATTATAATATTTCACTATGTTTCTGGAAATATACCTTATGTGTTTGATGTAATTCATACTAGTATTATCTCATATAATCAAAAATATGATTATGTCGGGATTGACTTAGGGATAAATTGTTAATGTTTTATTGAGCAATGGATATTTATCAACAAATTTGGAATGCTGACCAGGCTGGTAACGGTATTCGGGCGATTCTTCCTGATGGTATAAAAGATGAGACAGTGGGTTATGTGGTGGTGGATGAGAATAGCAGTAACAATCCAGACCATGTTATTTTCCCGGAAGTGAAGATTCCAGAGAATAAACTCACTACTTATAAATTATGTGAAAAACTGCTGAATAACTATGCTTTAAGTCAGACTCAGCCTGAAGAAAATACGGCTGAAGAAATAGAAGAGGTTCAGGTTTTCCTGAATGCTATTCTCAACACTCCACCGATGAAAGTGGCTAGAGAATATGTCCAACAGCAAATCGGACAAACCATCACCGATAGTCGATGGTATCAAATCCTCTATGATACTTGGTTTCTCCAATATGACCAGGGGGAGAACCAGGATTTAAGTGGTTTTGAACATGTTATTGTCGGCGAACAAAAAGGTGGAAAAGTTGGTGGCTATCACTTTTGGTATAAATATTATCTTGATGACTGGATTGGTTTTTTGGGCAGCGATGATATTTCCTATGTCGGCACTCGTTACGACGGACAAAGTCGCAGAACAGGAACCCTAACCACTCAAGGCAAACTTGTTCCCGAAGTAGTGACACTTGCTTACAAGTGGGAAGCCTATGATTATCAAGCCAAGGAGAGAAGACCACTTTACAAAAAAATCGGGGGATTTTGGGTTGGTTGTAGCATTGAAGGATTAATGGCTTTAGGAACAGTTAGATGTCTTAGACAAGCTCGCGCTCCCAAAGAAGGGATTATCAATAATGCCAAGTATGACTTAAAAGTTTTTCGCAGTCCTAACAATCAAAGTATGCGGACGTTCTATCCAGTATTTCTGGAGTTGGTTGAATCTGCAAATGGCACAGTAGTAGTCACCGCAGACAATGATGTTCGCATTATGGCAGCATTAATCAATCGTCAGGGGGATGATAAAGGCAAGGAAACCGTTACCCTACTCAACATATCGCCAAATGCCCTAGATTTAACAGACTGGCTATTAAAAGATAAATTGGGTAATTCCTTAAACCTGGGTGGTAATAATATTGCGCCTGGGGGAACAACAACAATTGCCCTTTCTGGTGATGATGTAATCTTATCCAATAGTGGCGGTAAAATTTTCCTCTACAACGGGCAAAATCTGGTGCATGAAGTCAGTTATACCCCAGCTGAAGTAGGCGAACAGGGATGGACAACTGTATTCTAGAAACGCCTAGTACTCGACCACATTAATTTTGATGGGCAAACCAACTTCTAGACTTCTCCTCTCCTCCTCTGACTCTGCGCTCTCTGCGCCTCTGCGGTTTCTGACTCTACCCCTCATAACTAATGTGGTAGACCACTAGTAGTCTGTCCCATTAATTATGATGGCTAGGTAAGGTGATCCCCGACTTCTAAATCAATATCCGCACATTGTAGCAATTCCTAGGATAGAAGTCGGGGATCTAATCATGGTAACTGGTGTAGGAATATGCAAACAGACATTTTTAAACATCTCAAAGAAAATAATATTAAGTTTGTTCGCGTCCTCTTCTGTGACAACGCCAATATTATTCGTTCCAAAGCATTTCACATTGATGTATTACCAGAACACTTTGATACGGGTGTTAGCATCACGGTAGCACAACAAGCATTCCCAGTCATGTATGATACTGTGATTGCGTCAACAGGTCTTGCCCCCGTTGGGGAAGCTTGGTTGGTTCCGGACTGGTCTACTCTGAATATATTACCCTATGCTCCCACCCATGCCAGGGTAATGGGGGATATGTTCAAAGATGGTTCTCCTTGGTCTTTGTGTCCTCGTGGGTTTCTCAAACGAGTAATTGCTACAGCAGAGAATGCGGGTTTGCAAATCAAGGCGGCTTTTGAGAATGAATTTTTTCTGCTCAAATCTACCCCTGATGGTATTGCTCCTAATGATAATACAGTTTTTGCCTCGACCTTGGGCATGGATATCAATGGTGGTGTAATTGATGACATTGCGGACGCTCTCACCGCTCAGGGGATTCAAGTAGAACGGTATTATCCAGAATCAGGTCCGGGTCAGCAGGAAATTTCCATTCGCTATAGCGACGCGCTACAAGCTGCTGACAGACAAATTGCTTTCCGGGAAACGGTGCGAGGAGTAGCCCTCAAACATGGACTCAAGGCTTCTTTTATGCCGAAAATTTTTCCGGAGAAAGCAGGTAGCGGTTGTCACTTGCATCTGAGTCTTTGGTCGGAAGAACAAAATATTGTTCCCGACCCTAATGGGATTGGGGGAGTCTCCAAAATTGCTCGTAGTTTCATTGCCGGGATTCTCGACCATTTACCTGCTTTAATGGCACTGACAACCCCCAGTGTTAATTCCTATCGTCGCATTCGCCCCCATTTCTGGAGTGGTGCGTTTCGTGCCTGGGGATTGGATAATCGGGAAGCTGCGGTGAGAATACCAAGTAATTTCGCGCCACCGTCTCCCACCCATTTTGAGTTGAAAACCGTTGATGCTTCTGCTAATCCTTATTTAGCTTTAGGAGCAGTAATTTCAGCCGGTTTGGATGGGATTAAACGCAATCTTGATGTGGGAGAACCGGTGACAGTTGACCCGGGAAATCTCCTGGAAGCAGAACGGGAAGCACGGGGAATAGATGCTTTACCCAGTTCCTTGGGGGATGCGATCGCTCACCTTCGGAATAATGATATGCTGAAAAATGCTTTGGGACCTGAGTTAGCCCAAGCATTTATCGCCGTCCGTCAGGCTGAGTGGGAGGCAATGAAGGATATGTCAGTGGAGGAGGAAGTCGAAATCCTGCTGTCGCGATATTAATTAAGGGCAAAACAATGGAACTTGGAGATATTCCTGCTATTGACCAACATGCTCACAATTTATTGAAAAAAGAAGCGATCGCTAATTATCCTTATGCTGCTGCTTTTACCGAAGGTCATGATGCCGATATCATTAATCATCATGCCCGCCATACCCTATTTTATCGTCGCAGTTTACGGGATATAGCAGATTTATTAAAATGTGAACCCCAAGAGTCAGAAATTTTAGCCCAACGAAATATTTTAGGGTTAGAAGAGTTGACAAAAACTTGTTTTAATGCTGCAAATCTAGATGCTGTTTTGCTAGATGATGGCTTGCTTCCAGAACAAATTTTACCTTGGCAATGGCATCAACAATTTGTACCTGTACGGCGGTTACTCAGAATAGAAGATGTCGCCCAAAATCTCATTCCCCAAGTAAATAGCTTTGAGGAATTCTGGGACAGGTTTAGAGCAGAAATTGACCCTCCACCCCCAGAGGTAGTAGGTTTTAAAAGTATTGCCGCCTATCGCACGGGTTTAGAAATTCAACCTGTAAAGCTAGCAGTAGTGAAGTCTCGATTTAATGCTCTTAAACAAACAACCAGAGAAAAACCACCACGTTTAAATGATAAGTCTTTGATTGACTTTTTAGTCATGGAGACATTAGCAGTAGCTGCCAAGCATAAAATACCTATACAATTTCATACCGGATTTGGCGATCGCGATTTAGATTTACGCCAATCAAATCCTCTACATTTGCGGTTTTTATTAGAAGATAATCGCTTTGATAATGCTCCCATTGTTTTATTACACGCTTCCTACCCTTACACAAGAGAAGCCGGTTATTTAGCATCAGTATATGCAAATGTTTATATAGATTTTGGCTTGGCTATACCTTTATTAAGTATTGCTGGAATGCTATCTGTAGTCAAGCAATTAATAGAGCTAGCACCTACTAGTAAATTTATGTATTCTTCTGATGCTCATTTGATTCCTGATTTGTATTATTTAGGTGCATTCAGGGGACGAAAAGTTTTGGGTCAAGTATTAGATGATTATGTCAAGGATGGGGATTTAACTGCTAAGGAAGCTGCGGAAATGGCTGTAGCTATTTTACGGGAGAATGCTCGTCAGCTTTATCAATTGAATATATAGGAGGCAGAGGGCAGGAGGCAGTCCCAATGACAAAATTTTTCACCACCAAGCATGAAAGAGAGTTCTTTCCCCTACACCCCATGCCCTCTTTCAAGTCAGCCTCTCACGAGAAAATCTCACAACCAAGTATGAAAATGCTTTGTGACTAACTCCTCAAGGGCGCACCCAATGCGCCCCTACTCCGCGCCTCCGCGCCTATTTTCAAGTTAGTCTCTCATGGACGTTTGTACACAACCTGCAGATGAAAATAATTCCCTCACTCTGGGCGGGGAAACCCCGCCCCTACTCCTTCACTCCGAACTCCGAACTCCGAACTCCCTATTTTCAAGTTAGGAGGCAGGAGGGAAAAGCTTACTACCTCTTTCAAGATACAATGGCTGAAATATTAATTTTTTCTTTATATTATTGTATTAATTTCTGTAAATTAGATTTAATTTTTGTAACATTTTATGAATAAATATAAAGGCGATCGCCTGTATATTCTTCATACCAATCACTCGTTGACAAAAAAGCTGCAATATGTGATTAGGTTTTACATAAATAATAATTATAATTTTTGGATTAAGATAGGTATATATACTTTTGTGTATTAAGATAAAATAAGTAGCAGACACAAAAAATAACGTTTAATTAATTTTGATGAATTTATATAGAGCAAATAGAAAAAACTCTATCTTACTTTTGTGGATTAAAAAAGATTGTCGCAGGCACAACAAAATTTGAGTTCAATTGAAGAGGTAAATATAGGGAGTGAGTTCGCAAACCCTGACACAAGATCGGAAAAACCTACGCTACGATCCACAAGCGATCGCTCGCCACTATGGTTATCGTCCCTGGCTGGCTTGGGCGAGGGCGTTGAAAATTGTTGGTGGCTTGGGGAAATTTGTCTTCAGCCTGAAGTGGGATGAATGGCGAAATCAAGTCGAGCAAAATCAAGCTAAACGAGCCACCGAACTGCGAGAATTATTGACTCGCTTAGGACCAACTTTTATTAAAGTGGGTCAGGCTCTATCAACCAGACCAGATTTGATTCGCAAGGATTTTCTAGAGGAACTGGTGAAATTGCAAGACCAGTTACCAGCTTTTGATAATGCAGTAGCTCACAGAATTATTGAAAGGGAACTCGACCGTTCCATTGAAGAAATTTTTAGTGAGTTATCCCCCCAACCCGTAGCTGCTGCTAGTTTGGGCCAAGTATATCGGGGTAGGTTGCATAGTGGGGAAGAAGTAGCGGTAAAGGTACAACGCCCCAATTTGCGCCCCACACTTAAACTTGACTTGTATCTCATGCGGTGGGCGGCTAGTTGGCTGAGTCCCTGGCTACCGTTGAATTTGGGACACGATCTAACTTTGATTGTGGACGAATTTGGTACGAAGCTGTTTGAAGAGATTGACTACCTCAACGAGGGACGCAACGCCGAAAAATTTGCCACAAATTTCCGTAATGACCCCCAGGTAAAAGTACCAGCGATTTACTGGCGTTACACTTCCCCTAGGGTTTTAACTTTGGAATGGCTCAATGGATTTAAACTTAACGATCACCAAAGTATTCGTGCGGCAGGTTTAGACCCAGAAGAAATTATCAAAATTGGCGTTACCTCTGGTTTACAACAGCTATTGGAGCATGGATTCTTTCATGCTGACCCCCATCCCGGCAATTTATTTGCCATGCCCGATGGCAGAATGGGTTACATTGACTTTGGCATGATGGACCAGTTGGATGAAACTACCAAAGAAACCTTGGTGGATGCGGTAGTACATCTGGTAAATCAAGATTATACTGACTTAGCCGAAGATTATGTCAAGTTGGGTTTCCTGGCACCAGATACGGATATTCGCCCCATAGTACCGGCTTTAGAAATGCTATTGGGAAATGCCATTAGTCAAAACGTCGGGGACTTTAACTTTAAAACCATCACCGATCAATTCTCGGAATTGATGTATGACTATCCATTTCGAGTTCCTGCCAAGTTTGCCTTAATTATTCGTTCCCTGGTAACTCAAGAGGGTATTGCCCTGAGCCTCAACACCAATTTTAAAATTGTCGAGGTGGCATATCCCTACGTTGCTCGGCGATTGTTAACCGGGGAATCTCCCCAACTGCGGCGGAGATTGTTGAATGTCCTATTCAAGGATGGTAAATTCCAGTGGCAGAGGCTAGAAAACTTAATTGCGATCGCTCGTACAGATAGTAGTTTCGATGTACTACCCACAGCTAGATTGGGAATCCAATATTTACTGTCAGAGGAAGGTAAATTTCTGCGGCGACAGCTAGTACTAGCACTCACAGAGGACGATAGGCTGCATACAGAAGAGGTGCAGAGATTGTGGGAATTAGTTAAAGACGATTTACAACCCAATCGTTTGCTAGATGTGGCATTCAGTATGCTAACCGAATTCTCACGGTCAGGAGCAGCTGCTATCTTGCCTCAAGCAACATCCTTTTTACCGGTAGCACAAAAGAAGTAATATTGTGTTAATGGTTGATAATAATTTACATATCAACCATTAGCAATTTTCGCATTTATTGAGAATCATGTACTATTATCCTCCCCAACCTCCTTATTTATTGGTTGTGTTCGGTTTATTTGCAGCCTTTACCTGTGGTTTAGCCCTCACCGAAACCCTGAAAACAATCGTAGAGAAATGGCAAAAAGATGGCGCGGAGAATTCCGATTCTCGTTTATCAACTAGAGGGTCGATTGTACCATTTATTGGTGTGACGGTGGGTTCAGCCTTATTTCTGTGTTCTGGCTTAGGAGTATTTGGCTTTCCACCTTTACTTGCTTATGGTATTGGTTTACCAATTACAGCACTTACCTGTTGGTTAGTTTGGTCCCAGCTAGGTAGTATGTTAGTTTACGTAGAACGCCAAGGGGTTAAATCTTTAGATTTAGATTCTTTGAACTAATTGATATACTCCCAACGGCTAAAAACTTAACTTTTCGTAGGTTGGGTTGAACGAAGTGAAACCCAACAGCAAGTAGGTTTTTGTTGGGTTTCGTACCTCAACCCAACCTACAATCATTAATCCGTTTAGAGTATATATAAAACCTCAATCCGCCTGACGGCACCCCTCTCCTTTATAAGGAGAGGGGCTGGGGGTGAGGTTCTGTCTTAAATTTAATACTTAACTTTTTCCTTCCCAAATCAAAAGCTGTCGGGAAGCTGCAACAAAGCAGTTGAGATGCTTTGGTGGGTAAAGAAAATTGTCATAGGCTAATGCCATTTGTCTAGCAGCTTCACCATATGGCACTCTACCAATTCCTGTACCCAAACCAGGACAAGCAACGGTATTAATTTTTGGATGGGAATGTTGGTTATGCTGTCGAATAGCTAAAAGCATAGCCCACATAGCTATATAAGGAACATCTGTGCCAACAATAGTCATGGGAACCCGCATTGTTGGTGTATGAGCCAAAAATGGATGCTGAGGATGTCCAGTTTCAACAATCATTGATGTTCCCACTGGCTGTTCTCCCAAATAATCTGCAAGTATACGTTGCTGGACTCCTTCCATCAAGGAGTTACCAAAAAATTTGATGATGGCAGCATCTATCCCGCCATCCATCATACCAAAAGAGTTCGCTGGGCTAACTAAACAGTCGAAATTGGGCAACCATTCAAAGTAGTTATTAACTATTTCTACGTTGGGCAAATAATTGAAATTCTCTTGAAATGCTGTTGCTAATAATGAATTGGGTGCTACTAATATCAGTCTCAAGCTTTATTCCTCCGCTTGAATACCTATTATAAGCATATTGTCAGTATATTGTCCCTAATAATGCTCTAGATTTACTCCCTTTCTACCGGAAAATTACCTATAAAGTAGGGTTGGTTGTAGCTTGCTTAAACGAAGTAATACGGAGTAGAACCTAACTGAATGGTTTAAGAGCAACATAACTAGTCATAACTGTTATTTTAGAAATATTTTTGGGAATTTTAAATTATAGCTCTTGATATTTTCAAGAAACCAAGAGGCTAAATTGTAGTGCAAATGGTTTTGAAATTGTTGAAGCTATTACTTAGCTTTTAAATTACTCCAAAGATATAGTTATGGCTGAATTAGAAGAGTCGCTTGAGCAACTACCAAAGCTAGCTGATAACCTAAAGCTTAATATTGGCGATGCTAATGAGATCCGTCAAGAAATAGCAAGGCTAAGTAATATCCAGGAACAGCTAGAAAACATAAAAGAAGAGATTGAAGATGAGTTAAGTTTCAATAAAGTAAAAAATGCAGCAATGCGTGCCTTACCTTTTTTAGGCACAGTAGCTGCTATTTTTATTCCTGGCGGTTTTTTAATAGATACTGTTATTGGAGGTAGTACAGCATTTATTGCAGATAAATTTGTTGATCCGGAAGCAGAAATTACTTTACAAGATTTACAATCAAAAATTGAGGATTGGATTAAATGGTGTGATTATCTAAAGGAAAGAGCAGAAGAAATTTTAAATAATACGCAATTTTTATCTCATCTCAAATCATCAAAACAAAAATCTAGTATACATGAGCAAGTTAAAACTATTGATAATTGTTTAAATATTCACTTAGATTTCGGTAATTATCATACACTAAAGCAAGGATTTGAAAAAATTACTAATGCTCAACAACAATTGACAGAGCTACAAGAGCAAGTAAATCAGATTATTGATATTATTAAACATAGTGAAGCCGTTATAGATATATTGTTTGGCTTAACATCGTTTTTTGGTAATTGTGATTTTGCTTTAGATTGGTGGGATGATGAGTATGGATTAATTATATCTAGTGCCAGTGAATTTAAATCTGTAGCAGATATATTGAATGAGTGCGAAGATTTAAAAGAAAAATCTGGAAATCTAATATTACAAGCCAATACATTAAGAGGACAAGTAGAACAGAATTTGAAGTCTCTAGAGCAAGAACATAGGAGAAACAAATTTACGCATTCATATTCTGCAACAAGTCAGACAAATAACCAAAGCCTACCATCGCTACAAGAAAAAGAGCAAAAAACTAAAAACACAACGACGCAAAAACCTTTGGTTTTGATAATAGCTTCAACTGTAACAGTCTTTGCTCTTGGTACTTGGATAGGCAAAGAAAAATTTTCGCCAGTTCAACAGATGAGCTTTAATTCTCATCAAAAAGTAGATGATGCCGCAAATTTTAAGTCTGGTCAAAAAATAGCGATGGAAGCTGCTATTCTGGTTCAGAAACCACCTCATCCTCTAAAAGTTTGGCAGCAAGCGGAAACAAAATAGCAGCAAGCGATCAAACTTTTAGAAAGTATTCCTGAAGGAACACCAGTTTCTACTGAGGCAAAGAAAAAACTGGCTGTTTACCATCTTAATTATGAAGCTATAAATAAAAGACTCATAGCTGAAACAAAAGCAGCGACAAACTGGGAAAATGCCCAAAAAATGGCAATGGAAGCTGCTATTCTGGTTCAAAATCCCCCTCATCCACAAGAAGTTTGGCAAAAAGCAAAAGTCAAATGGCAGCAGTCAATCAATTTATTAGAAACTATCCCAGAGGGTACATTTTATTATCAACAGGCAAAAGATAAGCTTTCTACTTATAGAACTAACTATATTGCCATAAGTACGAAATTAAAATGATAGCTGATGTTAGAAGTTTTAACGCCTTCACTTCATTCCTCAAATAATATCATGTCCGCCTGAATACTTACGATAAAAGTAACGCTGAAATTTTGAAATATAAAAACTCTCGAAATTTTATATCGTAACTAATTACCCGGACATGATATAAATTCCTAATAAACCCAGTTTTTCATCCACATTTACCTTTACCTTTACCTTGTCTTAATTATTCTTCAAATCAGCTATTGCCTGTCACCAAAAATTGTTCTTCCGAGTCGAATCATGGTTGCTCCAGCTTTTATGGCTAATAAATAATCTCCCGACATTCCCATAGATAATTCTTGCAACTGTAAATTACTAGCTTGGTTGATTTTTTCCTTTAATTTCCGTGTTTCTTCAAAGGTATCAAAAATTTCCGAGTCTGATAAACCCAAGGGTAAAATAGTCATTAATCCTTGGATATCTAAATTTTCTGCTAATTCCAATTCTGGGGAAGCAGCTAATAATTCCTCAGCAGACCAACCATATTTATTGGGGTCTGGTAGCATTTTTACTTGCAGACAAATTTTGGGTTTTTTATTTAATTCCCCTGCCAATTTATTCAGACGTTCTAGTAGTTTAAAATTATCAACAGTGTGAATCCAGTTCATGGATTTTACAGCTTGTTTAGCCTTGTTACTTTGTAAGTGACCGATAAAATGCCAACAAATATCATTTAAATCTTGTAGCTCCTCCTGTTTTTCTAAAGCTTCCTGTACGCGGTTTTCTCCAAAATCTCTAATTCCAGCAGCATATGCTTCTCGCATTTTTTCTACTGAGACTTGTTTGCTAATGGCAATTAAACGCACATCAGGTGTTAACTGCTGTTTGATTGCTTGAATTTT
This sequence comes from Calothrix sp. MO_192.B10, assembly GCA_030065055.1. Classification (GTDB taxonomy): domain Bacteria; phylum Cyanobacteriota; class Cyanobacteriia; order Cyanobacteriales; family Nostocaceae; genus Calothrix_A. The sequence goes on from JASJDS010000070.1 coordinate 19,973, forward strand.
TGCGGAGATAGAATTTGTTAAGTGCAAAGAATTGGTACTCATTTTATATTACTGATTTATTAACATCCAAGAAACAATTAAATGGCTTTAATCACCACCACAGCCACTTCACTTTTATGGTGGTAAGGACCAAAGTTAAAATCACCGTAAATTTCCGCGATTTTTAATCCACAGGTTTCCAATAAAAGTTGGAATTCTCCCAGCAAGAAAAAGCGACTTTTCCACAACACAACTTGTTCTTTTTCTAAAATACCTTCGTGGTCATAAATTTTGTAATGTCTATCTTGTTCCATTATTTGAGTTGAGGAGTCAAAGCGAAAGGTACTCCACATTTCTGTCGTATTTCCGGTAGTTGGATTGATGGTTTGTTTCACCTTCATCACCGACACATCATTGTCTAGCCATTTTTCATCTCTAGCCTCTTCCCAGGTGGGTAAATCTATCACTAAAGTGCCACCATCTGCAAGATGTCGTCGTAGGGAATTCAAGCATGATTTTTGGTCTTCAATGGAAAGGAGATAGACGAAACTACCAAAGGGAACGAAGACAAAGGTGAATTTTTTATTTAAATCAAAATCTCGCATATCAGCTTGATAAAGATGTATGCAATCGCGTACTTCCTGTGGCAGTCCTGGGAGTTTTTCTTCAAATTTTTGTAGCATTGCGGTTGAGTAATCTATCCCATGTACTACTCGACCTTTTTCGGCTAAAGGAATGGCAAGTCTACCTGTTCCTACTGCACATTCTAAAATTTCTGAATGTCCCTCGGTTAGCTGACAATACATTTCAATGTCTTTGGTTGTTTTGTGATACAACCAGTCATATAAAATTGGTCTTTCGGGAACTTGGGGAAACATATCTTTAGACATTATTTCATCTCACTTTTTTGAAAATTTTTTGCTTATATCAAACCATCAGCTTTCATCCAATCAACAGTTTGAGCAAAAGCTGCCATAGTTTGCTGTATATCTGCTGTTGAATGTGCCGCCATTGTCACGCTGCTGAGGGAAATATCAACTCCATTGAGTAACAAACCCCAGCGCAGGTTTTGACGTAGTTGGGGATTTCCACGGCTACTCAACTGACGATAATCCCATTGGTAGGGGTTAAAATCAGCAGTTTTCAGACCTGGAATACCATGACCAATCAGAAATTTGATACAAGAAAATTCACCGTACACTACCCAATCAAGACGGTGTTCGTCAATGATTGCATTAAGTCCGCGACGCAATTCTTGGGCTAGTTGATTGACTTGAGCCTGTGGTTTGCCTGTCTTAACAATTTTTAACATGGCAATTCCCGCAGCAGCTGATAAGGGGTTGGCACTGAATGTTCCTAAATGAGACACCTTGGTGGTGCGCCCCTGCTTTTCTTGTTCTTTTCTGGAGATTAAGTTCAATATCTCCTTTTTTCCTACAACTGCGCCCCCCGGCAGCCCACCTGCTACAATTTTTGCTAGGGTGGTTAAATCAGGTATGACCTGATAATAGGTTTGGGCACCACCCGGAGAAATACGGAATCCGGTGATGATTTCGTCAAAAATTAATACTACACCATATTCTTGGGTAATTTCTCGTAATTGGGATAGAAATTCACCATTTGTGGGAATCACCCCGGAACAAGCACCTGTGGGTTCTAAGATCACACAAGCGATGTCTGGATCTGTGTGCAAACACTTTTCTACCGCTTCAATATCATTAGGTGGACAAAGGATGGTTGCATCAAGCACACTCTGGGGAATTCCTGGTTCTATTGCCCCATCTGCCCCCAAGATGACGGAATCTTGCCAGCCGTGATAATGTCCAAAAAATCTCAGTACCTTATGCTTGCCAGTGTAGGCGCGGGCAAGTCGAATTGCCAGCAGGTTAGCTTCCGTTCCCGAATTTGTAAAGCGGACTTTTTCGGCAGAAGGTATTAACGACTGTATCAACTCTGCCCATTGTATTTCTAAAGGGTGACAGGCACTATAGTGGGTTCCTTGTTGCACTTGTGCTGTCACTGCTTCCACAATTTCTGGGGGATTATGTCCTAATAATAATGCCCCATTTCCTCCCCAATAATCAATGAATTCTTTGCCATTAATTCCCCATTTTTTACCCCCTTGAGAATGTGAAATATAAATCGGAAATGGTTCAGTATAACGACCATCACTGGTGATACCATCAGGAAAGATACTATTAGCTTTTTGAGCTAGTTCTCTATCTTTTAAAAATGCCTGTTCATATTGTGACAAAATACTCGGCATTGATGATTTCCTCGTCTTTCAACTTGACCCAAACCCCCTCAAAAAGTTAAATCATCATTCCCCACAACCATGTAACAAATACAAGAAATATTCATAACGATCGCCCAAATAAATTTCTGCTTTCTTCATTAATTGTTCCAGGGTAAGATTTGAGGGATACAAGGCAAACACATCAGACTCGCAAAACAAAGGATATAGCATTGTCATGGCTAAAATATAGAACAAATCGTGATCCATTTTGTAGCTTCTCCGTCGTTCAGAAGTCCATTCATTTTGGATTGCTTGGCGATGTTTTTTCAGTAAAAATAGGTAAGGAATAAAACAATTCCACAGCTTTTGAGAAATCTGTTTAAGTTGCTTCTGGTTAGCATTATGAAAGTATCCCAGCAACAACTCAAACAGTGGATCGTATTGCAAAAGATTTGTCAAAGTATATTTATCTAAAGTCGAGGGAGTACCAAACTTAGCCAAGGTACGATAAACTACAGAACCCAAGTCTCGTAATGCTTGTAAAGTCCGCATTTCGGCTGGAAGTTCGTCCATGTGCCGAGTCGAATCCAGGTCTGTGAACAGGATTTCTTGGTGTTCAAAATCATATTCAAAATTTGACCATTCCGGGGAATATCGGTACAATCCTGCCAGATTAAAATCACGGGTACTTTTGCCAATTTTGCGGGCAAGAATATTGATGGTTTCTAATCTTGTGGTTTCACTATTGGCATCTCCTTTCACCCCCAGAGACTCACGAATGCGGTCATAATAATCATCTGCACCTTTATCCTGTCCCCGTTGCATTGCTTTGCCAAATTGGACTTCTGATAAACGGTAGGGTGCAGTATCAGGAACTAGAGAGATTACCGCACCCATCGGTTTACCTCGGAATTGATAACTATCCTCGTATTGAATGACCACTAAGGGGACAATTGTCGGCACACCTTTGTTCACCAGAGTTTCGGCACTTTGGAACTCTAAGAGGGCACGACTGTGGAGGATTCCACCCACTGGCGCAACATCGCTATAGACAAAGGTGTATTCGCCGTCTTTGGTAAAGCCAAAATGGGGATAGGTAGCAAAGCTTTCTAGAGGTTTGGTTGTGGGGGGAATAGGTATTTCCGTAAATGTATCGAGGAGTGGGTCTCGATGACGACTAGTATCAGGGGGATTCCAAGCACCAACTCCTTTAATTTTTGCTGCCCTTAATTGATAGTTGGAATGAGAAACTAAAGATGCTGGTTCATCTAAAATATGCCATGCCATTCTACCCCGACGAGGAAATTTGGGGATACGTTTCCAACTGGCGATCGCTAATAATTTTTCCAATTCCTGGTCATCAATATTAACACCAGGAAAACGGTGGGTGATAGTATAATCTATTTGTTGATTTAAGACTTGAGACATTTTTTAAAATTATTGAAAACGATATTTTAAGAGAATTATTCAAGATTAATTTTCCACTGTTCCCACAGTCAAGACTTCCAACAAACAGTAATAAAAATCTTCGCGATCGAGGATATAACTGTCAGACGAAGGGTCAAAATGCCCACACCATTGCTTTAACTCTGTTTCTGATAAATATGGAGCAGCAATTTTGGCATAGAATTGGGAGTTACCTGTGATGTAATGTTTCACCTCTTCTGAGAGGGGAGGAACTAACTGTACGGCATAGGAAGTTGTCAAGATGTCTTGCAATCCAGCTTGTTTAAAAATGCCATGAGATTTCCGACCAAAATAGTTATCAAAATAGGAATCTGAGCGTCTTGCCTCAAAAGCTTGAGCAACGGCTAACATCATTTTGGCTTCTTGGTAAGGACTAATGGGATGAACAAAAAACATCCCACCATCCCAACTGCGATCGGCAATTCTTCCACCTTTTTTGGTCACTCGTTTTTGCTTTTCTATGGCTGAATGAATATCTGCTAGATAAGGCGAACAACCACTGACAAAAACCAAATCAAAAGTGCCATCTTCAAAAGGAAGATTGTGCAAATCGCCGATGCGGTATTCAATTATTTCCTTAAAAGGATTCTCCTGGCTTGCTTGAACTGCATAATCTATCCAGCGAGCATCAATATCAACCCCAATCACTCGTCCATGGGGCTGGACTTTCTCAGCAAACATTGATGACCATAACCCAGGACCACATCCTAAATCTAAGACAACATCACCGGGTTGCAGATTTAAACTATCGACAATTTCTTGCCGATGTTGGATTTTGGCAAAATGATGATCCAGTTGCCACTTAATATTCAGAACCTCTAGCTCTTTGATACCTATTTTCTCTGGCATTGAATTTCTCAACTTTAATCAAAACTAACTTTCCAAGCCATTTCATGCTTAGTAACATAAACTGGAGCAGGAGAACTCCAATGGGTGCCAATCACTAAGGTATTGCGATCCCCAACCTGCTCCAGAAATTCTTTCCGGGTTATTTCTGCTTGCTGCGGGAAAGTATCAGCATTACACTCCCATTCCGGGTGTCTGCATTGACATGGGTGGTGCATCACATCCCCTGTAATCATCCCTTTCTGACCACGGGAGGAAATGGCGACACTGCAATGTCCGGGGGTATGGCCGGGAGTGGGTATCAGTTGCAATTCCGGCGTAATTTGGTAATTGCAATCAACTAATTCCACCAATCCCGCTGCAAATATTGGCGCGACAGAATCACCAAAGGTCTGTACAGAGGACTCGTCTTTGTGATTAGATAAATGTGCAAATTCAGGCTGTGCAATTATATAACGGGCATTGGGAAATGTGGGTATCCATTTACCATTAACTTTCATCGTATTCCAACCCACATGATCGTAATGCAAGTGAGTACAGACCACAATATCAACTGCTTCCCGCTCAAAACCAGATTTGGCAATATCGTCTAGAAACGGTCCATTGAGTTGGTTAAACTCTGGTGTTGTTCGCTGTTTATCATTACCAACACAAGTATCAATGATAATTTTATGCCCACAGGACTCGACAAGAAGCGCTTGGACTCGAAATTTTAGCCTCCCGTTTTCATCGACAAAATGGGGTTGAAGCCAGTCAAAGTCGGGTGCTAGGTTTTCCGGAGTTGCATCGGGGAGAATAAATGATGCATCTACTGAAAGATCCAGTTCAATTACTGGTGTAATGGAAACATCGCCAATTTGCCATGCCATCTGATTTACCTTTACTAAAAATATTGCAACCTCATCCAGAAATGGGGCGTTGCTTCCTTTGCGGGATGATTTGCTTTTCTCTGTCTATCAGAAAATCCTTTCTTTGCGTCCTACCCTACACCGAAGCCCTTCGGGTTCGCAGTCGCTCATGGGGGAAACCCCCAAGACCGCGCTGTCTCACCACTTCGTGTCTAATGCGTCTAAAGCCCTACGGGCATGGCTGAGTGCAAAGCACACGCTTCGCGTTAACGTAGTTCCTCTGTAAGAGGCACGCTAATGTGGTTCATTACTTCATCCCTCTATTGTGCAACGCCAAAAATGGAATTAAGATGTCCAAGCTTGGCGATAAAACACACCATTCCCCAAACTCTCCTTGCTTTCAGCTTGATGAAATTCATGCTGGTCAAATCCTGAGTCGTAAACCCCATCTTTAATCATAGAGTCTGGTAGCTTAATCAGTGGACGGTAACGATGATGTTCTTGTCCCTCTGTAATAAAGGGTTCATTAGCAACTGCATTGTAACTACAGTGCATCAAAATTCGAGAATTATCAGAGCGATTAAAATCTGAACCATGCAATGTATTGGCATGAAAAAAGATGGCATCTCCGGGTTCAATTTCGCAGTAAAACACCTCCAGTTTTTCCAAGGCTTTCTCTAATCGGGGAGATTCAGGAATATTTTGATGCCCCTTATCTTCCCTAATTATGTGATTGATTCGACCCAATAAATGGGATTTTTTGACAACTTTTAAACAACCATTTTCTTGATTACTGGGGGTAAGAGCAATGGTACAAGTAAGTAGCTGGGGAAATAGACAACCATCTTGATACCAATGATCGTAGTCTTGATGCCATGCTAAACCACTGTTTCCTGGCTGCACTTTCACGATTTTTGAATGCCAATGATAACAGGGTTCTCCCAATAAAGCTTCTGTCGCATCAATCATCCTCGCTATTCTGGGAATCACCCCCAATAAAGTATCTCCCAATTCTGTCCAAACAGAAACTCTAAAGTTATCTCCCGCTTTATTGGTATTTCTTTGCGTCCACGAACCTTTGAGGTCTGGGTCTTGTTCCAGTAGTTTTTGCAAAGGTTCTATCTCGTCTGCATCGAATAATTTAGGGATGATAATAAAGCCATCTTGATGATATTGTTCAATCTGTGATGGGGATAGAGGGCGTGATGTTTTGATCTGATTTTCGCAATCTATTAATACATTGGATGCAGATAAATTTATCAGTTGATTCATATCTTTATCCTCTCTTTATCCTCAAAATCTTCAGTTAATCATCCTTAATCTTTCGGGAAGCATCAGCATAGGCACTTTTGAGGGGAACAGTCAATTTACCACCATCCATTGTGATGGTTTGTCCTGTCATGTAATTGAGTTTGTCAGATGCTAAACAAGTCACCAAATTGGCGATCTCCTCCGGTTCACCCATCCGTCCCATGGGAATGCCAAAAGTGAGTTTTTCTTCAGCATTTTCTACGGTAATTCCTTCAGTGTTCGCCATGTTTTTGGCTAAATTCAACATCGCATCCGTGCCAATTACTCCCGGACAAACTGTATGAATAAGGACATTATGATGAGCTAAATCGGCAGCGATCGCTCGACTAAAAGCCGCTAATCCACTTCTAAAGGTGGTAGAAATGAGCAAATCGCCTCTAGGTTGTTCTACGGCACTGGTGGCTATATTAATCACTCTACCCCAACGTCGTTCCCTCATACTGGGTATAACTCCTTTGATCAGTCGGATTGCACTCATCAATACTAGCTGGTAAGCTTGCTCCCAATCTGATTCAGCTAAGTCCATTAGTCTTCCAGCTGGTGGATTTCCCGTGTTATTCACCAATATGTCGATCGCACCAAGTTCAGCTTGTACAGTTCCTAAAAGTTTTTCTATGTCCTGCTTTAAGCTTAAATCGGCAACGACGCTGATGACTTTGGCATTAGTTTCAACTTCTAATGCCTGACGAGTTGCTTCTAAAGTCGTGGAATTGCGGCTGCATATCGCAATTTTAGCTCCCTCTCGTGCCAGAGATTTTGCAATTGCTCTCCCCAATCCTTGACTACTAGCACCCACTAACGCTACACGATCTTTTAATCCCAGATCCATAATTCATGTGCTTTTTATCAATATCCCAGACCTTCTGTTTCACTTCTAGCAGTAATGCCATTTTGTTCCCATACTGTCTCAATCAGAGAACTAAGGTTCTCACTACAAACTAGGGTATTATGCCTGTTACACAGGTTGAAATAGGAATGAGCATTACTCTTAGAACAACAAATCCTGCTCTAGATTTGAGCGACGAGCAAGGATTCACTAATGGATGTTTTCAAGTCCGAAGATTTCAGAAAAGATAATTGGGTTTGTTCTTGATGAACTGCACCCCAAAAAGCATTCCAGAATGAAAGAGTGTAATGAAATTTGTCGATAACTGACTTAATCTGATAATCGTAGTTACAGGAAGTCATCGCCAGGGTGATTGCCCTTTTAATGTGTTCTGGCTCGACTTTGAAGTGTTCTTGAAAATAGGGTGTCTGTCGTAAAGCTTCTATTGAAGGAGCATGGCGCTGCAAGCAACCAAAAACATGGGAAATATTGTGTTCTGCCAGCAGCTCAAAACCCAAGAAAAAACCGGCTATTTCATAGTCATTTTTAGCATTGAGCAATTGTTGTTTTAGTGCTGAGAGGATGCCATCAATTTCAATGGTTGGATAGCTGAGGATAGCTTGTTGATCAAGTCCAGCTTTCGCAAATGCTTCTAACAGTAGAACCGAATGAACTTGATCAGGATTGCCACAGCCTAATTCTTCATTAGCTGTTTCGGCAATATAACATCGATTTACAGGATTTTGCAGTAAAGGCAGAGCGATACACAAAAAATCAGCAGCAAAGACACTAAAGTGATACCAATAGGCTGCAAGTCTTAAAGGAGGTGTTTGTCTTTGTACAGAACATAGTTCATCACTAGAGACTTTTGCTAACCAAGCATATTCTCTCATCAAGCTATCAAGACGGTGTTTCCAATGATCCAAATTCTTAGTTTGATTATTCATCATTCTTTACATCCTATTCAATGTGTTTTCAAGATTTCTTTTTTCTTAGTCAGGACTTATGCATTAACAAGGATTTTACGTCATTAAGTTTGCGTAGCATATCCGGAACGGACGAACGATAGCGAAGTAATCACCAAAATGCTGGTATTGCTTCCCTACGGTCGCAATGACAAATAATGCTTGCGTAAGTCCTATTAGTTATTGATGGCTTTTTATTTTTATCGTGTGGTTTCTAGTTCCACATACAGGAAATTTATACCCTCTTTTCCCAGGAACTATAGATATAGCTATAATCTCATTGTTTTCACCCTCAAAATAGAGATCATCATGATTCATGTCATCATTTAATATGGGCATCTTGCTCCAAATTATTTGAACGACACTGTACATAATGTAATGGAGAAAAATCTGCAATATTTTTTGGTTTGGTATGCCTTGAAGATAATATCACATTTTTGAGTTTGGACAAAAAGGAAGTAGTTCGCGACTATTGCCACCCTGTTAAGGAATTATTTCTTAACATTGAAAACACTAGTAAAACCTTGATTTACGCAGGTATTAGTTTCCCTTATGTTAAAAAATGTCATGAAAAAACAGGGGTTTTAAACATTAAGTTATATTTCGCCAAAAGTGTCTTATTGCTCCCGAACTACTTTGGATTAGTTTTATTTATGATTTAATACTACTTGTATCAATTTTATTAAACGCCTTTAAGAATGTCCGAGCAAAGATGATATTCCATGATTAAGAATTTTAATTACCAAGGTATTTTTTCCTCATTTGTTCCAATTCCTCATCAATTTTACTATTACTAGTCTGTGACTTTGATGGTGGTTGGGATGAAGATTTGGATTGATGATTTGGCGATTTATTACTACTCAAGAATATAGTTTTCATCTCCTCTAACTCTAAATCTATTTGACTAGGAGTGGGATTTACTTTGGGGGGAGTGGTAGATGATTGTTTTGGTGGTGTGGTAGAGATATTTGGTTTTGCTATTCTTGGAGTTTGAGAATTTATATCTTGGATAACTTCCTCTGCACTTTGGTAACGTCTTGCGGGAATACTCACTAGCATTTTGTCCAGAATTTGGCTTAACTTTCCACTTACGGGTTGTTTTAAGTATTGTTGCCAAATCCAAGTATCGTGATTGACATCGTATAATTCAAAAGGCGATCGCCCGGTGAGTAAGCGCAGACAAGTAGCTCCTAAACTGTAGAGATCGCTAGCAAAAATCGCCTGTCCCCTCATTTGTTCCGGTGCCACATATTCAGGACTACCAATACTCGTACCAGTGCGGTTGAGGGCTGTTTCGGTCACAAATTTAGATGCACCAAAATCCACTAATACTGGTTGGTGGTTGCTGCGATAAATAATATTTTCTGGTTTGATATCCCGGTGAATAACTTGTCTGTCGTGACAAAATTGCAACACTGGTAATAAATCTTCTAATAGCAGCCAAATCTGGTTTTCCTGCCAAATACCCCTTTGAGACAATTCCTGAGCTAAATTTTGTCCTTCAATAAATTCTTGTACCAGATATTGGCGATCGTCTTGGTTAAAATATGCTAACAATTCGGGAATCTGGGGATGTTTGCCCAATTCATCTAACCGCACAGCCTCTTGATTAAATAACTCTATCGCCTTTTGTACGGTGCTAGTGCCCTGGGCTTGGGGATAAAATTGCTTAATTACACAATATGGTTGGGACGGTTTATGTTCATCCAGTGCCAGGAAGGTTCTACCAAAGCCACCTTGTCCAATGGGTTTTAGTGGACAGTAGCGTTCTTTCAGGAGTAGTGGGGAACCACAGGTAATGCAAAATTTACTCCTCTGGGGATTTTGGGGAGCGTGACAAGAAGGATTAAGGCAATAGCTCATGTTCGCGATCGGAAATTCCTTTCTCTATTATCTATAGGAATTTAGAATTTAGAATTTAGAATGAAGAATTTAGAGTTAAACCTCGTCCTTAAGGACGAGGTCTCCCATCGATAAATCGAGGGACTTGAAACGATAGATTCATTTTTGACGAGCGACCCCGCGACGACGGAAGTCGCTCTGGGTAGCGCGAGTCGTAATTCTCCACGGATAAATCCACACGACTTGTATCCAGTCTATATTTTTGATCAAAGTGTCCTTTCTCATCCGAGGCTAAGAGATATATCAAATCGTCAATAAATGATACGCTACTAAGACAAATTTCCCAATTGACATACTCCCACGGATAGAATCCGTGGGATTCTGGGGTCAAACAGCAACAGCAGGCACAGCCAGTCTTACATTGCCTAACCCAATGGTTGATGCCCCAACCATTTGAATATTCACAAGCTGCGTTGTCGTCCCTGTCATTCACCAATTGACAGGAGGGACAACGCCACTCTCTAACCGACAAATCAATAGTTTCTAAGACATACCCACAACTAGAGCAAGTTTTAGTTGAGGGATACCATCGATCTATAAATACAAGTTGTTTATTTTTCTTTTTGGCAACCCATTCCAATATTTGTAGAAACTCACCAAAAGCTAGGTCTGATATTTTTCTACCCCAAAGACGTTGCATCCCTTTGAGATTTAATGTCTCAAAACACAATACATCAAACCGATCAGTTAGTTGATGAGCTAATTTCCAGAACCAATCACTTCTCCGGTGATAAATATCCTCATGTTTACGTGCTAAATCCTTTCTTGCCCGTTCTCGGTTAGATGAGGCTTTTAACTTCTTGGAATGTAGCTTACTAGATTTTTTAATGGCATTTAGGGACTGTTTCAAAAACTGGGGAGATTCAATTTTAGAACCATCAGAGCAAGTGAGAAATGTTTTCAGTCCAAAATCAAATCCCGCTATTTCACCAGTCGTGAATTTAATCTCTGGCTGTAAAACATTGTCAACAACCACAACCATAAATAATTCACCCAAAGGGGTGCGTTTAATAGTCATAGTCTTGACAGTTCCCTCTATTTCTCTAGATTGACAAAATTGATAAACTCGATTACCAATCTTGACTCGGTTGCCACCTAAAAACTTATAACCAGCTTGCTTAAGAGTGAACGATTTGTATTTCTTAACCTTTTTAAATCCTGGTGGTCTAACTCCTTTTTTGTTGTGTTTGAAAAATAGCTGATAAGCTTTCTCAATGCGTTGACAGATATCTTGCACTGCTTGAGAACCTACTGATTGCCACAACTTCTTACGCTTCCTCAACCTGGCAATATGGGATTGAAGTTTTGCACAACTCAAGTGCTTACCCCACATCTTGTAGTAGCGACGATGAAGGGCGATGCAATGGTTATAAATTACCCCCGCAGCATTAATTGTCCGCTTGAGGTATTTATTGCGCTTGTGTTGATACAATTTAAACTTAAGTGTCTTCATTTAGCCTATTATAATGTGACTGCGCTTAAAAGCGCACTGCGCTACATCCCACCTTTAAAAAGCGTGGGCTTTGCGCTAAATTTTGTAAGGGATAATTTCAGTAGCGATCGCTCTGGGAAATTTTGCCAGTTAATCCCAGTTAATCTTAGTAACAGCCAGATATACAAAGGATTTGGCAAAAATAGCACGCGCTACAATAACTATACATACATTTCATCACCCACCCACAAGAAACTCTCCAAACTCCAAACTCCTCACTCCTCATTGTTCTCAAATCAGCTATTGACATAAATATAAAATGCACAATAATTATTTCTATCGTCAATTCCAACTAATCCTTTTCACCACCTTAGTGACTCTCGCAGGTTGCAGGGCACCAACCACCACTAATGGGGAAACTTCACCAGCTCCCACCGAGAGTCCGGTTTCACAAGTACCCAGCACCACCAATGTCAATCCTTCCCAACTCATATCTCCCCAAGGAATTGGTGATTTACGCTTAGGGATGACTTACGGACAATTAAAACAATCCTTGGGTTCCAAAGTTAAATTTGAGGTGAAGTCACCCTTCATTGCTGAATTGGATGCGATCGCTGTTAATCGGGACGGGAAAACTTTATACTATATCCTGTATCCTACTGGAACTACTTTCTCCAATTCCAGTATGATTACCACCGTATTCACCGAAAATCCTGATTATCGCACCGATAAAGGGGTAGGAGCAGGAACGAAACTCAAAGATGCGGAGGCTGCTTACGGTAAAGCCAAACTATCCTACAGCACCTATGAGTCGCGGGAGTATGTTAAATTTGCCAACTACAAACCACGTAATGTTTACTTCCGTCCCTCAGCCAAAGCTCAACCCTTTGCAGGAGTCTATCAATCCCCCCCACCAGTATCTAAAAAAACTAACCAATTTCATGAAGATGCCGTGATTCAATCAGTGCAAGTTGTATGTCCACCAGAAGCTTGTAAGTGAAGTAAAATGTAGGGATTGAGGCTCCCGCCTCCAGTAAGGATTTGAGGCGGGAGCATCCTCCAAGTGCATTTCCAGGCTCCAGGAGTAGAAACCAAAGAGACACTCTTGGTAGGGGTGTGAAACACATCAATATTTTTCCAAAATTGGGATGCTCCCAATTGACTTAGCTTCCCTAATAGTACTAATATGGGAATTAGAATTAAGTGTCACCATGCCTAGAGGTTGGGAAGCTGATGTGATCGAAGGTGAACATCTTTGACACCGTCGGTGGACAGGGCTGCTAAAAGCCCCTGCATTCTATGCGTGGGGAATGTGTTACTAAAACAAGGTATAAAGTCCTTAGCTGCAAGGGTATAGAGGAGTGGAAAAGCTCTTGTGCTGATGAGAAGGGGGCTTTTATGCTGATAATAAGGGAAGTGGAGGAGAAACTTGTGCAACATTCCCAAAAGTCCTTCAGCCTCTTAAATCTCTGCCTCTCTGCAATCCTTACAGTGGCTAGGGCGTGTTTTTAAAGTCGCCGACAACCTAGAAGGGTGCGGCTTGTCGTACTAAGTCCGCCTGCCCAGACTACGAAAAATCAGGGCTTTGATCTTGTATAGCCCCAGTCTTTAGCCTGCGCTTTGCACTTGGGTTTTAGGGGTTTGAAAACAGTCCCTAGTCTTGGGCTAAACTTCGTGCCATTCGAGTTAGAAGTAACTGAGGTGAAGCACCATAACTGTAGCCACACTGGCGGTTCTACCTCATCGATTTGTGCTTTCCAAGTTTTAACATGACAAAATCATTCTTAAAAATTAATAATTCCTTCAACGGGACAACAAATGATCGCGTTCCATTGTCTGTAGCACTCGTTTCAATGCCTTTTGCCTCAACGAAACGACCGTCTATTCAGCTTGGACTCCTGAAGTCAATTGCAGTATCGTATGGGTTTCCAACAAAAACATTTCATCTCAATTTAGACTTTGCAGCTCAAATTGGTTTAACGCTGTATGAGAGGCTTTGTTTTGATCGCCAGGACCTTCTTGGTGACTGGCTTTTTTCCATAGCTGCGTTTGGAGCAGAAGCACCAGACCCCGATGACATTTTTTTAAAAGACTTCCACCCTGCGGTCAAAAGTCTACTTGCGGACTTGAACCTAACGACAGAAGACTTGAGTCAACTCCGACACATAGAGATATTGAGTTATCTTGATAGGCTGATAGAAACTATTCCGTGGGAGCAGTTTCAAGCTGTTGGTTTCACCTCAACATTTCAACAAAATGCAGCGGCTTTCGCACTAGCAAAGCGGATTAAAAATAAGTATTCCCACATTACTACTTTCTTTGGCGGCGCAAATTTTGAGGGTGAAATGGGTCAAGAACTAGTGCGCTCTGTAGAATGTATCGACTATGCTTTGATTGGAGAAGGCGACCAAACATTACCCGAATTTTTAGCTGCGCTGCAAGAACAACGCGAGCCGGCGGAAGTGCCTGGAGTTGTATGTCGGCGTAATGGTAAAGTTACACCACTACGCTCTCGACCTCCATTTGAGACGATGAATGAGCTTCCCACTCCTGATTATGATGAGTTTTTTGAGCGTGCTGAAGCACTAGGTATTATCTCTGAGACAGCACCAAAAATAATTTACATTCCCTTTGAAAGTTCACGCGGTTGTTGGTGGGGACAAAACAATCAGTGTACATTCTGTGGACTAAATGGGATGAATATGTCATACCGTGCTAAATCTCCTCAACGTGTCTTAAGCGAACTTGTTGAACTGTGTCATCGCTACGGTAGCTTTTACTTTGAAGCAGTCGATAATGTCCTAGATTGGTCATATCTAAAAAATTTCTTCGCTCATCTTACTGAGTCAGGTACTGACTATAAATTTTTTTATGAGGTGAGATCTAATCTCAGCCGAGAAAAAATGAAAACCCTCGCTGAAGGAGGGGTCTGGCGCATTCAACCGGGTATTGAATCCTTGAGTACTCCTGTTTTAAAGCTCATGCGTAAGGGAGTGAAGGCCATTCAAAATGTGAATACATTGCGTTGGGCCGCGTACTACAACGTATCTGTGGCGTGGAACTTGCTTTGGGGGTTCCCAAATGAAGCTGAGAAGGACTACCAAGAGCAACTCACCCTGTTGCGGCAAATCATCCATCTAGAACCTCCTTATGGAACAGGACGCATTCGGATGGAACGATTCAGCCCACTTTTCCATGAGCGGCAAACATACCCGGTACGCTATATAATTCCTGAAGCAAGCTATGCTTATGTGTATCCCAAGCACATTCAACTGGATAAAGTGGCATACTTCTTTGAATATGAGCTGGAAAATACTCTTCCAGAATCAGTTTATGCAGAAACCAAGAAACAAGTTGAAGTCTGGCAAACTGCTTGGAGAAATAAGATCCGCCCTTCATTGATTTTTTGGTCTGCTCCAGGATTTATTCAAATTGAAGATATGCGTTGTCCGGACAAGTGCGTTACTCATACTTTTGATGACCCGCTAGCTTCATTGTATGTTGCATGTAGCAGTAAACCGCAATCCGTAGAAGGACTTAAGCAGAATCTTGGGCTTAGCTGGTCAGAAAATGAAATCGAATCTGCATTACATGAGTTCTGTACTCGCAAAATAATGATGCAAGAGGACAAAACCTTCCTTAGTTTGGCACTGCCTGCTAGTCGTGGAGAGAGAATTCCATTTTCCCATGTTAGATATTTTAACCCACATGCCGCAGATTAAAGGAGTTTCTCATCCTGTGTTGGTATCTACATTTTACCAGAAACGCCGGATTAAAACCTGACGGATCGCACCCTCCTTAAAAGGCAGGAGTTCTCATCCTCCCGTATTATTTTGATCGGGCTTGCTGTTCGCGTAGCGCAGCGTTAGCTGTAAAAGTCTTTGGGTGAGGGTAGGCAACAGGCAACAGGCAACAGGCAACAGGCAACAGTTTCACCCCTATTGTTGGCAATTTTTTGGACTCCAAGTTGATCATGGCGAACAGAAAAATCTCATTCACCGTTTGTATATTATGGTTGTTGAGGTTTTTGCTGTGATTTCGGAAATGACCTTGGGAATTATCGAACCTTACAATTGTGGATTTATAGAAATTATCCCCGAAGGTGACGGAAGTGACTATTGGCTAATTGCAGGGGTACACATCAATGGAGAAGCATATCGCCCTACTCCTCGACTTTACCGTAGTGAGCGATCGGCATTAACCAAAGCACAAAAAATTTATGATTGGATTGCCAACCACGAAAATCAAATTCAAGGTTGGGGATGTTGGTGTTCCGATCTCAAAATCACTCTTTGGCATCAATCAAAGGAATATCCTAGTTGTCCTTTGTGAAGTAATAAGTAATAAGTAATAAGTAATAAGTTAGGACTTATGCAACTGGCATATTCTTTCTGTAGGGGAGGCAAAATGCGGTGTAGATATTCTGACCGCATTATTGCCGTTGTATGACGATGGGAAAATGTTTGAACGTAGCAATGAGACTTATAGCGTCACCCACCAACCGCCGATTCTAATACAAGGAAAGGGAATGCTCACTTGTTTCCATCGAGTAGTACCCGAATATCGGGAATAGGTGGGTTGAAAACGAGCGCGGCAGGACTCGAACCTGCGACCGACTGCTTAGAAGGCAGTTGCTCTATCCGGCTGAGCTACGCGCCCACATCAGACTTCTAGCTTTGGGAAAAACTAGCCATAATATTCTATCCTTCCCCTCAGCAGAATGCAATCTCTTAAAGTATCCCAATAATTTTAACAAAGTTTTAAGAGAATTTACTGTCCCATATAGATTTACACTAAAAACCTAGCAGATTGAGTGTTTAGTTGGGTATATTATATTGTTAGCGGGTAAAAAAATATGCATTCTTGCCTAGGAGATTGCCAGTAACAAAACTGTTACCAAGAATAATTTGGCGACTGGAAAGGAAGAAGGATAAATTTAAAAGGGTTTTAATTTGATACTTCTGCCGACTTTTGCTACAAATTCTCTATTATGGCAACATCTTTAAGAATTATCATATTTTCCCATGTTTGGAAAGCCCCTGTCAGGAGTTATTCACCAGTACCATGTTTATTCTCAAAAGGCAGGATGTTGAAATATCTAGTATTCAACACCCAAAGCGGGATCAGCAGGTGCCCGTCCTCTACTATCAGGGGCAAACCTTCCGTTTAATTAATACTTTTCCAGCCAGTGAAGAGGAAGAAGCCGTTGCCCTATGGCGAGACTTAACCGATAACCGTGGCAAAGCCTGTGTATTATTGGAAGAGCCAGAACGTTACAGTATCTGGGGTAAGGTTCGTTTAAAACAAGCAGAACAGGCAGATGATGATACGGGGGATATTAGCAAGAGAAACATTTTAATCCAAGCTAGTCTTTTGTTAATCCAGGCCGTGCATATGGATATTGAAGACCTATTGGGTTCTCGACATGGCAAATTATTTGCTCAAGATATTTCCACAATCTTAGAGAAACACCAAATTATTGACTCAGATTCTCCAGAAATCATCAACAATCTGCTTGATATCGATCCCTTAACAACAGCCCAACTTCCTATTTGGAAAGAAAAGCAGCTGGTGATTCTGTTGCAGGAATTACACCGATTGGGCAAAAAATATTTTGGCAATGACAACTTTGCCAATCAAGTAACGGAGCAATTGGCAGAAATGACAGATGAAGACCGTTCGGTATTCATCAGGTGGCTAAAAATATCTCCACTGAGTAAACTGTGGCAATGAGATGGAATGTGTTATTTGCAACAGCAAAATTATGGCGATGATTTTTGAGCTAGCGATCGCGCGGGCACTCTGTGTGACATCCGTTGTCGCGCTCCTTGTCAGGGGAGCTAAACGGCTCTATGGCTTTTGTAAAGATTGCTGACCACACATTCATAACCACAGCGCATTTACCCAGTCAAGTTTATGAGTACTATTTACAACAAATTTTTAGGTAAAAAACCCTTAATATCTAACCAGCAAATCATGCTGTTCAACATCGTTTGGGCCGTATTAGCATTGTTATATTTTTTACTATTCAGTGCCAAGGTTCCGGGAGCGGATGGTATTGCCCAGCGTCCTGAATGGTATGTAATGGGTACAAATATTTTTGAAGCTCTAGCCTACTTGGTAGCTGGTGTTTTATGCTTAAGGAATTGGCGCAGTCCGCAAATTGTTAGCGGAGGCTCTCTGTGGCTATTAATAGGCATAGGTATGCTTTCCTATTTCTTGGGAGGGATATTTTTTGGATATACAGAAATAGTATTAAAAACAGAACCGATTGTTTCCGTGGGCGATATATTTTTTGTTATTAGTTATATATTCGTGGGTGCGGGAATGATTTTGGCATTTACCTCAAGACGCATCAACCTGGAAATTTGGCAGTGGCTAATTGTATTAGCGATCGCAGTCTTTGGTAGTACTTTGGCCTGGTTACTGTCTAGCCCAGTAGAAGGAGCAGAAGTTGCTAAACAACAGTTGCCTGGGTGGGTAGAAACTGTTGCTCCAATTTTAAGTTGGTTTTATGTTATCAGTGATGTGCTACTACTAATAATTGCCACCACTTTACTGCTGGCTTTTTGGGGAGGTAGAGTTTCTTTATCTTGGCGAATGATTGCAGCCGCATCATTTTCCCTTTACATTGCAGATATGTGGTTTAAACATGCTATTAGGTATCCCAATTATGAAAGTGGGGACATACTGGAGGTATTTTGGGTGTTTAGTGGAGTTTTATTTGGAATGGGAGCTGTTTTGGAATATGACGCATCACTTAAGCGTTTGCGGCGTAATAGCGGACGAAAAAGAACCTAAAATGTTTTGGTGTCTACCGTGAGAAAATTAACTGATTCAGACAAACAAGAAATCCTGAAATTGTATCGAGAAAGTGCTGAAACTACCTCAACTCTAGCAGAACGCTACGGGGTAAGTAACTCGACTATTAGTCGCCTACTCAAAAGCACTTTACCGGAAGATGAATATGAATATCTGGTTTCCTTAAAGCGAGCTGCGAGAACACCTGAAGGACGAGCTCAGGTGAGTTACGAACAGCTACCAACTTTTACGAAGGAGGAGCCAGAGGAGGTTGTTAAACCAGTAAAGGCAAAACCGTCCAAGTCATCAGTATCTAAATCTCAGGCGATTCAAAAGTCTGCTGATGTAGATGATTCTGCTGAGACAGATTATAGTTCGGGAGTTCGTCGAGTGCGGAAGCGTTCCTCTGCTGCTGCACCATCGAGTCAGCCCATTGCCGAACAATTAGAACTGTTAGAGCCGGAATCTCCAGCAATTGCAGGTATTCCCAGTCCTTTGTCCGAGGATGAAGAGGATGATCGTCTAGAAAAACAAGCGATCGCCGAAATGCTTGGTGAAGACTTGCTAGATGAGGATGAGGAGCTAGAAGATTTAGAAGAAGAGGATGATGAGGAGTTTGAAGACACAGCACCCATCCTCAAAAGACGGATATCTGGTAATGCTGTAGTGCAGGTTTTACCCCTATCTGCCGCTACTTTACCCAGAACCTGTTACTTGGTAATTGACCGTTCTGCCGAACTGATTACCAAACCTCTGAAGACATTTGCTGAGTTGGGAGAAATTCCTAGCCTGGAAACCTTGGAAACAACACTACCAGTGTTTGATAACCATCGCGTGGCAAAAAGATTTTCCACTAAGCGCGATCGGGTAATTAAGGTTCCGGATAGTAGAATGCTACACAAGACTCGTTATCATCTCAATGCCAAGGGAATCACCCGCTTGTTGATTGATGGTCAAGTTTACTCTTTGGCTTAGATTTAGTCAGTGATTTCTACTCTTTGGCACACAGTCCACCTAAAAACACGCGGTAGGGCTTCCGAAGAGGAAGCCCGCCACGAGGGAATTTATTCGCCGTGTTTATTCTTGTTCGCAAAAAAGGCAGGGTAAAAAACAGTGGATCAGAACGAGAAATTCTCGCCGGACACAAGCTAAAAAAGCTGAACTAGAACGGCGTAAAGCTCAAAAAAGAGCTTGACTTAGTTGTCAAATAGATAGACAATTATGTACAATAGTAGTCAAGCAAGACTCAGTTGTGCTGATGAATTATAAGCCTCATGAATTCGCAAAACTTATAGGTGTATC
>JASJDS010000239.1 GCA_030065055.1 Calothrix sp. MO_192.B10
AAAGGAGACGCGCCGCTCGTAAGAGCAAACGGCGGGTGCCTGGAAACTCGGCTAGACAGCTAGAGCTGTTTGAAGATATATCAGCCAATCTAGCCTAAGCTGGTAGAATCTCCCGCGCTTCCAGCCGGGAGAGTGTCAAATAGAACTACTCCCAACAATTACACCTAGAGTTGATACCTACCCTAATATTAAGACTACTACAAGAAACGAGCGATCGCTTCTGTATACTACTCAGGAGTTGGAGGAACTTGTAGAGAAAATCTCCGTCACACCTAGGGAACTCCAAAACAGCAGGATAATCATAGCCCTCAACTTAACTATCCTACTTTTTTTGATCGGCGATCGCCACAAATTGACGCAAACTCAATAAATTGAAACTATGCCCCAAAGCTAAAGGTAGAAGTGTTACCCCCTCTAGTCGCGATTGCACCCAACCTTCACCCCAATACCATTCATGGAAACCATCAATGCCTTGACTTAGTATTAAACCCAGGCAATTATCACCCACTACATTTACACTATGTTGAATGGGAACCGGACCATTCCAGCTAGTAAACTCAAACCCAAGATGTAATTCTGCTGGCATTTGCTCAGGTAGACGACTCATTGTCAGCCATTTTTTCAGTTTCTCAGGCAACAATAGACTCTCACGAATGGTATTCGCCGATGCATCAATTTCTATCCGCAGTTGACTTTTTTGGAAATTACCTAGCATTGCTTTGTTTTGCTCACTTTCTTTCAGTATGACAAATCGACAAGAGTAAAATAATTTTATACAGCAAAAAATTGTCGATCTTCCCTACCCATATGTCCCATTCTTGGTTCAAAATGGTTTGATGGTTTTGATGGTATGGATGGAGAAACCGATAACTGAAGTAACAAAAGCCTTACAATAGGGGAAGTAAATATGTTAAGAAATGTAAGGTCATTTCATGGCAGATCAATTAATTCGTGGGACGGCGGCTGAAGGAGGGATTCGAGCGGTAGGTGCTATCACTACCAGGTTGACAGAAGAAGCAAGGCAGCGTCATCAGCTTTCCTATGTAGCCAGTGCAGCTTTAGGACGTACTATGGTTTCCGGTTTATTGATGGCTTCTAGTATGAAGCGACCGGGTTCTAGAGTCAATATCCGAGTCAAAGGAGATGGTCCTTTGGGTGGTATTTTAGTAGATGCTGGCTTAGATGGAACGGTGCGCGGCTATGTAGAAAACTCTGCCATCGAATTACCTCCCAATGGTCAAGGTAAATTGGATGTTGGTGGTGCGGTTGGTAGTGGTTATCTCTATGTTGTGCGAGATATTGGTTATGGCTACCCCTACTCTAGTACGGTAGAACTGGTTTCTGGTGAAATTGGGGATGATGTCACTAATTACTTAGTACGCTCGGAACAAACTCCTTCAGCCCTGATTGTGGGTGTGTTTGTAGATAAGTCTGGTGTTACTGCTGCTGGTGGTTTATTGTTGCAGATATTACCAAAAGCAGCTAGAGATGACGCATTAGTCGAAAAATTGGAGTCTCGTGTATCTGCCTTGACAGGGTTTACTCCCCTATTACAAGCTGGTAAAACATTACCAGAAATTTTTCAAGACCTTTTGGGAGACATGAATCTGAGCATATTTCCCGAAACCCAAATGTTAAGATTTCATTGCGGTTGCTCTTTTGATCGTGTCTTGGGAGCATTGAAAATGCTAGGTGAAGACGAATTACAAGACATGATTGTTAAAGATGATGGTGCGGAAGCAACCTGCGACTTTTGCGGTACTGTCTACCAAGCTAACAAGGATCACCTATCACAGCTGATTTTTGATTTACAAGCAGAATCTTCTGCTACATGATATATGTATAAATTAAAACTATAATTTTCAAAAACTAGTTGTATATGTGGAGATACCACGGATGTAAAGTAGCTTTTTCAGATATAGAAAGTTACTATGGCAACAATGGAATTTGCGATCATCAGGCGATCGCTGGTAAATTATTTTGGTGTGAGCAATGGCAGAACGGGATATTCCAGAAAGTTGGTCTTTAGACAAAACGGAACAGCCACAGACAATGGCAAGGCTATCCCGAATCGGCAAAATTGGCGATCAACACCTCCCTAGGGGTTCAGCAACTAGTTCTAATTCAAATCCTGTGAATCGAGCTACAGACAAGCATTTTATGGCAGATGGTCAGTCACAAACAGCTCCATCAACTCAAGTTCCCGAACAAAAATCCCTAAAACTGCCGCGCTGGGCAAGAAGCTGGGTTTTGTGGGCGTTGATATTAGCATTGGCTCCTGGCACCATTGCCTTTTTCGCCATATCAATGCTGTTGAAGTTACCATCAGCCCCCAATTGTCCGTCAATTTTTTGGCCCCTTGCCAGTGCATCTGTGAGATTGCATTGCGCCCAGTTGGCAGCTTCTAAGCAGAATCTCAAAGACTTACTACAGGCTATTTCCTTAGTTAAGCATCTACCAAAAAATCACCCCCTCCGGGGAGAGATCGATAGTTCCATCGAAGAGTGGTCCCGTGATATTTTAAAGTTAGCTGATTTAAGCTTTCAGGATGGAAAATTAGAAGAAGCGATCGATACAGCCCGAGAAATACCCAAAAATTTACCAGCCTATAGGCTGGTAGATGAGAAGATAGAGTACTGGCGTTCTACTTGGTCGAAGGCAGAAAACCTGTACAAAGACGCAGAAAATCAAATGCGGGAGGAACGCTGGTATCAAGCGTTTTTGATCGCAGCGAAATTGCTACGTGTTGATAATAAGTACTGGGCAAGTACAAAATATAATCAACTTAATCTGTTAATTACCCAAACAAGGGAAGATGGGGATAAGTTAGCTCAAGCTAAATCTTTGGCAAAAAGTAGCAATGTAGAGAAATTGCTAAAAGCGATTAAGCTAGCCCAATCGATTGGTAAAGATAGTTATATCCATGCCAAAGCCCAGAAAATGATTCCCGAAGTTGGGCGGAAAATGTTAGATTTAGCTCAATCCAAGCTGGATCAGAAAGATGGTGATGAAGCAATTGCCATTGCCCAAGAAATCCCAGATAGTACTGGATTGACAGCAGAAAAAGAAGACTTCATTGCTTTAGCGGAAGCCCAAAATAATGCTTGGCTGGGAACCGTTTCTGGTTTGGAAGTAGCCATTTCTCAAGCACAACAAATTGATCCCTCCCGACCAAATTACGATCGAGCACAACAACTAATTGCTCGTTGGCAGTTGGAAATAGAAGATGTTGCTCGTTTAGATAAAGCTCGGTTGTTAGCTAGTCAAGGAACAGTGGGAGATTTGAGTGCAGCCATAGCCGAAGCGCGACTCATCCCAGTTAATAACCCCCGTTCCCGAGAAGCGAAAACGGAAATTGGACGTTGGGTAGCTCAAATCCAAACCATTGAGGATCGCCCCTACTTAGAACGAGCCGAAGAAATCGCCTTATTAGGAGATGCCAACTCCTTGCAAGCAGCAATTACCGAAGCTAGCCAAATTCGTCGCGGTCGTGCATTATACAGAGATGCTCGTCGGAAAATTGCCACCTGGAGGGGGCAGATTCAGAGGATTCAGGATCGTCCTATATTAAATAGAGCGCGATCGCTAGCTAATACTGGTAACTTAAATGATGCGATCGCTACAGCAAATCAGATTTCTCGAGGTAGGGCACTTTCTAGGGAAGCCAAAAGGGATATTAATAAATGGCAAGAGGAAGTTAATGCCAAACAAAACTGGAACAAGGCGAAAGAAGTAGCACTGCGAGGAACCCCAGAAGCTTTGGCTAGAGCTATTCGTTTGGCTCGTCGCGTGCCCCGCAGGAATGTTTTACGCCTTGATGCCAATGTTGCTATGGATCGGTGGAGTCAGCAACTGTTGGATATAGCACGCTCCCAAGGAGAATCTGATATGAATCGGGGTATTGAAACAGCCAAGTTGATTCCTAGGGGTACTGCTGCTTATGGTGCCGCAAGGGAGGAAATTAGGAAGTGGCGACGGTTCCTTCAACCAATACCCCAGGAGATAGAGCGAGTAATTACACCTACGCCAAAAGTAGAAAATACTACTACTCCAGAGCCAACCCCAACCCCGACACCAACCCCAACCCCAACCCCAACACCAACACCAACACCAACACCAACACCAACACCAACACCAACACCAACACCAAGTTCTATTAGCAACGAGCAGTAATGTGGTATTAGCGTCCTTTGGGCACTTTAATTAGTTTTTGAAGAATGCTTGCACATACAAATTTCCATTATGGGAATCTAGCTTGAAAATGGTTGTTAGTTGTTAGTTGTTAGTTGTTAGTTGTTAGTTGATGGTTGACAGCTTAGGTGTGGGAGCCGCAGTCGAGGTATTTTCATCCTTGGTTGTGTACAAACGTCCATGTAGACGCGCGAAGCGCGGCTTCTCGCAGAGTGGGGGTAGCTTGATTCTTCTTTATGGCTAAGAATTATGTCAAAGTAAACAAGCATCTACCAATTGTATTGATTAAGAGTTATAAACTCTCCTTTTACTGATAAGTTTCATACCCTTATCTCTCGGTGTTCCAAACGATACTTTTCTTCCTCTGCTTCCATTTCAATTAATTCGCGGTTTGCTTCGCAGTAGCCAATGATTTCATGAATAGCCGCGACGGGTAAAGCAAAATCTTCGGCTGCTTCTTCTGGTGATAGTTGATTTCGCTGCATATCTTGCCAAACCGTAGAAGCTAATAAACGTCTTTCTTTTACGTATAATTACTTACGCCAAGCATGGGGACGCGATACTAAATATTGCCGTGTTAATTGTGTTGGTTCTAATTCTGGAATCAGAAGTTGAATTTGTTCGTTGGGCTTTGTCAATCTAATTTGATACCCTTGTTGGATATACTTTTGTAGCACACTCATGACAGATAGCGATCGCATGATAGCTTCTTTCGTTGTTGTTGCTCCCATTGCAACTCGCAACCCCTCAATCTGTGCTTCCTGTTCAGGTGAAACATTGAAGTTTTGCCGTTTTGTTTCTCCGATTTGACTCATAGGAGTTTACAGGTATATGAGTATGATTTGAGTATAGTTTACTCAAATGTAAAGGTATCTAAGCACTGCTTGTGCGATCGCTCCTTGATAAAATAGCCATATAGATAGCCATATATTTCCCAATGCTTAATAGATACTCCATTGCCAAAGCACGGGATAAGTTTGCTCAAATTGTTCATGCTGTCGAGCAGGGAAAATCAGTCAAGATTACCAGGCGAGGAAAACCTGTAGCTGTTGTCCTCTCCCTCAAAGAATATCAACGTTTAACCGATAGACAAATTGGATTTGGTGAAGGGTTAGAAGCTTTTCGTAAAAAGTATCAAGTTCAAAACTTGGATCTCGATCCAGATAAAATATTCAATAGATGGGTAGATGGGTAGGGGCAAGGCATCAGAGTGATAATTTTATACACCAAAAGATTGTGGATGCCGTGCCCTTACGAAGAATATATGTGTCGCAAACATTATTTTAATTGGCATTAAATTAGAGAACTGGTTTAATGAAAGTCAGATGTAATTTAGATAAAGCTTATATTATACCGTAATATTCACATTCCGTTCTGTAGAAAAATATTTATAAAATAAGCATTATCAGAGATAAAAAATTACATTATATAACTACGATTATGAGACTTTTGCTGAGATTATTAGGCTTTGGTTTTCTCATTTGGGGTATCTACTTCCTGGGACAAAATATTATATTTACAACTAATCCTTATCCTTATTGGTGGCGAGGAATTGCTGCTGATGGTTCCATTCTCGCCCTCATGTCAGGTATCATAATTTTAATCTTTGCACCAAGAGGAGTAAAAGACTTGGGTTGGATTTGTGTTACAGTTGCGATCGCACTAATATTTTTGAGTAGTAGGGCAATTCTCAATCCCACTAGTTTATGGCAATTCTTCCTATCATTTACCATGATTGCAGGTGGTTATCAACTACTATCTACTGGACGATTACCATTTTAGATATGATTAAGGATAATACTGCATATGAATGACAATAATTTACTTTCGCGTATTACTTTTGATAAAAATATTTTAGTTGGTAAACCCGTAATAAGAAGCATGAGGATATCAGTAGCTATGATTTTAGAATTATTAGCTAAAGGTGCAAATCAATCAGAAATTTTAGAAGATTACCCAGAATTAGAACCGGAGGATATTCAAGCGGCTTTATTATATGCTTACTCTCTGGTTTCCCGATAAGAAGTTTTTGAGAGGGTGACTACTTCTTAATTAAACCATTTTATGAATTTTTTAATTGATGTTAATGCTAGCTGGACTTTAGGTAATTGGTTAGTAGAAATGGGTCATAATGTGGTTTATGTTAGTGACACTGATCCAGAAATGGCAGATGAGTATATTTTAGAATGGGCAGTTGCAGAAAAGAGAATTATTGTGACAACTGATAATGATTTTGAGCAGATGATTTGGCAACAGCAGAAGCGTCATTCAATTTTAGATTTTAGATTTTAGATTTTGGATTGACGAGCGACCCCGCGACGACGACAGTCGCTCTGGGTAGCGCGAGTCGTGACCCCATGCCTGAAGTCAGGGGCTTGAAATAATGACAGAACCGTGTGTTTTTCTCCACGGATTAATCCACAAGGCTTGTATCCAGTCTATTTGTTAATCAAGGGGAATTTTACGCTGAGAAAATCTCCCGCCTGTCGGGAGAAAAGCTCTATTAATAGTGAGGATTTACTGAGTGGCAAGATTGTGATTGCAATGAAGAATAAATTCCGCATTCGCCAGGGAAATTTTGAGGGGAGCATCCCATTTTTTTGCACGTCATTGCGTTAGCGAAGCTTGTCCGATAGGACATACGTAACGAAGTGGAGTGAAGCATAAGTCCTTCGGACACGCTTCGCTAACGCACAATCTCTCACTAAGAACAAAACCATGGGATTGCTAAGTCCTTCGGACACGCTCCGCGAACGTCGTTCCTCCTCGCAATGACACTTATTCTTTTATTGAAAAATAAAAACTGGGATGCACCCATTTTGAGTAATTATTGACAACGAATGCTTGAATTTTAATTCATAGTCAAACTCCAGTTAATTAGACTTCAAGATATCTTCCCTATTTTGACTGAAATTATATTGATTTATTCTCCAGCCATTGTCAGTTTTGAGAGTAACAAATTTCATAAAAATGGAGCCATTTTCATGTTTGATTTCCAGATAAGTACTTTGAGCATTTTTGCCATGAGGAACTGATTTAATCACTGAATAGCCTTTACATTTCCCATAGTCTTGAATCAGCACCCCTAGCATACCACTCAACATTGGACGAGATTTATTCAAAAGCGTGATGATTGTCTCTTTTTTCTGAGTATCTTCCTCAGTTATTGTCGGTAAATCGTTTATTAATGCTAATACACTATCTGTCCATTTATTCACAGCACCTTCTATATCTCCCGCCTGATAAAGTTCTAATCCCTCAATAACGGGAGCAGGAATTTTTGCTACCTCTTGAACATTAGTAATACTGCTATTTGAAGCTGGGGAAATTGGCAACTGACTCAGGACAACTGCTGTAGGATTGGCAAGAATGATAATAGCTGCCAAAGCTGTAGTGATTAAATGACCTCTCACTCTCCTTCACCCCCTTGTTTTATGCATCAATTTATAGATTATCTGGGGAGGAGATACTTAATTGTCAGTAGAATATCTCTACTTATATTATCTCTTATTCATAGCTATATGTGGAGAAATTGTAGTGAATAAATACAATTTGTTGACGATTGTTATAATTTCCTAATTCCCCTCTCCAAACCCAAACAAACACCTGTCAAAAAATCTAAATCCAAAGTTGCCATTGTATCGCTAGGCTGATGATAATTTGGATTACGCATATTCGCCGTATCTGTCACCATAATTGCCGGATAACCTGCATCCCAAAATGGCGCGTGATCACTTCTGCGTGTATCTGGAACTATTTTGCCTCCATTGGGAACGGGTAACCACTGACTCGCCACACCAACTTGACGAATATTACGACTAATGCCAATTAAATCCCGCAGTGTCCGCCAATTACCAATTAAAGCGATAAAATTACCACAATTGGGATAAAAAAGCTCTAAGGGACGGGGATAATTTTGAGAGTTAGGACGAGAATCGCAATAACCTAACATTTCTAAGGAAATCATTAACCGTAGGGGCTGTTGTGCTTGCTTTAATGTATTTGCATACTCAGCACTACCAAGCAAGCCATATTCTTCCATATCAAACGCCACTAGCTGTAATGGATATTTAGCAGGTTCAACCGCAAACATCCTCCCCAATTCCAATAAAACAGCTACCCCAGTAGCATTGTCATCTGCACCTACTGTCCCCGGTACAGCATCATAATGGGCACCAATGAGAATTGGTGGAAAATTACCCTTTGCAAACTGAGCTTGGGAGGGTAAATTCAAGATGAGATTCTTACAGGTTTTGCCACCAACAACAAAGGTGTGGATTTCCACACTCCCCCATTGTGACAATTCTTGGCGAATGTATTCTTGAACAAAGAAATGTCCGGCAGTAGCCAGATAAGGATCACGTTCCCGTGTTATTTGAGTAAGATGAGTTTCTAAGCGATTTTTTAAGTTCACAAGTTAATTAGCGACGAACGCTGTTTGACCGTGTATTTTTCAACTGCAAGATACAATAAATCAAGCATTGCTTGTAAACAATTATTTATAAGTTAAAGATTAGGAGAAAGGCAACGCATGGGCAAGGTAGTAGGCATCGACTTGGGTACAACTAACTCAGTAGTCGCCGTGATGGAAGGTGGCAAGCCGGTGGTTATTGCCAATGCAGAAGGTATGCGGACTACTCCCTCGGTGGTAGGTTTTAGTAAGGATGGAGAACGGGTTGTAGGGCAAATGGCAAGGCGGCAAACTGTCCTTAACCCCCAAAATACCTTTTTTGCCATTAAACGCTTCATGGGGCGCAAATATGCCGAACTCAGCCCCGAATCTAAGCGTGTACCCTACACTATTCGTAAAGATGAAGCAGGTAATATCAAAATCCCCTGTCCCAGGGTGAACCGAGATTTTGCTCCGGAAGAAATTGCAGCAATGATTCTCAAGAAATTGGCGGAAGATGCTAGTAAATATTTGGGGGAACCAGTCACAGGAGCAGTAATTACTGTCCCCGCCTATTTTAATGATTCCCAACGCCAAGCAACCAGAGATGCTGGCAGAATTGCTGGGTTGGAAGTACTGCGGATTCTCAATGAACCAACTGCGGCGGCTTTAGCTTACGGATTAGATAAAGCAAATAATGAAACCATCCTAGTGTTTGATTTGGGTGGCGGAACCTTCGATGTTTCTATCCTAGACGTAGGTGACGGAGTTTTTGAAGTTAAAGCCACCAGTGGAGATACGCAACTAGGCGGTAATGAATTTGACAAGAGAATTGTAGATTGGTTAGCAGAGCAATTTTTAGAAGCAGAAGGGGTAGACTTAAGACGCGATCGCCAAGCTTTACAAAGGTTAATGGAAGCGGCGGAAAAGGCAAAAATTGAACTTTCGGCGGTGAGCGTTACGGATATTAATTTACCCTTTATTACCGCCACAGAAGATGGTCCGAAGCACCTGGAAACCCGTCTCACCCGTTCCCAGTTTGAAAGTTTATGCGATGACTTATTAATTAAGGTTCGCACACCTGTAAAACGGGCACTCAGAGATGCAGGCTTATCTCCCCAAGACATTGATGAAGTGGTGTTGGTGGGTGGTTCCACTAGAATGCCGATGGTAGAGCAAATAGTTGAGGCAATTATCGGTTTGGAACCCAACCAAAATGTGAATCCTGATGAAGTGGTAGCGGTGGGTGCAGCCATCCAAGCGGGTATTCTTGCCGGAGAATTTAAAGATGTGCTGTTGTTGGATGTTACCCCCCTATCTATGGGATTGGAAACCATTGGTGGGGTAATGAAAAAGCTCATCCCCCGTAACACCACCATTCCCGTGCGCCGTTCAGATATTTTCTCCACCTCGGAAAATAACCAAAACACCGTGGAAATTCACATTGTTCAAGGTGAGAGGGAAATGGCAGCAGATAACAAATCCTTGGGACGATTTAAGTTGTATGGCATTCCTCCGGCACCAAGGGGAATCCCTCAAGTTCAGGTATCCTTTGATATTGATGCCAACGGGATTTTACAGGTAACAGCGTTGGATAGAACCACTGGTAGGGAACAGAGCATTACCATTCAAGGTGCTTCTAACCTCAGTGAAACCGAAATTAAAGAAGCCATTCGGGAAGCAGAACAATACGCCGATATAGATAGAGAAAGAAAGGAAAGGGTAGAAAAACGCACCCGTGCCGAAGCATTGATTTTACAGTCAGAGCGACAACTGAGGGAAGTCGCCTTAGATTTTGGCATGGGATTTGCCCGCAACCATCGCCAACGCATTGATAATATATGCCGGGAACTGCGTCAAAGTTTACAGGAAAAAGACGATCGCGGCATAGATCAAGCATATGCTGACCTGCAAGATGCTTTGTACGACTTGAATCGAGAAGTGCGGGAATATTACGCCGACGACGAAGAAGACGATTTATTTGGTACTATCCGCGACATCTTTATCGGTGATGGGGATAAAGAAAGGGAACGGGATACATACCGCGATCGCGGTTACTCTGATTGGGAATATAATCGCGATCGCACCGACTATGGTAGCAGAAGCTACGGTCAAGATGATTATAGTCGAAGAGGCAGCCGAGAACAAGGATACGAACGCGATCGCACCGACTATGGTAGAAGAAGTTATGGTCAAGATAACTACGGTAGAGACAACTACGGTAGAGACAGAGATAACTACGGTAGAGAAGACTACGGTAGAGACAGAGATAACTACGGTAGAGAAGACTACGGTAGAGAAGACTATGGCAAAAATTATGGTAGGGATAGGGAATACGAACGCGATCGCAGCGACTATAGTAGAGATAGCCGTTCCTCCTATGGCAAAAAATCCAACCGTAAACCCCGTCCCACCTACCAAGACAACTGGGATGATGATGACGATGATTGGCTATAAAACCCATAATTTGTCAGGGTAATGGGTGATGGGATGGGTAAATATAAGTAGAAAAGACCATCTGTCTTACCGTTACCCTTTCTCCACCACCTTTTTATGTGTCAACAAAAACCTTGACTACAACATAAAATTAATATCCTTAAAATTACTCGACTATGCAGCAAAATTTGCGTAACTTTCGCGACTATTATGAAATTTTGGGAGTATCGAAAAATGCTTCCAATGAAGATATTAAAAAAAATTTCCGCCGTTTAGCCAGACAGTACCATCCAGACCTCAATCCTGGTAATAAAGAAGCGGAAGAAAAATTTAAGGCAATTGGCGAAGCATATGAAGTGCTGTCCGATAGTAACAAGCGATCGCAGTACGATCAAATGGGTAGTTTCTGGAAACAAAAGGGTTTCAACACCCAAAAATCCCCCAGAAGCAAACCTTGGGGAAACCGTGCCAATAATCATTCTACAACTCCCGACGTAGACCCCAGCGAATTTTCCGATTTTGAAAGCTTTATTAATCAAGTTATAGGTGTTGGTACTAAAAAAGACACCAGAACAAGTACAAATACTAATGGCGCGGCAAAAGACCCATTTCGCTCCTCCAGAACCAAAGTACAATACACAGTCCCCCGTTCTAGCCGTCGTGATATCGAAGCAAGGCTAACCCTACCCCTAGAGAAAGCATATCAAGGTGGTTTAGAGCGCATTCGTTTAGAAGATGGGCGATCGCTAGAAGTAAATATGCCCCCTGGCATGGTCACAGGTCAAACCATTCGACTGCGAGACCAAGGTATAGGAGGTGGTGATTTATACTTAAGAATTACCGTAAATCCCCATCCCGTATTTAGGGTAGAAGGTACGGATGTATACTGCCAGATTCCCATTACCCCCAGTGAAGCAGTATTGGGGGGACAGGTGGAAGCACCAACCCTAGATGGATTAGTGAAAATGAATATACCTCCAGGGGTGAGATCCGGTCAAAGATTGCGCCTTTCCGGTAAAGGTTATCCCGGTGATGGCGATCGACGAGGAGATCAACTCGTAGAGATTCAAATAGTAACACCAAAAAGTATTAGTGCTGAAGAGAAAGAGTTGTATGAAAAGTTACGCCAGATCGAAACCTTTAAACCCCGTGCAGATTTGCTTTAACACTCCTTGCGGGAAGTCCCCCAGTGCAGTGAAACGGAACTGGGGGATGAAAGCAAGGGCATTTCACTGGATATCAAGACGGAGTATCTTGCTGTTGGATGTATTTTTTGAGGATATCAAGGGATACTCCACCACTAGAATTGACAAAATATGAACTAGACCAAAAAACGGGTTGACAATAATATTTGTCAACGTGAGACTTAAACTCTTTGCGAATTAGTCTACTTGAAGACGCTTTTAGGACTTTTACAAACTCAGAAATATGAGTATCTGGAGAGATGTTGACCAATAAGTGAACATGGTCTTCTTCGCCATTGAACTCAAGTAGAGAGGCTTTTTGCTGCCCACACAAATCAGTCAAAATTACTTGCAGTCGATTGAGTATTACATTCGTAATTACCTTGCGTCTATATTTAGTTACCAAAACAATATGTAGGTGAATACAAAATACAGCATGAGAACTCTTTCTGAGCAGGGGTTGCACTGGATATTATGTGAATGATATGATCACATCCATGATAGTAACACGTAGAACAACCTTTCGCTTATATCCAACTAAATCCCAAGAAGTCAAACTACACTATTGGCGACGACTTCATAAAGATTTGTACAATGCCTGTCTTTATCATAGAAAGACAGAATATCAGCGTTTTGGTAATTCTATTAGTTATTATGACCAACAAAATATTCTGCCAGAGTTCAAGGAATGTTGGCATGAATATAAAGAGTTAGGTTCACAAGCTTTACAGTCAACCGTTAAGCGTGTTGATTACGCCTTCCAAAGATTTTTCAAGGGTTTAAGTGGTTATCCAAAATTTAAGGGAGCACGTCATTATCGTGGTTGGACTTATCCTGGAATAAGTGGATGGAAGGCGCATACAACAGGAGATAATGGCTATTTGGAGTTGTCCAATTTAGGACAGATTCAAATCAGAGGTAAAGCTAGAACTTGGGGTACACCAACAACTTGTACAATTATTTGTCAGCAAGGTAAATGGTATGTCTCAATTACTGTAAATTGTGAACCTCAACGAAAAACAGGTATTGGTGCTGTTGGGTTAGACTTTGGCACTTATCATGCTATTGCTTGTTCAGATGGCACGATAATTGATAATCCAAAATTATTAGCCAATACTCAACAAAAAGTAGAGCAAGCTTCTAAAAAATTACGACGTAAACGTGCGCCTAATTTCAAAAAGAAAATCAAAGCTTCTAAACGTTGGAGAAAAACCAGAAAACAGATAAGTAAACTTCAAAACAAAGTTGCTAACCAAAGGCAAGATTGGCAACATAAAGTGTCTGCACAGATAATAAAGAGTAATTCACTGGTAGCTACCGAGAAGTTGAACATCACTCAGATGACTCGTAAAGCCAAAAAGGGCAGCAAAAGAAAACATCAAAAGACGGGACTTAACCGATCTTTATTGGATGTTGGGATTGGCAATCTAACATCACTAATCAAGTACAAACTTAGTGAATGCAATGGTGTGTTTGTTGATGTACCACTCAAGATTGCCCCATCTCAGACCTGCCCTAACTGTGGACACAAAAAGAAGAAAGAGTTATCCGAGCGAGTGCATAATTGTCACAACTGTAATTTCACTGCCGATCGAGATGTGGCAGCAGCAATGGTAATGCTCGATTACGCACAGGCGTTAGGAACTAGCGTCTCAAACGTGGATGCTGAACCTCTATCTAAAACCACACAGTATTGTGGAGGATTTAGGCAAGTTCAGCAGATGAAACGTCAGAAACCTCGCACGTAGCGCAAGCGGAGTGCGTAGGTAGTTCATAGA
>JASJDS010000240.1 GCA_030065055.1 Calothrix sp. MO_192.B10
AACGAGTAAGCGAGTCTGAAAGTAGGCTATCTCATTTACCCTTAGAGCAGTTCGACTTAGAAGGTAAAACCGTTAACCAGATAGCTATTAAGAGCGAAAAGTTAGCGTGACTTTTGCCTGAATCCGCGTCACGAAGAGTGCGCGGAGTGGCTCAATTCCTTTTACTGTTATAGATGTCAATTTAGCACTATTAGCAGTTTGTAGAGCTTTATTTGTTGTGCGTACTGTTTTATTAATTATCGTCTTATTGATGATAGTTGTTTTTTCCGCTTGACTTGCTAATGTCCTTGTTGCGATCGCTATTTTTAAGGCTTTCTTTGCAGTGGCATTAGCTGAATTTGCTGTGCCTTGAGCTTGGGTCGCAGTGGTAGTAGCGGTGGTGGCTGTCGTGTTAGCTTTGTTGGCAGTATTTTGAGCTTGGGTCGCAGTGGTAGTAGCGGTGGTGGCTGTCGTGTTAGCTTTGTTAGCAGTATTTTGAGCTTGGGTAGCGGTGGTGGATGCTGCGTTCGCTGTCGTGTTAGCTTTGTTAGCAGTGTTTTGAGCTTGGGTAGCGGTGGTGGATGCTGCGTTCGCTGTCGTGTTAGCTTTGTTAGCAGTGTTTTGAGCTTGGGTAGCGGTGATAGATGCAGTTGTTGCGGTTTGGTTTGCTTGAGCAGCTGTGTTTTGGGCGTTGGTAGCGATGGTAGATGCTGCGTTTGCTGTTGTTTGCGCTTTGTTCGCGGTTTGGTTGGCTGTTTTAGCCTCTAATCTTGCCCCTAAAGCCAGATCTGAAGCTTGTTCTATCTCCTTTGAGTTAGTCTTTATTCCTTCGGCATTTTGGTTTATGCCACTGCGATTTTTTTGAATTAATCCAAACGCTTTAGATAGGTCATTGTTAAACCTATCTGTAGTTTTTTCTACCGCATCAAATCGGGTTTCAGACAGTTTCAAAACAGCCACGCTAGCAGCTAGACCAGACACAGTTCCCGCTATTCCCACAACTCTCGATAAAGTTGATTTAGCGGTCGCTCGCGCTGCTTGCGCTTGCAGCGTTGCATTGCCAACTTCAAACAGGGCTTGTGAGGCTTTAGTATTTGCTGTTAATACAGTCCGGGAGACGTTGGCTATTTTTCCACCATTGCTACTAGCCACGTTAAAAGCACGGCTAGCCGTTGATGAAGCTTGGGTAGCAGTCCTAGAGATCGTAGCTAGCTTTCCACCAGTACTGTTGGCCACATTAATAGCCCGACTAGCTGTAGTTGATGCCCTCCCTGCCTGCTTTGTGGCAAATTCAGCCGCATTGCGGGCTGTAATTACCTTACCTGAGGCATCTTTAGCTAAATTCAGCCCCAACTTAGCTGCTTTTTTAGTAGCAAACAGTTCTGCTTTTAATACTTTCTGGGCTACCTGTAGGGGTTGTAGCTTGGGCACGATTGCTGCGATCGCTATAGGGATGACTATTCCCGGCAATAATGGTTCGATGGTGTCTTTGGCTTGTTTAACTGCTTTTTTTATGATTGCCTGTTCATTGCTTTTTGGGATGTTAGCAATCTGTTGTTTCAGTTGATTTATTTGTCGTTGTAAATCTTTACAACAATTACACTTTCCGGAACAACGATTAGCCTGCTGTAGATTTGAAATGACACTTGAAGCACTCATAATTTAGTTACAACTTGTATTTTTCGCTTTTCTAGCTAATTCTTGAATAATTGACCATTGCTTATTGCTTAAACATTTTCCTGAACAACCTTTCGTTCCACAGACTTGTTCACACTCTGAAAGTGATTTATATAAACCAGGAGTGTTGTATTCAG
Organism: Calothrix sp. MO_192.B10; assembly: GCA_030065055.1. Classification (GTDB taxonomy): domain Bacteria; phylum Cyanobacteriota; class Cyanobacteriia; order Cyanobacteriales; family Nostocaceae; genus Calothrix_A. The sequence goes on from JASJDS010000240.1 coordinate 1,794, forward strand.
TTGAGATTATACAAGCATTGTTGATACAGTCATAAAGACTGTCAGCAAGATTGTCTGGAGTAAATGAAGTACTTTGAAAGTCAGAAATAATAACATTACAGGTAAAAGAATCAAGCATAATTCGACCATCACAGCTTGACCGAATTACACCGTAATTAGAACAACCCGACTTAGTCAGGGAATTATCGTAGTACGGGTTGTCTAAAGAAAATCCCCTTATTGTCCAAGTTTTTAATCCTTGATATTGATATGTTCCTGCCCAAACTCCAGGAACTCCACAATTACTCATTAGTTATTATTCTAATTTAATAATTTTAGTAGTCATTCGCTTTTAGGCTTGTCGCAGGTGATAATTTAGCAAGGTTAATGCTTAAACTATTTAATTGATATCTATCATTATTTTCTCCTCGATTTATAAACGTTGGAAGTTCAGTTTCTATATATATGCTTCTATTCGTATCAGTGTCAAAAGCTTCTAGGTTTAAGAATTTTTGAGCATTGATTATAATTGCAGCCAGATATTGTTGGGCCGTTGCAGTAGCGGGGTCGCTTAATCCAGCTACAATCAATGCGGAATCTGGGATAAACAAACCGCTACTAGGAACGGAATTATCTGCGACCAGACGCTTTGCTCCTGCACCTAAAATATTTTCAATCGTAGGTTGTGTCATTTTACACGAGAGTTAAGGCTAATGTACTAGTATGACATAGCGATCGCATGATTACCAAAATTTATCTGACAACAATAAAGCGGGCTAATTTCGGGCTAATTTCGGGCTAGAGGCAAAATACAAAGCCCTTGGAGCTAGTTCCCTAAGGGCTGTAATTCTTGCTATGACTGGATGCCAGGAACGAGACTTGAACTCGTGACACGAGGATTTTCAGTCCTCTGCTCTACCAACTGAGCTATCCCGGCAGGTTGTTTTTCAACCACGATTAAACAATATAACAAACCTTCAACAATTAAGCAACTATTTGACCAAAATTTCTCATATTTTCTCGATCGCTAGTTTCTAAACATCTAGTTTATCCCCATGGAAAACCAGGCTGAGTGAATTTGCTCTCACCAGCCCGGTTCCCTTATTGTTAGGAGACAGATGCCACGATCGCTCATGCTGCCATATCAAATAACAACACTTCGGCAGTATCAGCCATTCCCTGGAGGGTTATTTGGTCTTCTTGAGAGATCGCAGCACCATCACCTGCATAGAGTTGTTGACCATTCAGTTCTACAGAACCCCGTGCCACTTGTACCCATCCGTAGCGATCGCTCTTTAAATTATGAGTCACTTGTTCGCCATTTTTAATCAGGGTACTATACAAGTCCACATCCTGATGAATGGTAACAGAACCTTGGCGACCATCCTGAGAACCCACTAACCGTAGTTGATTTTGTTTCTCTTGGGATGAAAAGGTTTTTTGTTCGTAACTCGGCTCTAGTCCATTCTGGTTGGGTAATATCCAAATCTGTAGGAAATGTACGGGGTCACTATCTGAGGAATTAAACTCACTGTGCAAAATACCTGTACCCGCAGACATCCGTTGTACGTCTCCCGGTCTGATTACAGATCCGTTACCAATGTTATCTTTGTGTTGTAAGGCACCATCTAACACGTAGGAAATTATTTCCATGTCTCGATGACCGTGGGTAGCAAAACCTTTGGCTGGCTGCACTTTGTCTTCGTTAATTACCCGCAAGCTAGCAAACCCCATGTGGTTGGGGTCGTAATAATTACCAAAAGAAAATGTATGTCTGCTATCGAGCCAACCAAAGTTAGCAATACCCCGTGCTTGGGAATGGCGAATGGTAATCATAAGAGATTCCTCTTGTTGCTATTGAATAATTACATGGCTGTAATTGAACTTAATATCATTATGATTTGTATGTTAATAAAATACAATAACCAATTTAATAGATGAATTGTATCTATATTGTCTACAATTACTTCGTCAATGGATAAACTTGCAAGTATCAAAGCTTTTACTCAGGTAGTTGCTCACGGTGGATTTACCGCAGCAGCTAGAGAAATGGGAGTATCACGCTCTGCGGTTAATAAGTTGGTGATTAATTTGGAGAATGAATTAGGGGTGCAGTTATTACATCGCAGTACACGACGGGTAAGTCCTACAGAAACCGGACTCGCTTTTTATGAAAGATGTGTGAGTATTTTGGCTGATTTACAAGAAGCAGAATTAGCGGTTTCCCGGTTACATAGAGAACCATTAGGAACTTTGAAAGTTAATGCTCCCATGTCTTTTGGTACTCTGCACTTAGCACCTGCGATCGCAGATTTTATGGCACAATATCCTGATTTGCGTCTACAAGTTACATTCGACGATCGCTTTGTCGATCCTATTGAGGAAGGATTTGATGCCATCATTCGCATAGCTGAACCACCTCATGCAGCTAGCCTTGTTGTTCATCCCATTACTAAAGTCAAGCGGGTGGTTTGTGCTGCTCCCAGTTATTTAACTAAGTATGGTACTCCTAAGCACCCTATGGAATTACGCGATCGCTCCTGTCTTCATTATGGATATTTAGCAACTGGAAATCAGTGGAAACTCGTAGGAGCAGATGGAGAGCATACGGTTTCTGTCCGTGGGGCATTATGCTCTAATAATGGGGAGATGCTACGAGAAGCTGCCATCAAAGGATTGGGTATAGCTCTTTTACCGACATTTATTGTGGGTAAAGATTTACAACAGGGGACTCTCAAGGCTATCCTCTCAGACTATAGTCCACCGGAAATCTCTATTTGTGTTTTGTATCCTATCAACCGTCATCTGTCAACTAAAATACAAGTGTTTACGGACTTTCTCAAACAGCGATTTGGCTCTAGCTGGAAGTCAGAAATTTATAAATAATAGTTATTGCCGTTATACTGACATCTTGCACGCCTCGTATTAATACTGATTTTATATGTTATTAATAAACATATATTTTTATCAGCAACAGGAAAAATTAGGTTTTTTAGCCTGCGTAGGCAGAGAGAAGTTGGCGGTGTCGGTTTCCGTCCCACCAAACTTCGGGGCTTTGTTTGTATAGCCGAGGCAGTTGCGGTGGACGGGTTCCCCGGCATAAGCAAACTGCCGTTCATCCTTCTAGGGTGAAGGTGCAAGATATGAATATAATTGCAATCAAAATATTTTTTACTATCTTTTAATATTCATAAACTTTTAAGTTTCAGCAATATGTATACAGTTAAGCTAATATTAAGTTCAAGTAAAGAATTATTTTTTTTCACATAAAATCTTGACATCAATAGCATAAAATTGAAGTGGTCAATATTTGAGTAATTGATTAATATCATCGATTCTCTTTGATTTGCTAGGTACAAGTATTTATTATTCAGGGTGGCAAGAGGAGTTTTTGTATAAAACACTGCTTATTTCTGAATACATATGGTTTGTTACATGGAAGTTATATCGGTACCCAGGCAATATTGTTGGACTAAAATTATATGGAGGCTTAGGTATTAATTTACTTGATTTTTTTGACATAAAGTCCTTCCAATAGAGAAACAAAGTATTGAATAAAAATCGATCAGCAACATCAAATATTAGTATGATGTAGCTGACAGTTGATGTCGCTTGCTGTATTTCCTAGTAGACATACTCAAATAGTGCTGCAAAAAAATAATAAGTAACTGCACCCAACCTTAATCTTTGCAAATTACTATAAAGTAAATAGGTGTCAATACTACTCGGTTAAGCATTTTGAAATCAAAATTTGGTTTTTGGAAAAGCTTAAAGGGTAAGGTTTTAAGGATTTTTTTCACTTTTTTCCCTTAACCGACAAGTATTGAAATAGGTGTAAGTTGTAGATTATCTCTATCCCTGAATTAGCCTGTATAGACTAATTAAATTATGCAGCTATGAATACCAAATAACTGGCTGTAATATCATCACTGTGGTGGATGTATTTGCGTATATTTTCTTAACAGTAATGGACTCAAAATTATGACACAATCTTCTAGCCTACACAACGTTTTTGTCAACTATGACTTTAGTGAAGGTAAGTTTTTAACACCTTTTCAAAGAAAGAAATTGCTCAAAAATTTACAAAGTGATTTGCAGCGTGAATATCGTCGTCGCATTGAAATTATGTTACTAGCGGATATGGGTAAGTCCCAAGCTCATATTTGTGAAACTATAGGCTGTTCTCAGGAAATGGCAAGGTATTGGATTGCGGTTGCCCAAGCCGGAATGGCGCATAAATGGCACGAACGTCCCGTAGGTAGACCAAAGGTTGTTAATGAGCAGTATCTCCAAAGATTGAAAGAATTAGTGAGTAATAGTCCTCGGGATTATGGCTACTCTTTTAAATCTTGGACTGCCCTATGGTTAAGTAAGCATTTAGCTAAGGAATTTGGTATCGATATTTGCGCTCGTCATGTCAATCGATTATTGAAAAAAATGGGTCTTTCTACCAGAAAAAGGAGTGAGAATAATAATATTAATATGGATAATCAACAAAGTAAAAGTATAAAAATTTATGATTTGCCATCTAAGTGTAAACCAGAAATACAATTGTCATTGAACCTGATTCAGAGTAATAAATAATAGATAATTTCCGATGTTCCTTCAGAACATATATCTTGCACCTTCAAGTGGAAGAGTAAGGTGGGCAGTGCTATCCCTGTCAAGGTGACATTGAAGCAATCTCAAAAATGCCAAAAAACAAATTATCCGGTAGGGGCACGGCATCCAAAATCTCTCGGGTTATAGAACAATCTTACCTACGCCGTGCCCTTTGTGGGATGTCCCGTTGGGGTAGCCTCCAGACTTAACAGGAGGCAGAGCCTCCTCAAAATTCATTACAAGGTAAAACCTTGTAATGAGAGCCTGGAAAAAATTTCTAAATTCGCTCATTCGCTCATTCTAAATTAATTTATCTGTTGATCTATCTATCTACCATTAATCAAACCTATTTATTGGCGATACTCAGCCAATATTGAAGAAAGTCCAGCTGAAGATCGATCATTTCCTTGGAGTTGATTGGATCGAGTATTTTCGCTGCGTGGGTGCGTCATACCTAATTCTGTCTTGGAGACAAACTTATGCCATCAGTGTTTCAGGTGCGACAGCTCGGTCAACCAATTACAATGACTTTAGGTGAGACGCTAACAGAACCGGAACTGCAAGGGTATTTAGGAACGGTGGAAGTTATTGAACCACCTGTAGCTAAACAGTTTTGGAGTAATGCAAGTGCCAAATCTGGTGTTTATATTATTTTGACAGGTAAAGCCAGATTACTAGATAGCGATCGCAATTTAATTACTACCCTGGGTGTGGGAGCTTCTTTTGGGGAGTCAAGTCTGTTTCCACAAGGGGAGTTTGGTTCCTATACTGCTAGAGCATCAGCTAATTTAAAGCTTTGTTATTTACCCGCAGATAAGTTGCAAGCTTTGATGGTTAATTATCCTAGCATCCGCGATCGCTTATGGCAACGGGCACAAATTTGGGATGTATTGTTATCATTTCATCAACAATTACCTTTACCTCGCAATCCTACGGAAACAGGAATTTTTCAGGCTTTGTCTTTGTTGGAAAGACATCATCTCCATCCTGGGGAGGTAACAACAGAAGTATTTAATAACTCTCGATTGTGGTTATTACAAAAAGGTGAGTTGGTTGATCAAAATGGTAAATCCTTAACTGCTGGTAGCGTTTATCTACTTCCAGAAGCTACTAATTCCCAATCTTGGCAAGTAGTTCAACCTACGGTAATTTATATTCTCAAATCTGCTGACTGGTTAATGGCATTGCAACATTGGTCAGAGTTAGCAAATGTGGTTAATTCTGATGTCAGTACTGAGGATAATTTTCAGACTCCTGTCAGTAATGACAGAGATATAAATCATACTGTTGTATCCGAAACTTTACCATTACCAGAAAAACAGTCTTCCCTCTTTCCTCGTCCCCAAGTCAGCATCCAGAAATTGTGGGGACGGATTAGTAAACGTTATCCCTTCTTTGAACAACAAAGTGCTGCTGATTGTGGTGCAACTTGTCTGTTGATGGTGGCTCAATATTGGGGTAAACGCTTGAGTCTGAATCGGCTGCGGGAAATGGCAAACACCAACCGCAGTGGAGCATCCATGCAAGCTTTGGCTATTACCGCCGAAACCATTGGTTTTGCTACTCGACCAGTAAGAGCCAGTTTTGATAAATTAACACAACAATCCCTACCAGCCATAGCTCATTGGCAAGGAAATCACTACATTGTTGTCTATGAAATTACTAAGAAGAAGGTAATTGTGGGCGACCCGGCGGTAGGTTTATGTCACCTTAGCCATGAGGAATTTACGGAAGGGTGGACTGGGTACGCTTTGTTATTAGAACCCACTCATGTATTAGAGGTGAACCAGGAAGTTACTACACCATTGTGGCAGTTTTTGGAGTTAGTCAAGCCCCATTCCGTAGTATTACTGGAAATTTTCGTCGCCAGTGTATTTATTCAAATCTTTGGACTAATTACTCCCCTATTCACCCAACTACTATTAGACCGGGTGATTGTTCAAGGTAGCACCCTAACTTTAACGGCTGTGGGCTTGGGAATGGTTCTGTTTGGGCTGTTTCGGGTAGCGATGAATGGACTACGGCAATATTTACTAGATCACACAGCCAACCGCATTGGTGTGGCTTTAATAGTTGGTTTTATTAAACACACCTTCCGCTTACCCTTAGCATACTTTGAGTCTCGCTATGTAGGGGATATTGTGTCCCGCGTCCAGGAAAACCAGAAAATTCAGCGTTTCCTGACTGGCGAAGCACTATCTATCATCCTCGACTTAATGACGGTGTTTATTTATTTGGGGTTGATGTTTTGGTATAGCTGGCAAATGGCATTATTATCCATGCTGATTGTACCGCCGTTTTTCTTCCTGGCATTGGTAGCGACACCTTTATTGCGGCGTATTTCCAAAGAAGTATTTAACGCCCTCGCCAATGAGAATAGTTATTTAATCCAAACCTTGACAGGGATTCGTTCCATCCGTTCCATGGCCATTGAGCAGACAGTGCGCTGGCGTTGGGAAGAAAGGTTAAACAAGTTGATTAAAAAAACCTTTACCGGACAGGTGGTGGGGAACCAGTTACAGGTTTTGAGCAGCACCATTGAATCTGTGTTAACCACCTGTTTATTATGGTTTGGGGCGTGGCTGGTGATTCACAATCAACTTACCATTGGACAATTGGTTGCTTTTAATATGTTGCTGGGGAATGTGATTAGTCCCTTCCAACGGTTAACTGTGTTGTGGAACCAACTCCAGGAAGTCACTGTAGCCGCCGAACGGATTAATGATGTATTAGAAGCGGAACCAGAGGAAGACTTACAACACCAAACCCGCCAGCATTTAACTCAATTGAGGGGACACATCCGCTTTGACAAGGTGACTTTTCGTTACCATCCAGAAAGCGAGATGAACGTATTGGAAAATCTCAGCTTTGAAATTTTGCCAGAACAGACGGTAGCAGTGGTAGGACGGAGTGGTTCTGGTAAAACTACACTCTCCAAACTAATTTTAGGTTTATATCCGCCCACAGAGGGTAAAATATATATTGACGGACAAGATGTTACGGGAATCTCTTTGCGATCGCTCCGTCAAAAAATTGGGGTAGTAGACCAAGACACCTTTTTATTTGGGGGAACTATTGGGGAAAATATCTGCATTGCTCACCCAGAGGTTGATACCCCAGAAATCATTACTGCTGCGAAGTTAGCGGGTGCAAACGAATTTATTCAGCAATTACCTATGGGTTATGAAACCCAAATAGGTGAAGGTGGGGGAATGCTTTCCGGGGGACAGCGTCAACGTCTAGCGATCGCTAGGGCTTTATTAGGGAATCCTCGTTTACTAATTTTCGACGAGGCTACAAGCCATTTAGATGCAGAATCAGAGCGTATTATCCAGAACAACCTCAAGCAAATCTTGCAAGGGCGTACCAGTGTAATTATTGCCCATCGTTTATCCACTGTCCGCAATGCAGATTTAATTCTGGTATTGGATCGTGGTGTGTTAATTGAGAGTGGTTCCCATGATGAATTAATTGCTCAAAAAGGTCATTATTTTTACTTGAATCAGCAGCAGCTGTGAGGGGAAGAGTGAAGGAGTGATGGAGTGATGGAGTGAAGGAGGGAAGAATTAAATACTGTCAACTGTCAACTAACAACTGTCAACTAACAACTAACAACTAACAACCATCAACTGTCAACATTGAAAAATTGGATGACAAATACAACAAACAACAAATATCACCATCCTCATCCTGACTTAATTGAAGAAAAAAATTGGTCTTATGGTACTGAGGAATTGTTAGATGCTTTACCTCAGCGTTGGACTCGTTCTATACTATATTTCCTAGTAGGATTTACTGCCATCGCTTTACCCTGGGCAATGTTTTCTAGGGTTGATGAAACTGGTAGTGCTAGGGGAAGACTGGAGCCAAAAGGTTCAACCTATAAGTTAGATGCTGCTGTTGGTGGCAAGATAATTAATGTCGGGGTTAAGGAAGGGGAAACTGTTCGAGCAGGACAATTGCTAGTAGAAATTGAGTCTGAGATTCTCCGTACAGATTTACAACAAGCTCACAAAAGGTTAGAAGGCTTACTTAATCGCATCACTCAATTACAATTAGCTAAAAATCAAATTATGCTAGCTTTGCAAGTCCAAGAACAGCAAAACCAGGCTCAACAATTAGCAAAAATTGCCCAAATAAATCAAGCCAAGCAAAATTTTGATACCAAACGCAGTAACTATCAATTACAAAAATGGGAAAAGCTGGCTCAAGTCGAACAAGCAAAACAAAAAATAAATTATAGCCAAACAGAATATCAATTAGCTGCGAGTAATTGGCGTAGGGATTTAATGGAAGTCAAACGCTATCGCTCATTATGGAAACAAGGAGCGATCGCTCAAACTAAAGTTGTAGAATTACAAAAATTAGCCGCAGCTAGTCAAAAATTAAAATTACAAGCAGCATCCAAAATAAAGCAGACTAAACTTGGTTTTCAAGAGCAGAAAAATCGCTATCGGGCAATTATTAACCAAGCTCAGTCTGATATTCAACAAGCAAAACTTGCCTGGGAAGAACAGCAAAATACCTATAAAAGTATTGTCAATGCAGGGAAACTTGCCTTGCTCCGAAATCAAACTCAACTTAAAGAACTACAAAGGCAAATTTCTACCCAAAAATCGTCAGTTGCTCAAACCAAAAGTCAGATTACCTCTTTAGGGATTCAACTACAACAAAAAATTGTGCGATCGCCTATTGATGGTACTATTTTTACTTTCCCAATCGCCCAACCAGGCACAGTTGTTCAACCAGGTCAAACTATAGCTAAAATTGCACCTAAAGGTAGTGAGTTAATCCTCAAAGCTGAAATGACTAGTAGAAATAGTGGTTTTTTAAAGGTAGGAATGCCAGTCAAAATTAAATTTGATGCCTACCCTTTCCAAGATTACGGAGTAGTACCAGGAAGAGTTAATTGGATTTCCCCAGATTCTAAAATTAAGGAAACTAGTCAAGGACAATTGGAAACTTTTCAGTTAGAAATCACCCTCAACCAACCCTATATCCAAAATGCGAATAAACCCATCTTGCTCACACCAGGACAAACCGCAAATGCAGAAGTAATTATCCGTCAGCGTCGAGTTATTGATTTTATTTTAGATCCATTTAAAAAATTACAAAAAGGAGGACTTAATCTGTAGTTACATACAGAATATTATATTTGCTAATTAATTACATGACTAATATTTTTATCAATATAAATAAAAACACATAAATTGATTATTATTATACTTTTTATCCAATTTAAATTCGTATTTAGACAACTATATTACTTATTCAAAAATGTATTAAATGCCCTTGATTTTCTATTTGTTATATTTGCTAATATAAGAACCATCAATGATAGATATAGATTATTGATTATCAAGCAAATATACCAACAAGGAGAAATAACTAATGTCAAAATTATTAAAAGTTTCTGGAGAAGAGATTATTAACTATCTAAAAATATCCTGTCAAATGCCTGAAACATTAGAAGCGATCGCCACTCGTAAAATTATTACTGAAGCGTCAGCAATTATTGGTATTCAAGCAGAAATTGAAGAAATACAACAAGAAGCAGATAATTTTAGAATTGCCAACCAATTAATCAAAACAGAGGATACTTGGAGCTGGTTAAAACAATATCATTTGTCCCTAGATGATTTTGAAGAATTAAACCAAACCAACTTATTATCCAGTAAATTAGCAAATCATCTTTTTGCCGAACAAGTAGAGCCTTTTTTTTACCAGCATCAACTAGACTATACAGGAGCCGTCACTTATGAAGTAGTTGTAGATGATGAAGACTTAGCATTAGAGCTATTTTATGCTCTCCAAGAAGGTGAAATTAGCTTCCAAGAAATTGCTCGTCAATATATCCAAGAACCAGAAATTAGAAGAGCTGGGGGTTATCAAGGTATTAAACGCCGTACTGATTTTAAAGCTGAGATAGCAGCATCTGTATTTGCTGCAACGCCACCGCAAATTATTAAGCCCATTGTCACATCAAAAGGAGTTCATTTAATTTGGGTTGAAGAAATAATTTACCCAGAATTGAATGAAGAATTACGCCTGGAAATTATGGCTGATTTGTTTCATAATTGGTTAAAACAGCAACTGCAAGAGATGGAAATCGTAATGCAAATCGATGGAGATAATGATAGAAAATTATCTTCCGAACACCGGCGATTGGCTTAGAATAGCGCTACCTTATCATCCCCAATCCCATCCGCGAATACCATCGATAGCGTTTGATTCACTTATTATGAGATCATAGAAGCAATCAATGGTAATTAATTTAGCTTTAACAAAATGCAACAAAACCAAAAACCAACAGTTGTAATTACAGGTGCTTCATCAGGGGTGGGTTTGTATGCCACTAAAGCACTTGTCAATAAGGGATGGCACGTAGTCATGGCTTGTCGTGATGTGAGGAAAGCTGGAGAAGCTGCTCGCTCCTTGGACATCCCACAAGATAGCTATAGCATCATGCAAATCGATTTGGGTAATTTAGAGAGCGTTCGGCGTTTCTCTAGGGAGTTTACAGCCAGTGGCAGATTTCTCCGTGCTTTGGTATGTAATGCTGCTATATATATGCCTTTGCTCAAGGAACCTTTACGAAGCCCAGAAGGTTATGAATTAACCATGACTACTAACCATCTTGGTCATTTTTTGTTGTGTAACCTGATGCTGGAGGATCTGAAAAAATCACCCCTTGCTGATAAACGATTGGTAATTTTAGGTACTGTTACCCACAATCCGGATGAACCAGGTGGCAAAGTTTACCCACGTCCAGATTTAGGAAAATTTGAAGGCTTTGAAGCTGGTTTTAAAGAACCTATATCTATGGTTGATGGGAAAAAGTTTGAGCCAGTGAAAGCTTACAAGGATAGTAAAGTGTGCAATGTCCTCACGATGCTGGAATTACATCGACGCTATCACGATTCCACAGGTATCACCTTTACTTCCCTTTATCCCGGTTGTGTTGCAGATACCCCATTGTTCCGCAATCACTATCGTCTATTCCAGAAACTTTTCCCCTTATTCCAAAAGTATATTACTAAAGGATACGTATCTCAGGAACTAGCTGGGGAAAGGGTAGCGGCTGTTGTTGCCGATCCTGAATTCAAACAATCAGGCGCTTATTGGAGTTGGGGAAATCGCAACAGCCAAAACCGTCAGGCATTTGTGCAAAGGGTTTCTCCCCAAGCCCGCGATGATGAAAAAGCCCGACGGATGTGGGAAACAACTGCCAATTTAGTTGGAGTAGCTAGCGAAACAACTGCTGTGCGCTAGAATGTTAAGCGATCGCTCTGCAATAAACCTGCTTGAGTTACCCCAACCCTCTCTTACCCTCTCCTTATTAAGGATACCAATGGCGAATCAGGGGTAACACACCTCGCTATGACCAAAATCCCGCCTTAAAAAGTAAAAAGATAAAAGTAAAAAGTAAAAAGATAATCCCCATAAATAAATTGAGGGGATCAGATTACGGACGTATTGTTTCTTGCACTACCTGTATCGAAACAAATGTTTTTACTTCGTTCCATAAATAAATTTAGGGGCTTGGTGACCATTTTTCTTTTTCTTTACTTTTGCCTTTTTACTTTTTACTTTTGCCTTGT
>JASJDS010000241.1 GCA_030065055.1 Calothrix sp. MO_192.B10
AACGAAGTAAAAACATTTGTTTCGATACAGGTAGTGCAAGAAACAATACGTCCGTAATCTTATCCCCTCAATTTATTTATTTATGGGGATTATCTTTTTACTTTTTACTTTTATCTTTTTACTTTTTAACAAAGGCTTCTGCCTTCGTCAGGCAGGAGACACCGGCAGATGGAGGCACCTCTGAGGATTTTCCCGCTCAAACCCTTCTGACTTATGGATACAAAACCATAAAACCTTCTTCCTTCTTCCTTCTTCCTTCTTCAATGTAAATTTACTTATGCATTTATCGTCAGCAAGACAATATTTTTACCAAGAAATCCAGCAGTCTGACGAGCATATCGACTTGGCTAAAGCTGCTTTATATATCGCCCAAGAAGAATATCCCCACTTAGATCCCCAAGAATACCTGAATGCTTTGGATACTATGGCGGCAGAATTAAGAGAACGCTTACCACCAGAGCATTATCCATTAAAGATTATCCAGGCAATTAATCAGTATATTTACGTGGATTTGGGTTTTAGAGGTAATAAAAACAACTACTATGACCCCTGTAATAGTTTTTTGAATGATGTGATTGACAGGCGGCGAGGAATCCCTATTTCTCTAGCTCTAGTGTATATGGAAATTGCCCAGCGGATAGATTTTCCCATGCAGGGTATTGGGATGCCCGGTCATTTTCTCATCCGTCCTCAAGTTCCAGATATGGAAATTTTTGTGGATGCTTTTGAAAATGGCGAGGTAATGTTTTATGAAGATTGTCAAGAAAAATTAACAAAAATTTACCAGCGATCAGTGACTCTGCAACCGGAATTTTTAGCACCGGTAACTAAGAAACAATTTTTGGCGAGGATGCTGACTAACCTCAAATATATTTATCTGAATCAGCAAGAGTTAGAAAAAGCTTTGGCAGTGGTGGAGAGGATTTTATTGTTGTTTCCAGGGGTAGTGGGAGAAATCCGCGATCGCGGTTTATTATCCTATCAAATAGGTCGTTTTTCTCAAGCAATTAGGGACTTAGAAGCTTACCTGGCTCAATCGCCCCAAGCCCTTGATGCTGATGTGATTCGGGGTTTATTGACACAAATGGGTAGATAGCCAGTGATGTGTTGTTAGTTGTTGGTTGTTAGTTGTTGGTTGGTGGTTGACGGTTGACGGTTGACGGTTGACAGTCTTTAATTCATCATTCCTTCCCTCTTTCCCTCTTTCCCTCCGAACTCCGAACTCCGAACTCCCTCATTCACTCCCTCACTCCCTACTACATCCAATACCAGTGCTTACTTAGTTAGTTGTATAACCGCATAATTAAGTACTGGCATTTTAAAATTAGTAAACCAAATTGGATTTATATCCCTAATAGGAAATAAAACTAAATAAAAAAGTAAAAAATATTCTTGTAAATAAATTACATGGAGGATTTCCTGGTAAATTATTCCTGGTAAATTCAAAGACAAAACACTGAGGAAGCGATCGGGGTGTTGGTTGCTAGTCACAACCCACTCTGAACAACCTCTGAAGTGTTTCGTTTGAAAAACACTTAACTTAAATACCGGAAAACCATGATTACAACTTGGCAAAATATAACCCAAGTAATGGGAACTGGTTTGTCAATCGGGGTGGATAAATTTTTAGCACAATCACCCACCTTGCAATTAAATCAAGCTGCCAATCAGGGCACGCAAGGGGTTTTACAACAAATCAATCGGTTGCCTGATGCCATTTGGGCAATTGTTATCCTTTTTATCGGTTGGATAGTCGCCTTATTGGTGTCTTGGTTCGTCAAGAGTCTACTCGGTAAAACGAATCTCGACAATCGCATCGCCGCTGGATTAATGGGGCGTGGTGCGGGTGAAGAGCTGCCAAAGGTGGAGAAAATTATCGGTGGCTTAGTCTTTTGGGTGATCATGCTATTTGTGGTGGTGGCAGTTCTCCAAAGGCTAGGACTGGAGATTGCTTCTCAACCTCTGAATAACTTGTTAACCCAACTGGTGGGCTTTTTACCTAAGTTATTGGCTGCAGGAGTTCTCTTAGCGGTTGCATGGGTACTAGCAACCTTAGTTAGAACTTTGGCTGTACGTACCCTGAATGCATTGAGAATTGATGAACTGGTTAATCAGCCGGAGGATACGGCTCCCAGTTTGAGTCAGATGTCTCTGAGTGAAACCATTGGCAATGCCCTGTATTGGTTCGTCTTTCTCTTGTTCTTGATGCCAGTTCTAGATGCCCTACAACTACAGGAAGCACTGGAACCAATCCAAACTCTGATTACAGAGATCCTTGCCATGCTGCCCAATATTTTAGGAGCAGCAATTATTTTTGCCGTTGGTTGGTTTACAGCTAATGTGGTACGGCGCATTGTCACCAACTTACTGGCTGCTACTGGCATTAATAATCTCGGTAGTCGGTTTGGATTGAGGACATCTGCTGGTGGACAGTCCCTATCATCAATTATTGGCACTTTGGTTTATGTGCTGATTTTGATCCCCGTGGCTATTTCAGCCCTGACTGCTTTGCAAATTTCTGCCATTTCCGTACCGGCGATCTCTATGTTGCAAAAGGTACTGGATACCTTACCTGCAATCTTTACTGCTGGTGCCATCCTAACTATTGCTTATTTCTTGGGACAGTTTATCTCCGAATTCGTTACTAGTATTTTGACTAGTTTGGGATTCAATAACGTTTTTACGGCTTTGGGGCTACGATGGCCCACACCTCAAGCAACCGCATCTCCAGAAGGGGAAACAGAACCTACTCCTACCACCCGTACCCCATCAGAGATTGTTGGGATCATTGTTTTAGTTGGTGTAATGCTGTTTGCCACGGTGGCAGCTTTGGATATTCTCCAAATACCTGCGCTGACAGCCTTAGTACAAGGCATTCTGGTGGTATTTGCCCAAATATTAGCAGGATTGGTGGTATTTGCCATTGGTTTGTTTTTGGCAAATCTGGCTTTCAATATCATCACCAGTTCTGGCAACCCCCAAGCATTGATTTTGGGTCAGGTGGCAAGAATTGCCATTATTACCCTGGTATCAGCTATGGCATTACAAAGGATTGGGATCGCACCCAATATTGTCAACCTTGCCTTTGGTTTATTATTAGGAGCGATCGCAGTGGCAATTGCCTTAGCTTTCGGTCTTGGCGGTAGAGATGTTGCCGGGGAACAAGTGAGAGAATGGTTAAACTCTTTTAAAAGTAGAGGATAAAACCTGAAATTGTAGTCATGGGTAAACCAGCATTACCTGATTTTTACCTTTTGCTGCAATTCACCTTTGATGCGGTTGAGAATTGATTTTTCGTCAATACTTGCCAAAATCTTATTAATTACGGCTTTTGGTCCATCGGGTCCCCAAGTTGCCCCATTAGCTAAATAAGCTTTGGTAACTTGTCCGATCCCGTAGGAAGAAGTACCAGCTACTGCGGCTTGGGTTAAGGCTACCGACATATAGGGAGCTAAAGACGCACCCCCAGTAGCTGGTGCCGAAATACCCAGTAGGGTTTTTAACGAACTTAATCCTAAATTTGCCAGTAATTCACTGGCACTAATACCGCCCATGCCCAGGGCGATTTTTTGTAGCAATTTGACTGCCCCTGCTTCTGTCATTTGGATGCCGTACAGCTTGGATAAACCCAGAATCAGCACCACATCAATGACTGCTCCACTGAGAAGATCTACCACTGTAACCGGATTGAGGGCGATCGCCACTGCTTTAGCGATCGCAGCTTTCCAAATTAGCTGATTGGCTGCTAAATCCCGAATTGCTAGTTTGCGCTGTACCAGTTGCTCGTTGAGGTGATCAGCGTAGAGCATGGTATTCAGGGCGACTAAATCCTTGCCTTCCCGTTGGAGAATTTCCAGGATTTTCAGCTTCAATTCTTCTATTTGGGCATCCCCCGGACGTAACTGCACCCCCTTAGTACCATCAGCACGGCGCACTAAGGTTCTCACCATAGGTGAAGCTGCCGCCATGACAATTTCATCCGGTGATAACAAATCCTTCACCCGGCGATCGCGGATGGTATGATAAATGGCCATGCGATCGGTTTCTGGATATCGATCCACCATATTAAACACCAATAATATGGGTTTACCCACCTCCCGCAACTGGGAAAGAGCCTCATGCTCCAGTTTGGTCATATCTCCGGCAATCACAAACAGAATTAAATCTGCCTGTTGGGCCACTTCCTGGGCTAAAGCAGCCCTAGTTTTCCCATCCACCTCATCCAAACCAGGAGTGTCAATCAACTCCACCTGAGTTCTTCCCTGGGCAGATAGGGTAACTCGCAATGCCTCCTGATCTGACTCATGAATGTGCCAATTTACCCTTTGCTCCGTGCGAGTAACACCATGCAAAGCCCCAGTCTCAAACACTGGCTGTCCCACCAAAGAATTAAGTAAAGAAGACTTTCCCCTCCCCACCATACCAAAGGCAGCAATCTGTAAAACCACGTTCTCTAATTTACCCAACATGGTTTCTAAATCAGCAATTTCCCCTTCTAGCCCCCGTTGTTCTTGGGGGGTAAGATCCAGATTAGTAGCTAAATTTTGTAGTGCTGTTTGTGCCCTTTGGTAGTTGAGTTCCGTTTGAATTTCTGCAAAAGTAAATATGGCATTATCTAATTCCTCTCCATTCAGGGATTGATTAGAATCTTTAATATATGAATTACTGCGATCGGTATTGGGCATTCGATTTTAGATTTTAGATTTTATGGTGCTACGCACTAGGGAACAGGGAACTCTTAACAGGGAACAGCAGGCTGTCAAAGGGTTTGCTGGATTTAGAAATTTCCGCGCCCTCAATGCGTAGCGCTATAGATTTCAAGTTGAAGGTTAACACTTATTACTTATTACTTATTACCTCTTATTTGACCACAGTCTTTTTCCCTCACCCTGGGCGGGGAAACCCCGCCCCTACTCCCTCACTCCTTCACTCCAGGGCGCACGCAATGCGCCCCTACTCCTGGGCGCAAGCCTTGCGCCCCTACTCACTCCTTCATTCTATCCATCGCTCAAAGCAACACCAGAAAAATTACCTGCGACATTTCAGTACTGTCACCGGATCTGGTATTTTGAGAAAAAGACATTCGTAAATTTCTTATGGGTAGATTCCTGTTGAACCTCTCACTTTAACCCCAAAATCAGGGTAAAATTGCTCCGGGATACTGCCCTTTACGAAGTAAAAAAACACCAACACATTCATATTAGGATATTGACTAAATCACCTGTGCGAAAAATCGTTATTGCCGGTAACTGGAAAATGTTCAAAACCCAGGCAGAATCTAAGGAATTTCTCCAAGGATTTTTGCCTAGCTTGGAGAAAACTCCCTCTGACAGAGAAGTTGTGTTATGCGTTCCCTTCACAGACTTAAGTATTTTATCTAATAGTCTACATGGCAGTCGCATCCAATTAGGAGCGCAAAACATTCACTGGGAAGCAAGCGGAGCCTACACGGGTGAAATTTCCGGAGCGATGTTGCAGGAAATAGGTATGCGCTATGTAATTGTCGGTCATAGCGAACGACGACAGTATTTTGGGGAAACCGATGAAACGGTAAATATGCGTCTCAAAGCGGCTCAAAAGTACGGTTTAACGCCGATTTTGTGTGTAGGGGAAACCAAACAACAGAGAGACGCAGGTGAAACCGAATCCCTCATTACTAATCAAATTAAAACAGCTTTAGTAGGTGTAGACCAAACTAACTTAGTCATAGCTTATGAGCCAATTTGGGCAATTGGTACTGGGGATACCTGTGAAGCATCCGAAGCTAATCGAGTGATTGGTTTAATTCGCTCTTTGTTGAGCAATCCCAATGTATCAATTCAATATGGTGGTTCAGTCAAACCAGATAATGTTGATGAGATTATGACTCAACCAGAGATTGATGGTGCTTTGGTGGGAGGAGCTAGTTTAGAACCTGCTAGTTTTGCTCGCATTGTCAATTATCAGTAAACTAACAGAACTCTAGGAAATAAACTACCCCACAACAACAGTTGACCAAAAAATAGACTGGATACATTAGCCCCTCGATTTATCGATGGGGTAATAATTCTAAATTCTTCATTCTAAATTCGTTCATTCCCCTTGACTAATACCACTAATTTAATCATACGCGATCGCTGTTTCTCTTGGGGACAGCGAACTTATTTAATGGGTGTGTTAAATGTAACTCCCGATAGTTTCAGTGATGGTGGCGATTTTAACTCAGTAAGTACGGCTGTGGATCATGCCAGGGAGCTAGAAGCAGCAGGGGCTGATATGATTGACATTGGCGGACAATCCACCAGACCAGGAGCAGAAGAAGTTGACCTGGAAGTAGAGCTAGCCAGGGTTTTGCCAGTGGTAAAAGCTATCCGTGGAGAAACGAATATTCCCATTTCCGTCGATACCACCAGAGCAGAAGTAGGCAAAGCCGCGATCGCAGCTGGGGCTGATATAATTAATGACATTTCTGGGGGGACTTTTGACCCAGAAATGCTACCAACGGTTGCTAGACTGAATGTGCCTATTGTTATAATGCACATACGTGGTAATCCTCAGACAATGCAACAACTCACCAATTACCAAAATTTAATTGGGGAGATGAGGGATTTTTTAGCAGCACAAATAGCCGCAGGCACTTCTGCGGGTATTTCCAGGGAGAAAATAATTATCGATCCGGGGATTGGCTTTGCCAAGAACCACAGTCAAAACATAGAGATTTTTCGCCGTTTGTCAGAATTAAAATGGCTGAATTGTCCGATTTTAGTGGGACCATCCCGTAAAAGTTTTATTGGTCAGATTTTAAATCAACCCCAAGCGAAAGCTAGAGTTTGGGGAACCGCAGCAGCTTGTTGTGCAGCCATTTTTAACGGTGCTGACATACTCCGGGTTCATGATGTAAGAGCCATGCATGATGTTAAATTAGTTGCAGATGCAATTTTTCGAGACTCTGCTTAAATAGTTGTATTGGGAAAGTTTATCGAAGATATGGCATCTAGAAACAGATTAATTTATATTTATGGCTCCCTGTTTTCTCACTCAGCTCTTGTCAGTATTTATACATTACCATTACCATTGCTGCGATCGTTACGAGCCACTTCCTCAGCAACTACCTGATCATAGATATCTTTTGATTTGCCTGGGTCCATGAAAATGATTTTAGCATTGTCACTGGCACTGAGTTTTTGGCTAGCTTCCACATAATCTTGAGCCACAAGATAGCGGAGAATTTCCCTACTTTCAGGATTAGAACGTATAGCTTCGGCAATAATTTGCATAGACCTCGTAGTTCCTTCTGCTTTTTTGATTGCAGCTTGTCTTTCCCCTTCTGCCCTCTCAATAGCAGCCTGGGTTTCAATTTCTACAGTTCTCTGCACCTCCATTGATTTTTGCACACTCTCAGGGGGGTTAATACTTTGAATATCTACCCGTAAAATTTGGACTCCCCAATCTTTGGTTATCTCATTCAACCTGTCTAATATCTCTTGATCCATCTCCATCCTAGAAACATTGGTTTGCTCCAAAGTATTTTGAGCAATAACCTCCCGGAGAGTGGTAGTAGCCAGATTATTTAACCCTTCTTGCAAATCGTCAATTTCATAAAAACTCTTCTGCATATCGATAATGCGCCAGTAAACCACAGCATCTACCTCTAGATAGATATTGTCTTTAGTGATCACATTTTGGGGTTTAATATCCAGAAGCTGTTCTCTGGTAGTATCCTCCATGACAACCTGATCGACAAAGGGGACAATAAAATTTAACCCCGGTAAGAGTTTACGGTGTCTTCTTCCTAACCGTTCAACTAAAGCTTCATTACCTTCATTAATAATTTTCGCCGATCCCAAGGCATAACCCATGAGCACTAAAACAATCGCAATAATTGGTTCAACCATATATATATGCTCCTAAATTTAAGCTATTAGGGAAATTGACCTGATGGATTCAGTGTAATCTGAGTCCTTATATTTTCAGTCTAATCTTTTTAACGTGTAATCTTCTTATCACAAGCACGGCTGACAAGCAAGATATTTGAGTGGTTGCTATGTCACAATAAGTCCAAGGCTCTGAGATGGTAAACGGATGATTTGGGCACCAGGGGAAAAATTATACAAAAATAAATACACAATTATACGTGAGCTAGGAAGGGGAAGAGTTGCAGTTACATACCTAGCTAAAGATAGTAATGGTCATAGGGTGGCGATAAAAACATTACAATCCCAATTATTGAGTCAGCTTGCCAATCAAGAGCGCGATAGCTTAATATCTGGATTTGTTGATGAATCCCGCAAGCTAGAAAAATGTAAGCATCCCAATATTGTCTCCGTCATTGAGACATTTACCCACCAGCAATTACCTTGTACGGTACTAGAATATATTCAAGGCAATAATTTAGCCAATATTGTCCAAGCCAGGGGATTTTTACCAGAAAAAGAAGCACTCAGATACATCCAGCAAATCGGACAAGCACTAATAGAAGTTCATCAGCAAGAATTTTTACACCGGGATATAAAACCAGAAAATATCATGGTGCGAGCAGGTACTCACCAAGCCATATTAATTGACTTTGACTTAGCACGGGGGTTTGACAATCCCCTGACAAGTCGGCGAAATCAAGATTGGAAAGAATTTACACCCATTGAGCTTTATACCAACTCCCAACGACAGCAAGAGCGACGGGGTGCATGGACAGATGTTTATTCCCTAGCTGCTACTTTGTACGTATTATTAACGGGAGAACAGCCAGTCAGTGCCATAGAGCGTAAAGATAACAATCAGCGTTTAATTCCACCAAAAGAATTGAATGAGAAAGTAAGCGAATCTACCAACAAAGCCATTCTCCACGGAATGGAATTAGAACCAGATAAACGCCCTCAAACTGTACAGGAATGGTTAGGGGAATTGGGTGTAAGAAGTGGGATTTCTCTGGATTGGTTGCCAAAAGCACAACCACTATGGGCGATAATACTGGAAACATTGGGCGTATTGGCGATATTTGCAGCATTAATATCAGGACTGAAAGACGGCACAGACTTATTGAAAGATTGGTTTCCCACCAAACCAGCAACCCAGTCAACACCATCATCACCACCCAAATAATCCCGTAGGGGCACGGCATCAACATTCTTTTAGCATCAGCGAGTATCTTCACCACGCCGTGCCCAAACCCGTAACCATGCAAACAGAGAGTGAAGCAGTCAGGCAACCCCGAAAAAACAGGAAAAATAATTCATAATCAGTAGGGGCACGGCATCCACAGTCTTTTAGCATCAGCGAGTATCTTCACCACACCGTGCCCAAACCCGTAACCATGCAAACAGAGAGTGAAGCAGTCAGGCAACCCCGAAAAAACAGGAAAAATAATTCATAATCAGTAGGGGCACGGCATCAACATTCTTTTAGCATCAGCGAGTATCTTCACCACGCCGTGCCCAAACCCGTAACCATACAAACAGAGACTGAAGCAGTGATTGTGGGAATTTGATAAATAGCACACCACACCTGTCACATCCCCATAATCCGTGTCACAATCAACATATCCATTAGAAATACGCAGTTATGTTCTGGGGAGAAGGACAGCTAATACACAACGGTAAATACAAAATAGAAAAACCCTTGGGTAGCGGTGGTTTTGCAGTCACCTACCAAGCTATACATACAAAACTCAATCGCCCAGTAGTAATTAAAACCCCTAACCTCAGCGTCCAAAATGACCCAGAGTACCCCAAATACGTCGAACGCTTTATCAAAGAAGGACGTTTACTAGCAAAAGTCTGTGCCTCTCCCCACCCTCATATTGTCCAGGTAATTGACTTATTTGAAGACGATAATCGCCACTGTTTGGTGATGCAATATATAGCGGGGATGAGTTTATGGAAGTTTGTCCAAGAACAAGGAAAATTACCAGAAGCACAAGCTGTTAAATATATTCGTCAAATTGGTTCTGCATTAGTAAAAGTACATAAACAAGGCATATTACATCTCGATGTCACTCCGCCTAATATAATGCTCAATTTTGAGGCGGAAATGTCTAATGATAAAGCGGTGTTAATTGACTTTGGCATTGCAGGAGATATGTCTCCACCCAGTAGTCTTTCTAGAACTTTTGGCAACAAAGCCTTTGCACCCTATGAACTAATCCGTATGGGTAAAGGTAGCCAACGTCACCCCACAATGGATATTTACTGTCTGGCTGCATCCCTGTATTATGCTGTTACTGGACAATGCCCTATTAATTCTTTTGACCGTAAGTTAGATGAAGAAGAATTAGTACCACCAAAGCAACTTGTACCCAGTCTGAGTGATGGGGTAAATCAAGCAATATTGCAAGGGATGGCATTAGAAGCAAAAGACCGTCCCCAGTCCATGCAAGAATGGTTAAACCTATTAAAGCCTCCCTCTTTGGTTGAGACAGGTGTGCAAGAGTCTGTGACAAGTACTGAAGATGACCTAAGTACGGAAAAAGGCGTAGACTATACCAAGCTACGGGACTATTTAGCAGCAGGAAACTGGAAGGAAGCTGACTATGAAACTTATTTAGTAATGCTGCAAGCTGTAGGACGGCAGAAAGGTGATTGGATAAAGGATGAAGAATTATTAAATTTTCCCTGCACTGACCTCCGCACCATTGACCGTTTATGGGTAAAATATAGCAATGGACATTTTGGCTTCAGCGTCCAAAAACGAATCTATCTAGAAGTAGGCGGTAAGCCCGATGGTAAATATGATAGAGCTGTTTGGTATAAGTTTGGCGATCGCGTAGGTTGGAGAGTGAATCAAAGCTGGATACTGTACTCAGATGTTACTTTTGACACCTCGTCATATGTGGGACACCTCCCCCGACGGTTTCACGGTGGACATATTCGGTGTAGATTCTCTTCTCTCGTATCGAGACTTGTAAAGCTTAACATTTAAGAGCTACAGAATTGTGTAAATCTTTATTAAGATGCCTATTTTAACGAAGTAATAGTCATTTGCGGATTTCATTACCTGGCACCGAGGGGTTATAGCAATTTGCCTCAATAAATATCCTCGCTACCTCATGTACCTCAGTGCTTTCAGTCACCTTTTGATTATCCCAAGGTAAGCGCATCTGCCCAGGGGATGATTTTTTAGACTTCCCTTTAATTTTCATCCCAGCCAGTAAGCGACTACCCCAGAGATTTCTTTTCTCAGGCTTTGCTTGTAAAACTATCTTCGGGGTTCTAACACCTCGCGCAGAGTTTACAGCAATTTTCGGGTAAATGAACCACATTTTCATATCTCACGCAAAGGCGCAAAGACGCAAAGAAAAGAAAGAAATACAGATATCAGAGTGTGGTCTAAATACATGAAAACTGCTGTAAAACTATCTTCAATTTCTCTCAGGGTGTTGATAAGTGGGATAATCACCATGCAGCTATATTATCTCAGGGCATGAATACAGATGTGCAACACCCTTGGCAACAGGAAGAAATTATTCGCCACACCCAACGCTTGCTACATAGTTACCAACATTGGATGGGACAATCTCTATTCGACTTAAGCATTCCCCCTGAAGACTTGGCACAAGCATTATTTGAAGCACCTTTCGTGGTAGTTTCTCACGGTACAGAAACAGATCCTATTTTCAACTACGGCAATCGCAAAGCTTTGGAACTGTGGGAATTGTCTTGGGAAGAATTTACCCAAATGCCTTCTCGCAAAACAGCAGAAGAAGGTATACAACAAGAGCGTAATAACTTATTAACAGATACACTTAGCAAAGGCTTTAGGAATTATTCCGGTGTTCGTATTTCTAGTACTGGTAAACGCTTCTATATTGAAAAAGGAATAATTTGGAACGTTTTGGACGAACAAAATCAACGTTGTGGACAAGCTTCTCTTTTCTCTAACTGGAAATTTGTTTAGTTATGTTACCAATGGCAAGGGCGCAAGCCGCAGCGCCCCTACAATTTAATTACGAATTATGAATTACTAATTATGAATTACAGGAAGACAGGCTGAAAGCCCTTGAAGATGTGACTTTCCGCCACGCTACAAGTCACATCTGTACTTCAGGCAAGGGATGAAAGCCGTTTGAGGCGTTTACGCCTCACTGATTTAATCTCTTTGTTGAGCTATATACTGAATTACATTTGCGGTGGATATATTACCCGCAGTTGATACAAAATAGCTTGGTGTCCACAAAGTAGGAAGTTTTAATAACTCTGGAAATTCTTTTCTTAAGTGATGGTTTGTGCGACCTTTAATCCTGTTCATCATTTGAGCAGGATTATCTGTAGGTTTAGCGTTGAGAAATAAATGTACATGGTCTGGCATGATCTCCATTGCTATAATCTTCCATCTATTCTCATTACAAACATCACAAATAATTTCTTGTAATCTTTCTACTATTTTGACTACAAGAACTTTTTTTCTACGTTTTGGAATCAAGACAAAATGGTAATTAAGTAAATAAATAGCATTCCCCTCGTGTCTATATTCATCAGGTGAAAAACTTGCCATATTTGGACGGAATTTATATTGAAATATTGTAGATATGTATAGTATTATCAATATAAACTATCAACCAAAAGGAGGTGATAAAACTTGCTAACAAACTATGTTTACAAACTCAGACCTAACATTACACAATCAACAAAGATGAATAATTGGGTAGATATGTTACGTAGTCATTACAACTGGTGTTTGAATGACCGATTAACTCAATACGCTCAACAATTCATTCAAGGTGACTATTGCTCCCTTAGAACTAAAGCTGAGGCTTGCCCATTAACGTGTTTTGTTAGCAAGAATGGTGCAACTGGTGAACCTTGGAAGAATTCAAGTGATAAAAATCCTCGCCGTAATGCTGGAATGATTCAAGACGCTGCATTACCAGAATTGAAAAAGGCTAGACCTTGGTATGCTGGAATTGATTCTACGGTATTGCAGCAGAATGTGAAAAGGCTAGATATTGCCTACAAGAACTTTTTTGTTGGCGTAGCCTGTCGTCAGGGTTTGGGCAGGGGATTCCCTAAATTCAAAAACCGTAGTAACTTCACATCTTTTACATACGTAATGGGTGTGAAAGTTCAAGGGTCAAAAATCTATCTGCCTAAGCTTGGTTGGATGAGGTTTCACAATTCTCGTCCAATACCAAACGGATTCACGATTAAAGCTGCCACAATTCGTAAACGTCAAGACGGATGGTATGTTTCGATCAGAATTGAAGATAAAACCGTACCTGACTATATTGCTAAACCTTTAACTGAGGTTAAAAAAATAATTGGTTGCGATTTAGGTATAACCAAACTTGTCCATCTTTCTGATAATCATCAGATTGAAAATCCTAAATTCTTAACCAATAAAAAAACTAAGCGCATTTTGAAAATAAGACAACGCCGAGTTCATCGAAAATGTCAAGGTAGCAAGAATCGTAAAAAAGCTGCTAATCATGTAGGAAAACTACATAAAAAAATCGCTGATAAGCGTCAAGCCTATCAGTGGTTTGTAGCTCAAAAAATAGTTTTTAGAAACGTCGATGCTATTGCTATAGAAGATTTAAACATTGATGCAATGAAGAGACGTTGCAAACCAAAAATAGATGAAAATTCTGGTAGATTTTTAAAAAATGGACAATCAATCAAGAAAGGTTTAAATCGTTCAATCTCTGATGCAAGCTGGAGTGATTTGACTTTAAAAATCGAGTATCTTGCTGCAAAGCATGGAAAGGTTGTAATTAAAGTTAATCCAAAACACACCAGTCAAAAATGTCAGAATTGTGGACATATTGATGCATTTAATCGTGATGGTGAAAAGTTCATTTGTACAGAATGCGGATATATGAGCCACGCTGACATTAATGCAGCCAAAAACATTAGAGATAGAGCATTTTCTATAGTACGGGTGGACTACCCGGAACTTAAACGCCCGAAAAATCGTAAGGAGACATCACCACGCTCGTTGCGAGCAAACGTGGTGAGCCTGGGAACCTGAGCAATCAGGATATTAAGGCAGCGATGTCTTAAGAATCCCCTTGCCTTTAGGCAGGGTGCGACCCGTTCGCCAGAAATGAGTAATAATACTCAGGGATTGGCGGCGAGTAGTACACAAGGAATGTTAAAACATTCCGAATTTGTACCTTGACAACTTGTTATTCGTGTAGGTGCAATTCCTACTCCTTGTGGTGA
>JASJDS010000071.1 GCA_030065055.1 Calothrix sp. MO_192.B10
TTCGGGTTGCGCCACTTGCTTTATGCCGGGGAACCCCTTCGGGTTGCGCCACTTGCTTTATGCCGGGGAACCCGTCCACCGCAGTGGCTTACCGTCCACCGCAGTGGCTTACCGTCCACCGCAGTGGCTTACCGCCCAACGCACTGGCTCGTCTTTGCGCGAGCTTTTATAATAACTGTTTACCCGGATTTCATATCAGAGGAAAACAGAGGAAATTTAAATAATTCCGATACAAACGGAAACGATATCATATCCTGATTCAGCAATGCCCATATTTTTAATATTCATCCTCAGAAAACAACTTAGAAGACAGCTTAAACCGCGCCTACCTTGAAACCTATAGTTTTTGCTTACGAATTCCAATGGCGCGAAAGGGCACGGCATTAGTAAGATTATGACCTATACAAGAATATTGCAGATGCCGTGCCCCTACAGGATAATTTATGATGGATGAGGTTTATCTATGAAGCTAACTATATTTGGAACGATAGGTTTTCCGTCAAAATTAACATCAAATCTGAGCAAAACTACAGTGGAAGACCATAATTGTGAGTAAAACTTATAAATAATATTATGAATAAGCCATTTCCTGTTGTTTAGCGTAAATATTCTTCAGATGTTTTTTAACGGTATTGATACTGATGTATAGCCTATTTGCGATTTCTTGATAGGAAAAACTTGCTCGTCTGAGTAGCCATACTTCCGCTTCACGTTTAGTTAAACCATACCTTTGTATATCTGCGATCGCAATATTTTGACTGGATTTGTAACTATCCTCTAAACTCACTAACAATAACTTATCACTATCATTGTTTAATTCTAACCATCTGCCCCGAATTTTTAATTTAACTGAGGGTGAAATTAACAATTCCGATTCAATACAAATATTAGTTCCAGGAAACATTTCCCGACTATCAATTAGAGACTGACAAACACGCCAAACCTCATGTGGTAGTTTAATTCCTGGTTCGGAAGAGGGAATTAATTGCTCACAAAGACGACGGGCAAATTCATTTTCATGGATTATCTGCCCCTCGGTTGTCAAAATTAGAATACCATCAACTAAACTGGCGATCGCAGCTTGTAATAAATCTTGTGGTAGTAAATGCGATCTCTTCAATTTTACAGGATTTCCATGAAAAATATTTCTTTTGGTAGATGTCTTATGATATTTTTTCATCAGCGTGGTAGAGCGCATGATCGATTATCTCCCAGATGCAACAACAAATTAAACTCACCGATTCATCAATCTGGTGTTTAACAACATTTTGCAACTAGAAATTCTGTATATACAATGAGTGAGCTGTCACCTCACCAAGGGTAGTGAAGTCAAATTTTGTTGGCAGCATTTTGCGGAATTGAACTGAAGCAAGGTGAAGTTTTTTTAAAATGGAGTTATTTCACGCCATAGCTAGGAAATAATAAAGGTAGAAAATTCTACTCAGTAATAAAAATTCCAGTTATGTGGTGTTTTCACCCCTAGGAGAAATCTGCCAGTGACTTCTACCATGAATCCAGAAATTATTGACATCGACAAGTGGTTTCCATCCGAACAACAGCGTAAGTATGTTTCCCTGTTGAAAGGAAGGGTGGGTGTGACGCGCCGTAGGGCAGAATATTTTGTGAAACTCTGGGCTTATTTACTCCTCAAGCAACACCAAGAGCGGGGTAAATCCATCAAACCTCCTTTAACTAAGCTGGATTTACCGTCAGGTTTCGTTGCTTGCACCCATCGAGAAGCCCACGAACTTTTCTACAGCAAGCAAGACAGAGGAAGTGAAAGGGCTGCGGGAATGATGTTGGATAAACTTGTGGCTTTAGGGCTAATAGAAAAAGACTTTGATGGTAACAATACTTGTATCCGCATTCGCTCTTCCTTAGCAAGTATCGACCGATCCCCACCAACTCCAGAAGAAATATCTATAGTTGCAGATACCTTTAACCCTCGCACGGATGCTATTCCCGTTGCTAGTTTCTTGGCTCATAACTACAACTGGATGAATAAAAAAACTACCGCCGTCCCCCAAAGAATTGCGAGGATTCTCCGTAATTGGTCAGCACAATATCCCACTGGTATGAGGGTTTTACGTCGTGAAGATAATCAAGAACCAATCGGTTTTTATGTACTTTATCCTACAACCAGGGAATCCGAGGGGAAGTTTTTTCTACCACCTAGTAAAAGTCTACATCTGAGTATTGACAACGAAATCGATCCTATTCAAATGGCAAAACCAGGCGATCGCAATTGTACCTCTATTTTTGTCCGTAGCTGCCAAATTGATACTCCCTATCAAAATAGCGATCGCTTTTGTCTATTATTAACAGATTCTCAAGCAATTTTGCAGCAGATGCAAGCAGATTTCCCCAATCTCTGCGATTTGTATACCTTAGCCATTAATCCTGCTGCGGAACAGTTAGCATCCGCAGTGGGTTTTCAGAAAACTGGTTGTGATCCACATTCGTCTCTTTACTGGATGTACATGGCTTTAGATACATTTTTGACCCAGGACATGGAAGCAGCTATCTCATCTTTGAATTTCAATTAATCTATATAAAGTAATGTTAAGAGCGATCGCCATTGTAAATCACCATATATGAATAGCTAGGCTACACTGATGAAAATTAATACAGTAATGTGATTTTAGGGAACTCCAAAAAATAAATTATATGAATTTGAAAAAAGAATGCAACACATGATTTATTGGTAGGGGCGGGGTTACCCCGCCCCTACAATTGGATCAACGTTGGCACCACATCTCTGCTCTGAGGAGACAGAGTTTTGCGCCTATCGTCTTGCCAGATAATTCTGTTAAATTTTCTTGTGCCAGATATCCATCAATACCTATAATTCAGGTCTTGTATCCCGATCACTTTTGATAGATTGAGACTACTTAAGCTATGTCCAATCAAACTTGGAATTTTGATGAACTATTTTATACAGCAGGAAACATTGTCACCATCAATAGAAGTACCATTAATCCAAAAACCCAAAGTATCAGAGAACCCCAGCTAACAGAATCTTGCTGCATTTTATGCCATAAACTGTGAACTAAATTATTACGATTTGCCATTTTATTACCTCCCAATGCCGGTAATCTAAAATTTATTTCCTAACTGAAATTTTCCGGATTGCAGACAATGTCATTCAATTTTGGATTTTGGATTCTCGTCAAGTGGACAATGCCTTCTTAATCCGATTGAGCAGATGCAAGATATATTCAAGATATATTTTCGTCAGCCATGCTGAACCCAGCACAACTAGTTATTAATGCCTTACCAAGCTGAAAAATTCAAATTAGCAACAATAAATTGCTAACTGTCAATTTTATTTTCCCATATGTAAAGATCAGAACCAGAAATTTTGCCCAGTTTGAGAAAAAACTTAACGCTTGAGAGATGATTGATGACCAAGAACAGGGTGTAGGGTGTAGGGTGTGGGGTGTAGGGGAAAGAACCCTTTTTCATACTTGGTGATGAAAAAAATTTTTCATCGGGACTGCCTCCTGCCTCAAAAGGATATGAATTCTACCTTACTCAAATGAAAACGGCTGTAACAATACCAATTACTCATATTTAAAGACTTATGGCAGATATCCACAAGCTAATTCAACAGTTGGCAGCACAAGAGGAGGAATTACACTCTAGCCAATTTATTGCTCCATGCGTGGCGGGTGGAAAGGTACGAACTCGCTTGAATGGGATGGTATATACATTTACCCCCCAACCCCGTAACTTTGAAGGCTGGGGCATTTTTCAGGCTGTGGATGGGAAAAGGGCAACAGTTACAGAAGAACCCAGTTTGTCACAAATAGCAGAGTATTTACAACATCTCAAACCTTTACGCCTGCGACTTGCCTATAAATTGCAAAGGCAAACTTGGTTAGCATATCCGGTGAATGAGGGAGATATGGAGCAGCGCTGCGGGTATTCCCAGCCAGTAGCCGTGCATCTAGTTAGTGATGGAAATCAGTTTGACACAATTGTGGCGCGTACTGATGGGGTAGCTTGGTGGTTTGACGAATGCGATCGCCGTGCCGATCCCTTAATTGCGGTACAATTAAGAGAGCATCTCCAACAAGTTACCATCCCTGAAGAACTTCAGTTTAAAGGTATGACACCGGAGATGGGTATAGTTTATGACTTAGCTACCCAACAAGCCCAGGAATTTGCTGCCTTAAATCGAGAGAAAACGGATCGCAAACGGTTAGAAAAAGCCTTAAAAATGGGTGGTGGGGAATTGCAAGAATTTAGCGATCGCCAGGATCGTTGGTTGGTACAATGGACTACTAGGGATGGGGAACATCATACCAGTGCCATCTCTAAAACCGATCTTACTGTGATTAGTGCGGGTATTTGTCTCAGTAATGAAGATGAAAAGTTTGATTTGCAATCTTTGGTAGGGGTGATAGAAGATGCAGATAACTTTTGATAGTTGTTAGTTGTTAGTTGTTAGTTGATGGTTGTTAGTTGTTAGTTGTTAGTTGATGGTTGACGGTTGGGAGTATTTAATTCTTCCCTCCCTCACTCCGGGCGGGGAAACCCCGCCCCTACTCCCTCACTCCCTCACTCCCTCACTCCTTCCCTCCTTCCCTCCTCCTCTCCTCACTGCAACAACACGAATACGACGGTAGTCTGCAATCCAATTACCATTTTGATAGAGGATTGGTTTTAAGAGGTTTTCGATGGTTTGAATGGCTTGGCTGATTTGTTCTGGAGCCATTCCTACAAAAAAGCGATCGCCAAACATCCGTATCCAATTCTCCATCCCCCTGTCTCCATCTGTCAAAGGTGTGGGACGTTCTAAAAGATGGGCATAGGTAACATCAAATCCTTGTTGTTCTAGAACCGATGTATACTCACCAATACTGGGAAAATACCAAGGGTTGAGCTTTTCTGGGGATTGCCCCATTGCTGTCAATACGGTGTAAATAGCTTGTTTAATGGTTGATATATTGCCTTTACCACCAAATTCTGCCACAAGCCTTCCCCCTGGCTTTAAGGCTTGGTAAATGCGGTTAATAACTACATCTGCTTGGGGTATCCAATGTAATACAGCGTTAGAAAATACGGCATCAAAAGGTGTTTCGGTATGAAATTCCCTGGCATCGGTAACTGAAAATTGTATTTGGGGGTAGTTGCTTTTGGCTTTAGCAATCATATCTGCATCGGCATCAATTCCCACAGCCATAGCACCAGTATCAGTAATTTTTGCTGTCAATTGTCCTGTACCACAACCAATATCTAAAATTCGTTCCTCTGGTTGTGGTGCTAATAGTTGCAGTAAATCTTCTCCGTATTGCCACACAAAGCTATGTTTGCCCTCATAGAGAGAAGTATTCCAGTTATTCTCAATCATCAATAATTCTCCCGCGTTGGCAGATATTTATACCTATTCAATTAGTGAAACATATCAATCCCGCGAACGGGAATCATTAATTTGAAAGGTCTTTGTTAGATGGCTCTCCCATCGTAGTATTAGCGTTTCAATCCCGCGAACGGGAATTATTAATTTGAAAGGTAGTAAAGAATCTCGATTTAATTAATCAAAATTGTTTCAATCCCGCGAACGGGAATCATTAATTTGAAAGGTTAGACAAGATGTAGCTAGCTACTTTGGCTTCTCGTTTCAATCCCGCGAACGGGAATCATTAATTTGAAAGTCAACAGGAACCGGTAGCGGGCACAGTAAACAGGTTTGTTTCAATCCCGCGAACGGGAATCATTAATTTGAAAGAACAACCAAATGAATGTGTTGATCATCGAATTGACAGTTTCAATCCCGCGAACGGGAATCATTAATTTGAAAGGTCCTGCCACAGTTAAACCAACGACAGGTGCAAAGGCTTGTTTCAATCCCGCGAACGGGAATCATTAATTTGAAAGTTGTCCAAAAGTTGCTGCAATATGCAACCCAAATTGTTTCAATCCCGCGAACGGGAATCATTAATTTGAAAGTTTAGAAATACATTTGTACCAGTCCAATAATCAAGTTTCAATCCCGCGAACGGGAATCATTAATTTGAAAGTCGCAACATCGCACGATTGTTAAAGACATTAAACGTTTCAATCCCGCGAACGGGAATCATTAATTTGAAAGACTCGAACTTTTACTAGAGCAAACGTGAAGTTGCAGTTGTTTCAATCCCGCGAACGGGAATCATTAATTTGAAAGTTGAGCATTATAGTCAGAAGCAGGAATCAAGTCTAAGTTTCAATCCCGCGAACGGGAATCATTAATTTGAAAGCCTGGATGAAGTAATTCATTAATTCAATTTAGCTATGTTTCAATCCCGCGAACGGGAATCATTAATTTGAAAGAAATAAAAAGCTTAAATGGGTGAAACTGGATAACGGGTTTCAATCCCGCGAACGGGAATCATTAATTTGAAAGGAATATTATACACCGAAATGGTTAATAAGGTTTATGTTTCAATCCCGCGAACGGGAATCATTAATTTGAAAGGCGTATATTGTTATCACAGCCCTTCTACTTTGAATGTTTCAATCCCGCGAACGGGAATCATTAATTTGAAAGGCTAAAGACTTGAAGCAAGTGCAACAACGCTGCCTGTTTCAATCCCGCGAACGGGAATCATTAATTTGAAAGTCCCTTCACAATATCAATTGGGCGTTTAGGAATATGTTTCAATCCCGCGAACGGGAATCATTAATTTGAAAGGGGTAAATTCTCTACGTTCGACCCTGCAATCGGCTTGTTTCAATCCCGCGAACGGGAATCATTAATTTGAAAGAGCCTTGAGGTTTACTGGCGTATCTTGCCTTTTTGCGTTTCAATCCCGCGAACGGGAATCATTAATTTGAAAGACAGACTCTGGCAGTTTTCAATCATTGACTGGTCTGCGTTTCAATCCCGCGAACGGGAATCATTAATTTGAAAGGTCAAATCGCCAACAGGAACTACAGCCATAGCTGTTTCAATCCCGCGAACGGGAATCATTAATTTGAAAGATGGCACATATACCATTGCTGTCCCTTCCGTTGGTTTCAATCCCGCGAACGGGAATCATTAATTTGAAAGGCGAATGATTTACGCTTCTCGCCTTGGCGGGGCGGTTTCAATCCCGCGAACGGGAATCATTAATTTGAAAGGGTGCATTAAATCTTGCTCAAGGTGCAACTAGAACGTTTCAATCCCGCGAACGGGAATCATTAATTTGAAAGGATTGGATTGGGGGGATGGAGAAATATTGGGATGTAGTTTCAATCCCGCGAACGGGAATCATTAATTTGAAAGCATTAGTAATCTTATCTTCAACGTCCTCAAGAATTTGTTTCAATCCCGCGAACGGGAATCATTAATTTGAAAGCGTTTGTGGCGAGTATTTTACGAGCCAGTTTTAATAAGTTTCAATCCCGCGAACGGGAATCATTAATTTGAAAGAGCTGCTCTCCAAGCTTTACCAGAAGGAGCATTTTTGTTTCAATCCCGCGAACGGGAATCATTAATTTGAAAGCCAAGAGATACATCATGCTAAATATGGCTTTGACAGTTTCAATCCCGCGAACGGGAATCATTAATTTGAAAGTTGAGTAAGCCAATCATCAAACTCATTGATTTTTTCGTTTCAATCCCGCGAACGGGAATCATTAATTTGAAAGTTTAAAAATAGCTGCAATGTTGATTGGTGTTTTTGTTTCAATCCCGCGAACGGGAATCATTAATTTGAAAGGCCGGGAGGGACAGTTAGCCCAGGCAATATCATTCTGTTTCAATCCCGCGAACGGGAATCATTAATTTGAAAGTTGTAAGTCCTAGCTATTCGCGTAGATAGTTTTTGGTTTCAATCCCGCGAACGGGAATCATTAATTTGAAAGGACAAAAAAAGAGTTTTGCAACCCCTTCAAAGCTTGTTTCAATCCCGCGAACGGGAATCATTAATTTGAAAGAAACTATGATGCTTATTTATTGAGCCATAGCTTTGTTTCAATCCCGCGAACGGGAATCATTAATTTGAAAGTCCGCCAGCCAGAACCCAATAACAGAGCTACTCCTGACAGCAGTTTTGGCGGGGCCGTTTTAAAAGTCCATTTCAGCCATTGCTAAGAGCCAACCTCGAAACATAGAAAACGCTGAAACTATTGAATTGTCAAGGTTCTGTCGATTTGGCGGGGGACGGGGGTTTTCGCCTGTGCTTTCCCCTGCCAGAAAATCCACCAACATCATAATAGCATCAAGGTATAGGAATCTGGTTTGATTGTTGAATAAAATTAGATACTTGTAGGGTGGATTATGGTAACAGCGCTCTGCACCTAAAAGATTACCGGATGGTGGGTGCCGTACTCTCAGGTATAACACACCCTACGTGTTTTGCAAAAATCAAATAGTAATCCTATATTATCGTCTCCCATGTCTATTTTTTTCCACGAACAACTCCATCGTACCCCCGCACTCATGACTAAATTACGGGATTTCCCAATCACAGTATGCGGTGCTGGTGCTTTGGGTGCGAATATGAGCGAAAATTTAACTCGCTCTGGTTTTGGTAAACTAAGGATTATAGATCGCGATCGCATTGAAGAACGCAATCTTTCCACTCAACCCTATTACCGTTCTGATATTGGTGCATATAAGGCGAAAATCCTCACTAACAGCCTTTACCGTGCTTTGGGGACTGCTGTGGATGGACGCTCTCAAGAATTAACCCCAGCCAATGCTGGTAAATTATTAGCAGGTAGTGCTTTAGTAATTGATACTTTTGATAACAGTGGCAGTCGTCAAGCTGTCAAGGATTACTGTCAACAATCTCAAATACCTTGTTTGCACGTTGGTTTGGCTGCTGATTACGCCGAAATTATTTGGAACCAAATTTATCGTGTACCATCACCAGCAAACGATGATGTGTGTGATTACCCTTTAGCCCGTAATTTAGTTATGTTCGCAGTCGCGGTAGCTTGCGAAGTGGTAGTTAAGTTCATTGCCACAGAAGAGCAACAGAGTTTTACCATTACATGGTCTGATTTTGCTGTTCAGCCATTTAATGGGTAAAGTTGATATGGTACAATTACCCAGTTCCAGTGCAGATACCAAGAAATCAGATAAAACCCATAATATTCTAAGTTGTCAGAACTGGGATCGAGATTTAAGTTGATCGATCGCCATTTTAAATTGAAAATATGAAAGAGTTTCAACAAAATAACCGCACTACGGCAGCTAAAAATTTCTTACATTCTTTGAATCAATTAGAACAAATAATCCAAGAGGATGGGAATCAGGAAGAAGATATTGAGCAAGGAGTTGAAGAACAAACTAACAATCAAGCAAAACAACCATCAATATCAAAAAAATCCTCTGAGATTGATATAACTGTTTGGGAAGAAGCTGTGGCTGATATTGAGCAATATCTGCAAGAAAAAGACCAATAAGCAGATTCGTAGAATTGAAATTACCACGGGTGAAAATTCACCATCAATAGATGTGATGAGTTCCTAATTCTTCAAGGGCGCACGCAATGCGCCCCTACAAATTCCGCGCTGACTAACTATTTTCAAGGTAGCCCTCCACGGTCAAATCCCACAACCAAGGATCTGAAAATGCTTTGTGACTAATTCTTTAAGGGCGCACGCAATGCGCCCCTACAAATTCCGCGCTGACTAACTGTTTTCTAGGTAGGCCCACGGCAAAATCCCACAACCAAGCCATGAAAATAATTCCTTCACTCCTTCACTCCTTCCCTCCTTCACTCCTTCACTCCTTCCCTCCTTCATATCGTTTCCGTTTGTATCGGAATTATTTAAATTTCCTCTCTCTTCCTCTTCCTCTGCGTTCTCTGCGCCTCTGTGGTTTTTTATCATTCCGGTGTAACCGGATTTGATATCACTCCTTCACTCCTTTTTGTCGTTGAGCTTCATACAACATTAAAGCTCCAGCGATCGCAACATTCAATGATTCTACCCCAGGATGTAGAGGAATTTTCACTTGCAAATCAGCCATTGCTGCTAAGTCAGGTGATAATCCCCCACCTTCATTTCCCAAAAGTATCAAAGTTGGTTGCTGCCAGTCTACTTGCCAATAAGTTAAATTTGCACTGGGTAAAGTGGCAATAATTTGCATTCCCTCCTCTCGCGCCTGCTGCACAGTCAATTTTAAATCAGGACTCACTGCCATCGGTAAACGAAACCACTGCCCTGCGGAGGCTCGCAGCACTTTAGGATTATCTAAATCTACACTATCTCCACTCAACCATAATCCCGAACCTCCCGCCGCCGCCGCAGTACGAATCATTGTGCCCACGTTACCAGGATCTTGGATCGTTTCCAAAGCCATGACTACGCCTGTGAAAGGAACCTGATTGGTATTTATCCCTCTTCTAGCTGTGGCCACTACCCCATCAGGTTGCACTGTGGTTGCGATCGCATTTAAAATTTCTTTACTCACAATTTCTGCCCGTTGGCATTGGCTGCAAACCGTTTCCCATAAACTCAGATGATTCCCTTGCCATTCTGGAGTGCAGCAAGCAGCAGCTAAGGGATAACCAACTTCACAAGCTTCTTCGATTAAATGGGTTCCCTCAATTAAAAACAACTCTTGCTTATGT
This sequence comes from Calothrix sp. MO_192.B10, assembly GCA_030065055.1. Lineage (GTDB taxonomy): Bacteria > Cyanobacteriota > Cyanobacteriia > Cyanobacteriales > Nostocaceae > Calothrix_A. Next base: position 10,557 of record JASJDS010000071.1, read on the forward strand.
CGCTCCTTGGTTGAGTGCAATTTGCGAATTTGTTTGACAAGGGGGTTTTGAATACTGGTCAACATTTAAAATAATTCGTAATTCGTAATTCATAATTCGTAATTAATTTTTGTAACGTATATCTGAACTCCATAACAAAATTTGCCACCTTTAGAAGTAAGGGGATTAAATTACCAGAATTAATCAAAATATCAAGGATAAAAGTCTATCTTTCACATTCGGTCACATTCCGTTTTTTTATCCTTAAAGTCATAAAAATGCGGAACCCGGGACTTGAACCCGGACATCCGTGAGGAAACTAGAACCTGAATCTAGCGCGTCTACCAATTCCGCCAGTCCCGCTTGTTCGATTTATATTGACAGCTTACCATTGTCACTTATTTATTTCATGGTGTCAAGTAAAAATTTAAAAAGTATCTTGAACTACTTTTTAAATTAGTTTTTACCAGTATTTTTACTAAAAAAATATTTAATTTTGTCAGGTTTTCTTATGGAATAGTGTGGACAAATTAAATCTTTCGTGTAGAATCAGAACCAACTTCAGTTGGACAATATTACTTAATTTTTGTGGAGGGTAGGCTTATTAATCTTTCCAGTGGCTTACCAGATGCCAAAATTTCACCGATCGCAGACTCCTCAGTCTTGCAAATTTTCGGTGGGCATCGTTTGCACGGTCATGTGAAAATTAGCGGGGCAAAAAATTCAGCATTAGTAATTATGGCTGGAGCCTTGCTGTGTTCGGGAGACTGCCGCATTCGTAACGTCCCTCTATTGGCGGACGTGGACAAAATGGGGCAGGTGTTATCAGCTTTAGGTATTAGCTTAGAACGCCATGATGACATTTTAGATGTCAATGCCAGTGAAATTAAAACCTCTAAAGCTCCTTACGAGTTGGTCACCCAGTTGCGGGCAAGTTTTTTTGCGATCGGTGCAATTTTGGCAAGGCTAGGTGTGGCTCAAATGCCTTTACCTGGTGGTTGTGCCATTGGTGCCCGACCTGTGGATTTGCACGTCCGAGGGCTGCAAGCGATGGGGGCTGAGGTGCAAATTGAGCATGGTATTTGTAATGCCTATATTCCTGGGAATAAGCGCAGGCTTCAGGGAGCCAAAATTTATCTAGATAGTCCCAGTGTGGGAGCTACAGAAACATTGATGATGGCGGCAACCTTAGCTGAAGGTGAAACCATCATCGATAATGCTGCCCGGGAACCAGAAGTAGTGGATTTAGCTAACTTCTGTATCTCTATGGGGGCAAAAATTAAAGGTGCTGGTACTAGCAGAATTATTATTGATGGCGTTCCCAAACTGCATTCTACAGACTACGCAATTATACCCGATCGCATTGAAGCGGGAACATTTTTACTTGCTGGAGCAATTACCCGTTCTGAAATATTAGTTTCGCCAGTAGTACCAGAACATTTATTACCAGTAATTGCCAAGCTCAAAGAAATAGGTGTGAACTTGGTTGAGGAAACACCTAATTGTTTGCGGGTTTTACCAGCAGAAACTCTGCGAGCAGCGGATATTGAAACATTACCCCATCCAGGTTTCCCCACAGATATGCAAGCACCATTTATGTCTTTGCTAACTTTGGCAGAAGGGGATAGTGTAATTAACGAATCCGTGTTTGAAAATCGCCTGCGCCATGCTTCGGAGTTAAACCGCTTGGGAGCAGATATTCGGGTTAAAGGTAATACTGCTTTTGTGCGTGGAGTGCCCATGCTATCAGGAGCACCAGTATTGTGTACTGACTTACGGGCAGCAGCAGCTTTAGTTATAGCTGGACTAGCAGCTCAAGGGCAAACTACCATTCATGGATTGTGCCATCTCGATCGGGGTTACGATCGACTAGATGTGAAGTTGAAACAATTGGGCGCTAAAATCCAGCGCGTCTCTGCCACGGGAACTGACATGGAATTTATCCAAAATATGAGTGAGGGGTCACAGATCCCCGACTTCTTTAAGAAGTCGGGGATCTAAAAAAGCGCGACTGATCAAAATTAATCAGAAATGAAACTGGGCAAACAGACCCCATAATTTCTCTAGCAGTAGTTATACTAGCTTTAGAGGGTTGGTTTTATGACCAACCCTTATTAATTGTTTTATCGTCGCGGGAGCTCCTGTTGGTGTTGGGGGGTAGGTGTTGGGGGATAGGGAAATACGGGCGAGCTTGCCCCAAACACGCTATTCGGAGCAATTGGGTTTAAAACCCCACCGTCTGCACGGTGTCCACAATTGGTTGGGGTTTGAATCCCCAACGAAAAAGACCCTAACCCCCAACCCCTAAAACCTAACCCCTATTCAAAGCAGGAGAGCAGAAGTAGGAAGTCCCAAGACAGAACTGTTGATGATTGCAATAATAACTGATAACTGAGTAAATATGTCTTTGTCGAAAACACCCCTCATCGGTTTGAAAGCAGACTCCTTTCGTCATCCATTGGATTTGGAAGCAACTAAAGCTCTCAAACAAATCCCAGGGATAGATATGATAGTCCGCAATCTCCTCGGACCGATCGCAGAACAAGTATTCTATGTAGAGAATATTGCCTCCAGTATTTTAGTTGGGGAACAGCAACTACCCCATTTACACGAACTATTAGTGTCTGCTTGCCGCATTTTGGACATCGAAACACCCCAATTATACGTTCGTTCTTCTCCAGTCCCTAACGCTTATACCTTCGCCATGCGGGGGAAACAGCCCTTTGTGGTATTGCACACTGCTTTAATTGATATGCTGACTCCAGAGGAGATTCAAGCAGTAATTGCCCACGAACTAGGACATCTTAAATGTGACCATAGTGTTTATCTTACTCCCGTAAATTTACTGATATTGGCTGCTGCTACCATGCCCAATATTGGAGGCATATTAGCTCAAGCAATCCAGAATCAGCTGTTGGAGTGGGTACGCTGTGCAGAATTTACCTGCGATCGCGCGGCATTATTGGTAGCCCAAGACCCAAAAGTAATTATGTCTGTGTTGATGAAATTAGCCGGTGGTTCCCCCAGCTTATCGCCACAACTCAACCTGGATGCTTTTATTGCCCAAGCCCGTGCTTACGATGAAATTAGCAACAGCGAATTAGGGGAAATGGTCAAAGCAGCCCGCACCGCCCAATTGACTCATCCAGTTCCCGTATTACGAGCTAGAGAAATCGATCGCTGGTCTAGTAGTAAAGAATATCAAAATTTGTTGCAAAATCACAAAATGTGTTATAATAGCGAAGTTGCATATAAGGGCGGGTGGCGAAACTGGTAGACGCACCACACTCAAAATGTGGCGGCCTTGCGGTCATAGGAGTTCGATTCTCCTCCTGCCCATTACCATAGCCCTTCGGGCTAAAGTAATAAGTAATAAGTAATAAGTGTAAGCCCGAAGTTGCTAGGCTGCCTCTTCATTCATGAATTTCTGACTTGAATCCTCTGACTTGAGGCAGAGGTATAATATCATGCTCGCTTAAGTAGGACTTGCTGAAGCATCCCAAAGCGATTATTTACTAATACCGTTTCTGTATGAAGATGCAATTTATATTGATTGTAGAGACGTTGCACTGCAACGTCTCTACGAAATCTATTTGGCACTTCCGCCCAAAGATTACTGATTAAAAAACCACTCCAGGCGCAGGGAACACAGAGGATAGAGAGGTTTAGGAGATAGGTAATCTTACACCGAGAAGGGAGTAATCGCTGTAGAGGATTAACACTTCAAGTTATTAATCCAACAGATTTTATTTTGGAGATAGAAGATGACAATTAAAGTAATTAACGAACAACAAATTCTACAGGAAGCAATGGAAGTTTTGATGACACATTTAGAGCCATCTAAAGTATTAAAATTTTGGTCAGCTTGTAAATTAGGGGAGGGAGATTATCTCAAATTGAAAGATAAGCTTTTTGAAAAAGAAACCGTTGCTAGTCTTTATGAAAAGATAGAAGCATATCAAAATTATCAATCCTAACGAATCTAGAAGCCACACAGCTTGCTTTCAAGGTAGTTCCCGTCCCTTTGTTTTTAAATTTACAAGCGCGATGGCGGCAGCCACTCCCTGCGGGAGTATCGCAGACAAAAGTGCAAGGTTTTTGAGAGTATAGAAGCTCTGCAAAAATTAGGGGATATGGAGGAAGGATCTTGGTTATGGGAATTAAGGAATTATTACTACCATTTCGGGAAGAAATATTAAAAATTGCAGCTAAATATGGTGCCTATAATGTGCGGGTGTTTGGTTCAGTTGCTAGGGGCTTGCAGCTGAAGCAACTAAAAGAATATCTCAGGATTTATAACATGAGAAAGTCTTTGACTGACTTGTCATTCCATCGGCTTTTAGGTGGAGTTTTAAAGGTTTTCCATTGCCTTTTCTATGTTTTCTCGACGACACAAGGTGCTGAGACGTAAGAAACCTTCGCCACTGGAACCAAACAAGCTACCAGGTATGCCCACAATATTTGCTTTAAATAACAGTTGGTTAAAGACTTCCCAAGAATTCATTCCCTCTGGTCCTTTGACCCATATATAGGGATTATTAGTGCCACCAAAACATGTCAGTCCAAAAGCTTCTAAACCTTCCTTGAAAATTCTGGCATTTTCCAGGTAATAGTTAACAATCTCTTGACATTCTTGTTGGCATGATAAAGCCGCAATGCCCCCTTGTTGTGCTAAATTAGAAGCACCCCAAAACCTGATAGATTGACTAATTCTACACATCTCGGTCAACTCTCCTGGCACAGTACTTTCAAGGGTTAGGGCAACAGGAACCACAGACCAACCTAATCTCAATCCAGTGAATCCAGCCATTTTGGAAAAACTGCCAATTTCGATGGCACATTCAGTAGCCCTTTCTATTTCATAAATACTTTTAGGAATGTTGGGGTCGGTAATAAAAGTACTATAAACAGCATCAAAAATAATGATAGAATTGTAATTTATAGCATAATCAACAAATGCTTTGAGTTGTTCTTTAGTGGCAACTGCTCCCGTGGGATTGTTAGGAAAACAGAGGTAAATTATATCCACCTTGGACTTAGGAAGCTCTGGGAAAAAATTATTCTGCTCATTGCATTCTAGGTAGATAATTTGATTCCTACCAGCCAAGAGATTTGCTTCTAAATATGGGGGATATATCGGGTCTTGTAGGGCAATAATATTATCTAGACCAAAGAGTGCTTGGATATCAAAAGTAGCTGAATGAGCACCATCACTGACAAAAATTTCCTCTGGTTTCAGGTCAATTCCACAATCCTTATAATAATTGTTGCAGATAGCCTCTCTTAGCTTGATATTTCCTTCCAATTCCCCATATCCTGTATAGGTTGACTGATGACCTAGCTTTGTGGCAGCATCAACTAATGCTGCAACAACTTTTGGTGGTAAAGGATAACTTGTGTCACCCCAAGCCATCATGTGTATTTCTTTTTGGGGATTGGATGCTTTATAATCTTCAACGGTCTTAATTAGCTTATTTCTGACCATATCGGCGAAGGTATCAGAAGCAAATAATTTACTCAGATTTTGATTTTTTGTAGTCATATTTAGGATTTTGGTGATGTTTTCAATACTGATAATTTATGAAGCTGAAAATCTGGAACTATTGATTACGGAACTTAAGACAAGCATACCAGATATCGATGTGCATATCTGGCCAGAAGTGGAGAACCCAGAAAAAATAGAAGCTATTATCACATGGAAGCCTCCCCTAGGAATAATGTCAAAATTTCCAAATTTGAAGGTAATTATTTCCCTAGGGGCTGGAGTAGAAGATATTTTAAGAGACCCAAATCTTCCCCAAGATGTGCCAATTGTTCGTATTGTTGAACCTTGTGTAACATCAAGAATGACCGAATATATCTTGTTAGCTGTTCTTCGTTTTCATCGACAAGCATTTACATATCAAAGATTACAAAAAGCACAACATTGGAAACCTTTACCTATATCAAAAACTAGCTCTTGTTATATAGGAATTTTAGGTCTTGGTGTTCTGGGAACAGATGCTGCCCAGAAACTCAAGACTCTTGGTTTTCCTATTCGTGGTTGGAGTCGGACACCAAAAAATATTGATGGTATAGAGTGTTTTTATGGACGAGACCAATTAAAACTTTGCTTGAGTAAATGTCGAGTGCTTGTGTGTTTACTTCCCTTAACTTTGCAAACAAAAGGTATTCTTAATCATGAAACATTTTCAGCTATGCCTTGTGGAAGTTATTTAATTAATGTTGCACGAGGAGAGCATTTAGTAGAAAAAGATTTATTAGAAGCATTAGATTCAGGTCAACTTTCAGGTGCTTGTTTGGATGTTTTCTCTAAGGAACCTTTGCCAGAAAATCACCCATTTTGGTCACATCCTCAAATCACAATTACACCACATATTGCAACTCAAACTAACTCGGAATATTGGACACAACCGATTGTAGATGCTATTCATTGCATTCGCGCTGGTCAGACTTTAAAAAATGTGGTGAATTATCAACAAGGTTACTAAGAATTCCATCATTTTTTCTGCCAATGAATTAGGGAAAAATTATAGTTTGTCAAAACTTGGTAAGGGATAAAATTAACTAAATTTAACTTTTGGTTATCATCTAGCAAATAGAATGTAAATTATTTACTATCAATTTAGTTTGTTTTTGCCAATAATTAAGAGAGAATTGATAGAGTAAATATTAAGTCTATGGGTGTAGGAATAAACCGGGTTTGCAGCAACGCTGTGCGTAGGTGAACGCGTCTACACGCAAGCGAGTATTATGTAGCTTTTAACTGGTAACTGGAAACTGATTTAAAATCTTTTTAAAATTGAGTTCCAGTTCTTTGAAACATTATAACCAAACATATCTTGATAGAAAGTATCCACCAAATACTTATCTTCATGCTCCATCAACCAATTTGTCAAATCATCCAATTTCTGGTTCCCCTTTTCAACCTCATTTTTATCTTCCCAGTTTTGACTCCAAAATTCCCATAAGTATTTGTTAGTATCTTCTACAATTATGTAATCTCCTGTTTGCAAACCATGATTGTGAAAATAATCAACAACTGCAACTGGATTGACATGAGCATCTTCTATAATCAGCCAAGGATGAGGAAACGTTGCCAGCATTTCAGGGGAAAAAACTTCACTAAGTTTATTACAATCCCCTTGTAAAAATTGCACTCTAGAATCAGCTTTTGCTTTTTCATCAAGCAGGGAAATATCAATATCAACTCCATAGACATTCCCTTTAATTCCCATTATTTCTAAGCAATCAGCAAACCAAACTGCACTTCCTCCATTGAATGCACCGATTTCAATAATTGTTTTTGGTTGCAATTCATATAAAAGCATGGGATATAAGGCAATTTCCATCACACCTTTAGATAGAATAATTCCTTTCCATGTTTGCAAAGTTGTACTTTTTATGAATAATTTCTCCCAAGCTGATTTAGGAAGATCGCATTTTTCTTCTCGGTTTGATATTTTAACAAAACGGTCTGCTGTTGAAAGTTCAGACTTATGCTTTGCTTCTTGGACAACATTTTGATAATCCATTGAAATTCTCCTTTTAATTTTCTCAGCATTTAATTATATTTGACTATATTTGTGTTGAATGTTTGTGATACCCCCCAAGCTTGGGCTACCTACAGTTGCACTCGAAGAGTTGATTGCACAGTTCAATAACATTCACAGACTACTAAGCTGTTCCACATGAAAAGTTGCTTGCTTTGGACGGGCAGAGATGCCCATCCCACAAGAAATACAGTAATGAGAAATGATACAGATTATTATGTGGAACAGCTTACCTACGATATGAGGGATCGAGGCGATCGAGCAAACGGCGATGGGCTGACCATACCCTAGCTACCTCCTGGTTGTGAAAGGTTGGTTCCTCACACTGTTGGGCTGTATGTTCACAAATCTCAGGTGGTGGCATGATCGGCTTGGCACTAGTACCTAGCACGTTGACTTGAATCTCACATGCCTTATTCAGGTTGTACATATAGTAAAATGCTTCGGCCACGGTTCTACCCACAGTTAAAAGCCCGTGGTTTCGCAGGATTAAACATTTCTTCTCTCCTAGGGATGCAACGATACGATCGCGTTCATCAAGGTCGAGTGAGATCCCCTCATAGTCATGGTAAGCAACACGATTGTAGAACTCCATGGAAGCTTGGTTAAGTGGCAGTAAACCCTCTTCCATAGCAGCAACCGCCATGCCACTAATAGTATGGGTGTGGACGATCGCATGAGCATCAGCACAACCTAAGTGAATGGCGCTATGGATGGTGAATCCTGCTTGATTTACCTCAGCCTCTGTAGCGTCGATTTTGTTGCCATTGACATCAACTCGTACTAGGTTTGATGCACGGATTTCATCGAACAGCATACCGTAGGGATTGATCAGGAATATAGTTGGTTCTTCCTGAATACGCACCGAAATATGACTGTGGATCGTCTCCGTCATACCATAGTAGTGAACTAAGCGGTATGCAGCAGCAAGGTCTTCCCGCAATTCTTGTTCATTCTGGTAGTAGGACTTGGCTAGGGTTTCCTTGGTTTTAGGAATGCTCATTTTTGTATTCATATAGCACTACGAAATTAGGTTAGGACATCCTTGAACGCTGGAACCCATGAGCAGTCCAATGCGTGACTTTTGACTTGCGCGTAGCGCTATAGTTCCACTCAGGTAGGCTAATCACCATTAAAGGAGATCAACCAGATATCCTCAGGAAAGTAATAGACGGAGTTTCTCATCAATGAGTTGAGATATGCTTCCATCTTCGGATTAGACAGCAATTCATCCAAGGTAATATTTTTGGATGTAGATAATGGTTCTATTTCCTTATCTTTGTTAAAGCAGTTGATTGTCGCTTCATGCTTAATGTAATGTTCTAAGGCTGCACGATCGTCAGCTTTTATGGCTTCTTCATAGAAAATCCGATGTACTTGATGCTGAATACCACATGCACGCAGACTTTCTATGATATCTTCAGCCGAGGTAAATCTTGTTCCTTTTCCTGATTGAAAAATTTGCAGGTATTGCTCGTAAAAATCGACATAGAAAGATTTACGAGTCGCTAAAGCAATAAATCCAATTCCCTTATCATTCAGCAAACTAGTACATTTTTGCAATACAGGTGCCAAGTCCTGGGGTGGAATCATATAAAAGCCATGCATCGACCACAACAGGTCGTAAGAATTACTTTCCAGCTTGGCTGCTTGAATTGTATTAATATGCTGGACACCTCGCTCGAAGGGATGATGGATTTTCTGACTGGCTTGAGAAATTGAACTTGCACTAGGATCCAAGAAATCGTATGTAATGTCCTTAATACCTTCCTCAAGCTGGATGTAGTGGCGAAAAGCTTGTAACCAACGCCCCGTTCCACAGGCAACATCCAGTAATCTCACAGATGAACCTTTGACTCGATCATATTGTGAAAAGAAGGTACTCGACCAGTCGAAACCCTGCGCCAACCGCCAATAATCATCCACTGGATCTTTGTCTTCTGGACTCCTCCCTAGAACAGTGGAATGGGGAGTACCTTGCAATACAAAAACCCCAATCGGTTCGCGTATATATGCTTTCCCCGTGTCTTCAATCTCCGCCAATCTCCAAAATGCCTGGAGAATCTTGGTAAATTTTGCTTCCTGAAGCTGGCGCAAATCGCATTCCATGCAAAAGGACATAATTTTGACACCAGTTTCCAAGCCCTGGAGGCACTCAGTTACATCTAGACAAGCATCTACATGGTGATACTGATGCTGATGTGATTTAGTATCAAGTAAGCCTCTAATGTCCTCTGCGGTGAACATCTCGTTTTGGTCACCTTTTACTTCCAGCATATGCTCGCGCTGGATTTGAGGTATACCTGTAGTTGTTTGGTGAACAATAACTACTTGTCCCCCTTCCTTAGTTTGATTCAGAGCAGTTTGAATTGCTTGATATGGATCGTCAAAGTAGTATAAAACGTGGGTCAACAGAACCAAATCGTACTTTTCTTCGCCCTCAAACCTACCGGGTTCAAAGCACTCTGCACGCACAGACACCTCTACACTCTCGTCAAAAGATGCTCCATCGAGCCGTTGTAGAAAGCGATCGCAATGGATAGGATTGGGTTCGAGTGCTACATATCTTAACCGTTTCCACCGTGGATTAAGCCTGGGGATAAGGCTGTTTATGATTTCCAGATCGATATCACCCTCGCCACTGCCAATACTGAGTACCGAGAAGGTATCGTCTTTGTGTGAGGGCGAATAACTTCTCTCCAGCAGTACCTCGACATTACTGTGGAACCACTCAATCGCAGCGACTGTCATCGTTGAAGCTGCTTTGCGTAACTCATAACTCTCAGCATAAAACTCATCATCCAGTGGCGGAGCGACAAATTTTTGATTATGTGGCGAGTGACGCTCACTTTCAGAGGATTTAGGTTTTTCTAGAGATTTATAATGGATTTTCATTGCAAAAATAAGGCACTATTTAGAGCTATTTGGGATTTTAATCGAGATTTTGCTTGATGCAGACATTAAATTCCTAGTTTGAGTTGCTCAATTTGTTGATCTAGTTTTTTAATTTACCATGAATGAGGAAAAAGTCCATTAGACCTCTCCAAAAATTAACTATTGTGAAGCTAAAAAACCATTTTTCCAGAGGAATACTACCTAGTCTGGGAGATTCTTTTTCACCAAATTAGGACTTAGGCACTGTGCAAATCCACCATCATGTGTATGAACGAAATTACCTCGTTTCAGGCTTTTGAGGATGAATTCAGATAAATAGCGATCGCTAAAAATCATCGCCAAATCACGTTTAAATGCCTGAAACCCATACGGCATATTTAGTATTTTCTGTCAATGCGTAAGTCTGAATGAATTTAGAAGCCACACAGCTTGTTTTCATTATAGTTCCCGTCCCTTCGTTTTTAAATTTACAAGCGCGATGGCGGCAGACACTCCCTGCGGGAGTATCGTAGACAAAAGTACAATGTTTTTGAGACTATAGAAGCTTTGCAAAAATTAGGGGATATGAAGGAAGGATCTTGGTTATGGGAATTAAGGAATTATTACTACCATTTCGGGAAGAAATATTAAAAATTGCAGCTAAATATGGTGCCTATAATGTGCGGGTGTTTGGTTCAGTTGCTAGGGGTGAAGCAAGACCTGATAGTGATGTGGATTTTTTGGTAGAACTTGAACCGGAACGGAATTTGTTAGACCGTATTGCTTTAATGCAAGATTTGGAGGAGTTACTAAATCGTAAAGTTGATGTCGCAAAACCTGATAATTTACATGAATTAATTCGAGAAAGGGTGTTGAGTGAAACTGTAGCACTATGAGAGATGAAAAGCTTTATTTACTCGATATTGCAGAATGTATTGAGAGGATAGAAGAATACACCAAGGATGGGAGGGAAGCTTTTATCCAAACCAAAATGATTCAGGATGCAGTGGTGAGAAATTTCGAGATTATTGGTGAAGCAACTAAAAGAATATCTCAGGATTTAAGACAAAGATATCCTAATGTGCCATGAAAACGTATAGCTGGATTTAGAGATGTGTTAATTCACGACTATGTACGAGTTGATTATGATGATGTTTAGGGAATTATTGAGCGTGATTTAGCAGATTTAAAAGCAAATATTCAGATTATGATCCAAGATTGGGAAGGATAAGATATTGCGGTTGATGGGGGAGTTAAATCAGCAGTTTGAGTGTCAAAGCGAACTTATGGAGGTTAGTAAGTCCTATAAATGTAGGTTGGGTAGAACGAAGTGAAACCCAACAAAAGTCCTATAAATGTAGGTTGGGTAGAACGAAGTGAAACCCAACAAAAGTTTGATTGTGTTGGGGTGTTGCTGATTAGTGGGATGATTTTTATTTCGCGCAGTCTTACGCACGGAGTGTGGCTTCCCGTAGACACGCAGTGGCTTCCCGAAGGGTAGGGTAGGGTAGACGCAAAGGGGTGAAGAATAAGCATTACAGCTTGGCTCAAAATCTTAATTCATCCCGCATTTATACAATGCCTGTGTTGGGTTTCGTCCCTCAACCCAACCTACAACTAAAACCCCAAGCTTCCCAGCCACAGTTAATTTGTCACCAAGAGTTTAAGATACCTGATTTTCAAGCTCACATTCAAATTCAGCAACGCCCAAAAATTAAAAACTAACAGATTCCTGCGCTTCCCTATGTAAATGATGGGCAATGCGAAACATTTCTAGTCCTGCATGGAGATAACTTTCATCGTAGCTGAGAGGAAAATACTCCAATTCATTTAACCCATCATTAATTTGATTCAGACAGTAATATAAATGAGCGGCGGTTCTGGCTAGACTAGGGGGATTGGGTAGGGAACGAAAGGTTAATTGAGCTTGTTTAATGTCTTCTCGGCAATGTTGCAGATAATCTTGAAAGTCTTCCAATAGTAAATCATCAAATGGATCGGCAGCCAGTTGGTTAATTTGTTGTTTCAGGGACTTGAGAATAGGATCGAGGAGGCGATTTACAGGGCGATAAACAAGACGCAACCATTCTTCAACTTTTTCATCAGCATCTCTACCAGTATGTCTTTTTTTCTGGTATTGTTTTTGAACTTCTGCGGCGCGCTCTTGCCTAGGAGAATGGTATCCCCGTTGCTGATAACTGATTTGCCGATCATAAGATTTGCGATTGCGAATATCCCCTAATACTTCATATGCAGCATTAATGCGGATAATCTGCTCTCGATCCACAGTCCCTTGGGTACTGTCAGGATGATATTGTTTTACCAAGCGGCGATAAGCTTGTTTAATCTCCGCTTGGCTGGCACTAGGACTGACATTTAAGGTTTGGTAATGGTTAGAATCTGCCATGATTCTAATGTACCCTTAATTGACACCTGCTGTAACCTTGGGTTCTAAGTCTTGAAACAAGGGTGTACTTAAATATCTTTCTCCGAAGCTGGGTTGAATCATGACAATTAACTTTCCTTGATTCTCCGGACGTTGGGCAATGCGGACTGCTGCACATAATGCCGCACCGCTAGAAATACCGGAAAGTAGTCCTTCTTCCCTAGCTAAACGACGACCATAGGCGATCGCTTCTTCATCGGTAACAGTTATTACCTCATCAATTAATTCTGCCTTCAGTACTTGGGGAATAAATCCAGCACCAATACCTTGAATTTTATGGGGTCCTGGCCTACCTCCTGATAATACAGGACTACTGGCTGGTTCTACTGCGATCGCTTGAAAACCAGGTTTACGAGCTTTCAGTACTTCTGCTACTCCAGTAATTGTACCACCAGTACCGACCCCAGCAACAATTATATCTACTTTCCCATCCGTATCTTGCCAAATTTCCTCGGCGGTGGTATCCCGATGTACTTTGGCGTTGGCAGGGTTGCGAAACTGTTGCAACATATAGGTATGCGCCGTTTTATCAACTATTTCCTGAGCGCGACGAATTGCCCCACTCATTCCTTCAATGCCAGGGGTAAGTTCCAATTCTGCCCCATAAGCCCGTAACATTGCCCGTCGTTCCGCACTCATGGTTTCTGGCATAGTTAAAATTAACCTATACCCCTTAGCCGCAGCAGCCATTGCTAGGGCAATTCCCGTATTCCCAGAAGTTGGTTCTACTAATATGGTTTTTCCTGGGGTAATTAACCCTTCTTCCTCGGCGGCGGCAATCATATTTACCCCAATTCTGTCTTTGACAGAAGCTGCTGGATTCATACTTTCTAGTTTGACCACAATCTGGGCTACACAGCCTTCAGCTTGGGGAATCCGGTTTAATTGTACCAGGGGTGTACGACCAACAAGTTCTGTAATGTTATGGGCAATTCGCATAGTTAATTCTCAATTCAAAATTTGGTGAATATACCGCTACGCGGAAGTCAAAAGTCAAAAGTGAGCCATTGCGGTGGACGGGTTCCCCGGCATAAAGCAAATGGCGCGCCTCTTTCAGAGGAGCTTCGCTAACGCGGAGCGTATCCGAAGGATTCACCCCGGAGGGGTCAAAAGTCAAAAGTTGATTGCACATAGCTTTTAGAGTCCTGCAATGTCCGCGCCCTAAATCCGTAGTGCTATATATAAAATCCTTACCAAGGATAAACAGAAATTTCCCAGATTTATCAGGTCTAAAATCTAAAATCTAAAATCCAAAATTTTTTAGATGTAATACATGATATTCAACTGTTGCCGTGCATCTCTTTTTTCACATAAGTCAGCTAGGGTATAGGTTTCTAAAACAGAGTTAGCAGCCTGACAAGCTTCTTGCCATATCTCCTCTATCACACTACTCTCAACTGTTTGAGGTTGGATTTCTTCCTCACATTTTTTTACCTTATCCAAACCTTCCAAACAAGCCAAAATCTCAAAAATAGTTATTTTCCAAGGCTCTCTAGCCAGAAGATAACCCCCCTTTGAACCTCGCTGACTCTTAACTATACCCCCTCGCCTCAAGGTTGCTAGTAATTGCTCCAGATAGCGATCGGGTATATTTTGTTGCGCGGCAATCTGCCGAATTTGCATAGGTTCTCCGCTTTGATACTTGGTTGCTAGTTCTAACAGAGCCAGTATTGCGTATTCAGATTTACAGGATAGTTCCACAGGCAGTTTTGATGAAAGTTAGGAGTTATAGCACTACGCGCTAGGGAACAGGGAACTCTTAACAGGGAACAGCATGCTGTCAAAAGGTTTCAAGATTCAAAAATGTCCGCGCCCCGTCAGGCGTAGTACTATAACTCATGACTTTTCTAGTATACTCCGGTTCTACACTGGGGTTTGTCTGTTTTGACTAAGGAAAATAAAAAAACCCGCATACTAGCAGGTTTCATCTAAAAAATGTAACTTATTTTACCGACTGCGTTGTCAGGAACAAGTGTAGTGATATGGGTTGCAGAGTAATCCTTCTTGATGACAACCAAAAAGGATACAAGCCCCTTAATTTATGAATGGGGTTCCTTCTTCCTTCTTCCTTCTTCCTTGGTTAAAAAATCTAGAAAGTGAAGGTTGTTCTCACAGCACCAATGAAGGCATCATCATTATCAGAATTCTGATTGGGAGAAGTGAGCCAAATAAATCCTGGTGTAATGGAGATGTTGTCATTGATTGGGTATCTATAAAATGCCTCAATGTGAAAAGGGGTATCGTTGGTAAATCCGGCTGGACGGGGATCTAGACTACCTGCATAGGGTTCAGCACCGGCAACAATAGCACCTAAGGCACCTTCCGTACCTAAATCGGGGAAAACAAGGGCGACTGCATAATTCCAGATTTCTGCATCACCACCATTGGCAAAATCAACATCCGTGAAGCTACCCCAACCGCGAATACTGAATTTAGAACTAACATCAAATTGGGCCTGGACTCCGTAGGAATTACTAGTAATTCTTCTTTCCTGTGTACCGGGCAGCAAACCATTAGCAAAGTTAGTTCCTGTACCGCCAAAGGCAAAGGTTCCATCACCAGGATCGTAACCATTGACATAGGTTAAACCAAATTTTAGACGTTTAGCCGGTTGAAAGACAACTTGCCCCATAGCTGAATAATTGCCATTAAATAAACCAGCTTTATCCTCAGGATTGGAGCCGTTTTTGGCAAGATAACCCCCCTCCAATTTAATCATTTTGCCTAGCTTGTAACTAAAACCAATACCAGTGGTGGATCTGGCAATACCCAAGCGGTAAATGGGGTTACGTTCGGCAAATCGGGACAAAGCACCCGTAGCACCACCACCGGTATTTAAGCCAGGGTTAAACACATCAGCATAGAAGTGGTGAGCGCCCAAACTAGCCATGGCAGTAACTTTGAGATTCTCTCCCACAGGAAAAGCATAATGCAGGCGATCGATAACAATATTATTATCGGAGGGTCCATCATGGGCAAAACGACCTTCATTAGTGCCTAATTCGGTTGCAAAGCTGTTACCAATGTTACCGGAAGTGAGACGAGTATATAGCCTATCTTTACCAGTAAAACTAGATACTAACTGGAGGCGAACTTTATTGTTAAAGACAATTTGAGCATCTGTGTCATCTCCAGTGGCACCTGCAAGGGTAAAAGCAACCTCACCCTTTAGTTTTGTGGTGGTAGAGAATTGATTTGCTTCCAACTCAGCAGTCCGTGCTTCTAGAGCATCCACACGACCCCTCAAGGTGGCTAATTCCGCAGAAAATTCCTCTTGTAATCGCTGTAGGGTAGCTAAATCTTCTTTGGTGACTAAGTCTGCTGTAGCGGTAGCAATTAATTCATTCACCCGATCCAAACAAGCGTTCAAACCTGCGGCAAATTCATAACGGGTTAATGCCCGGTTTCCTCTGTAAGTACCATTGGGATAACCAGCAATACAACCATAACGTTCTACCAATGACTGTAATGCTTGGAATGCCCAATCTGTAGGCTGTACATCAGAAAATTGAGATACCGATGTGACTTGACCCATTGGCTGTTGCCCTTGGTCATTGTCGGGGTTAATTTGTGCTTGTGATACCCCTGATGTTAAAAATAGTGCTGCCAGTATTGATGGACTAAGAAATAAAACTCTTCCTGCACTCCTCACCCAAGGAAAGTATTCTTTCATTTTTTCCAGTAAAAGTTGTTTAACCAGTATTTTAATATCTATTGAACTTTAAAGATAGATAGATTATGCAAATTTTTCATAATTATACTGACATAATTGGGATAATCAAAAAAATGAAATAATCCCAATTTATCACAAAAATATAGTACCAATAAATAAAAACATTTCTTCACAATTTAGTACATATTTTAATATCTATAAATTCTTGTTTAAATCTCCGGGAGTATTGCAATTATGCAACATCAATTTCATTTCTGGAGTTACAGATAAAGCTTGCACTTTAATATTAGATAACCACTCTTGAAACGAACGTCCTCCAGTTTGCAGAAAACTTTGTAATTCTGGAAGTGCATCATGGCGATAAAAACCACACATTGGTTCCCAATTTAAAGAATTATGGGGTACTACAGCGAAAATTTCCTCAGGAACTTTGTCTAATGTATTTATCCATTCTTGAATAATTTTTGTTTTTAGCAAAGGTAAATCGCAAGCCAGCAATAGTATCCATTGAGTTGAAATTTGTTTTAAACCCTGACACAAAGCATACAAAGGACCATTTCCCGGTTGAGATTCAGTGAGATAATTACAGTCTAAAGGTAATATATGTTGATAGCGATCGCACCAAGGAGTGAGGACATAAACTTCCTGGGTACATTCCTGAGCAACGTCATAAACCCTTTGTAACATGGGCTTTCCTTGATAGTATACCAGTGCTTTATCCCTCCCCATGCGAGAGCTTTTACCACCAGCTAAAATTAGGGCAGATATCTTTTTCATAATTTATTTTCGTCATATTTGTAGAAAAAATATCCTCAATTAAGCTCGTTAATTTATCGTTCACAAATATTAAATATCAATTGATAAACTATTCTGGATATAATTTGTGTGGGACGGGCATCCCTGCCCGTCAAAATATTTCATTTAGGTGCGCTGGAGCTGAACTTTTATTCTAAATAATACCAAATTCTTTTAGTGCAGGATAGAAATTTTTATTTTCATGGCTAGGACGACTGAGTTTAATTAAAGCGAAGCGTTGTAATGGGGTAAGATTTTGCCATTGTTGTAGTGTAATAGTCACCCCAAATTCTGTAGCTTTATTTTTTGTAGCTGCTGGTATTTCTGATATATCCATCCAAGGTGGATTATCATCTACGGTTAGCTCATTTGCAGGTTGTCCAGTTTTACTGATAATTAAATTTTGCAAATATTCTTTATATGCTTGGGCTTGCTGTTTGTTACTGCAAGGCGTTTCTACTAAACTTTGCCTTTCTGCCGTTGTTAGTTGATTCCAGTGAACTAATTTCAACTTAACGCCACAAGTATCCAGATTAAGTCTTACCTGCATAGGAATACAGCGCAGGTTATCTATAAATTCTGCCTCAAATTGAAAAAACGTGGACATTAGGAGTTTATGATTGACTATTAATAACTACTTTTAACTTGTTTAATGGTGTCTTGCAATTACTCTTATTAAAAGAATGTAGAATTTAGAATGAGCGAATTAGGTTTTGCAACGGGGACTTTACCCCGACACAAAACGCACTGCTTATAGAAGCAGGGGAATTCAACCCCCAAGGTTGGTTAAAACTGATAACTTGCACCATCCTTAATAACCACCTGGGATTTAAATCCCAGTCTCATAGCCGAAGTCGTCTAAAGACGACTAGACAAGCATTTTAGTCTACTTAAGTAGACTTTGTTTATTAGCCTGGGAATTTCATTCCCGTGAAATTTGGGCTAATTGAGAATTGTGCAAGTTATGAGTTAAAACGCATTGCAAGCCTTACCCAGTCTGATTTATCAGACTTAGCCTACTCGCTGTGGGAATTTATTCCTAGGCGGACATTTGGGCTAGTGGTCTATCGCATTAATTCTGATGGCTAGGTAACAGTCGAACGAAGAATGTTGGGTTTGGTTTCGTTCTACCCAACCTACACGGTAGTTTGAAAACAGTCCCTAGTACTTGACCACATTAATTTTGCGGGGTGGACATCCAACCGCCAGGGACTCTAAGTCCCTGGCTAATAGCAAAAGTCCTATAAATAGGACTGATGCAATACCCCTCAGAACTAATTTGGTGAAGTACTACTGTTCCGCCACATTAATTCTGATGGCTAGGGAACAGATCCCCGACTTCTAAATCAATATCCGCACATTGTAGCAATTCCTAGGATAGAAGTCGGGGATCGCTCGCACCCGCAACTCGTCAAAATTAATGGGACAAAGCACTAGTTGAGAATGGTGAAAGTTATGAGTCCAAACGTACTTCACTAAGATGAAATATGCTGTAACCATCTCCTAAATCTCTCTCTCCTCTGTGTTCTCTGCGGTTTTTTTATCAGTAATCTTTGGGCAGGAGCCTTAATATCACATCGAAACCAAATCAGGTGATAATTTTTCCTGATGAGGATACTCGGCAATTTTTTCTGGGAGAACCATAATTGGTATTATTTTAATAGCACAGGCCTTAAGCTCTGGTTCGAGAGAAATAGGACAACTGTGAGGATGGGTGAGATTGTTAGCTTCAGCATCTTTTGCCCAAAGACTACCCCAATGCATTGGGATAAAAACTGTTTTGGGGGTAATTGCTTTAGTAATTTTCACTGGAAATTTTGCTTGTCCCCGCGTTGATTGTACTTCTACCCAATCTCCTTCCTGAACTCCCAATTCTTCTGCATCACGGGGATGAATCTCGATAAAGGGATTGGGGTGCATTTTCGCAGTTTTCTCAATTCTTCCAGTGCGAGTTTGGGTGTGCCAATGACCGTATAATCTACCAGTTGTGAGAATAAATGGATACTCTTGATTAGCTGGTTCTGCGAGTCCACGAGAATGGTAAGCGGCGAATTTTGCTCTACCATCTGGGGTAGGGAAACGTAAATCTGTGTAGAGACGTTTGCTAATAGGCTGTTTATTTTTATATTTGAAAATATTTGAGAACAAGCCACCATCTCTATCTTCTTCTGTCTCTACAGGTGGCGAACCCCACTGTATAGGATGCTTTGCTAATTTTTCGTGACTAATTTCTGTTACAGAGCATAAGCGATCGCGCGTTAGTTTGACAAATTCATCATATACTTGAGCTGAGTTACCATACTCAAATTTATCTGCAAAACCCAAACGACGGCCAACTTCGGCAAATATCTCCCAATCTGGTTTTGCTTCACCGGGAGGTTCTCGAAATTTGGGACAGAGGGTGACTACTCTTTCTGAATTAGTCATGGTACCAGTTTTCTCACTCCATTGGGCTGCGGGTAAGAGAATATGGGCATAAGCTGCAGTTTCGGTGGGATAATAAGCGTCTTGATAAATAGTGCAGGGAGATTTTAATAAAGCAGCTTTAGTTCTGACCAAATCTGGCATACTAACAGCCGGATTAGTTGCAGCAATCCATAGTAAACTAATATCACCAGTTTCTAAACCTGTAATCATACTCCAAGCATCCCTACCTGGAGTTGCAGAAATTTGTCCCGGATTTAAACCCCAAAATTCCTCTACCTGTGCCCTGTGTTCGGGATTTTTCACCGAGCGATAGCCGGGAAGAATATGAGCCAGTCCTCCTGCTTCCCTTCCTCCCATAGCATTTGGTTGACCCGTGAGAGAAAAAGGTCCCGCACCTGGTTTACCAATATTTCCTGTCATTAAATGCAGGTTGATTAAAGTCCGTACTTTCGCCGTCCCTTCAGAGGATTGATTTATACCCATTGACCACATAGACAAAACCCTTTCTGATTCAGCCCAGTAACGGGCTGCTTGTTCTAAATGGTCGATACGTATATTGCATTTGCGAGCAACAAATTCAGGAGTGTAGTGACGAATCACTTCTGCGTAAGCAGGGAACCCCTGGGTACACTCATCTATAAATATGGCATCAATAGTTCTCCAGCGCATTAATAAATGAGCAATACCGTTAAATAGGTCTATATCAGTACCGGGATTGATGGCTAGGTGTAAATCTGCTGCCTCCGCTGTCTTAGTTTTACGTGGGTCTACCACTATCATTTTCACATTCCGGTTGCGCTTATGGTGTTTGCATAAGCGATTGAAAACAATAGGATGACATTCAGCGGTATTAGTGCCCACTAAAAAAGCACAATCAGTAAAATCTAAATCTTCGTAACAGCAAGGAGGACCATCAGAGCCAAAGCTTTGTGTATAACCTGCAACTGCTGAAGACATACACAAGCGAGAATTGGCATCAAAATTATTAGTGCCTAAACAGCCCTTGATTAACTTCTGAGCAATATAATAATCCTCAGTTTGGAACTGACCAGAACCGTACATACAGATAGCATCTGCACCTTGATTGTTAAGTGTATGTTGAATTTGGTCAACAATTCGCTCAAAAGCCTCATCCCAGCTAACCCGTCGAAATTCCTCCGACAGAGAATTCCGCATCATTGGGTACTTCAGACGGCTCTTATCAAGAGACTCAGTCACCGTAGCACCTTTGACGCAAACCATACCTTGAGAAGAAGGATGACTTTTGTCACCCATTACTTTCCAAATGGGATTTCCTTGGGCATCTCGGTGAGTTGCACGGCCACTTGCAGCAGGGGGAAATACTTGCAAACCACAACCAACACCACAATATGGGCAAAGAGTTTTTACTGATTCAGACATGGTTTTTTCATGGAGGCAAAAAGCTGATTAACCTGAGTTCGGTGTTAGGAGTTAAAATTAACCTGAGTTCTGGTTAAGCCAAAAGCTAAAAAGCTTATTCTGTAAGGATTTAGCCACACGATAAGTGCTTACAGAAGGGATTAAATTGGCATCATTTACCCTAGATCCCTTTTAATAAGTCGGGGATCTGTGACCCCAGATCCCTCGTTACAAGGTAAAACCTTGTAATGCACTTTAGGGAGGCTCTGCCTCCAGGCTTAATGGAAGGCGGAGCCTCCTAGGATGGGTTTCCAGGCTGAAACTGGAAACGAGTTAATTAACTCCTCTAGAGCGCAAGCATTGCGCCCCTACTTCTAACTATTTTCAAGTTAGCCCTTCACGAGAAAATCTCACAACCAAGGATGAAAATATCTTGAGTGCGGCTCCCACACCTAAGCTGTCAACCGTCAACTAACAACTAACAACTAACAACTAACAACCATTTTCAAGATAGTCCCTCATGGACAATATTTTGTCCACAACCTGCAGATGAGAATAATTCCCTCACTCTGGGCGGGGAAACCCCGCCCCTACTCCTTCACTCCTACCCTGCGGGAAGCCACTTCCTGTCTACACTCCTTCACTCCGAACTCCGAACTCCCTATTTTCAAGACAGATATCTGATCTATTAACCATTTGTTTCCCCAGGTGCATAAGGATAACTAGGTTCCATCGAATCAAGCTGTGGTTCGGTTTGAGCTTCTTCACCTTCATGATGTTCTGCAAAGGAACCTTTGGGTTCTTTGAGGAAGAACCAACACAAGAAAGCAACTATTAAACCTGCAATCCCCATAATTTGGAAGAATATGGTGTTTGCTTGAGCAATGGTTGCTGCTGTGGGTTCACCTTTACCGCTTAACCATTCGGGTAAGAGACTAAAGATAGTTAGATAAGCAACAGCTCCCACATTACCATAGGCACCCACATTACCTGCAACTTGCCCAGTTATCCGTCGCTTAATTAAAGGAACGATGGCAAATGTTGAACCTTCCCCTGCTTGTACAAAGAAGGAACAAGCCATAGTTAACAATATTGCTAATGGTAACCACCAACCACCACCGACAGTTCCCATCATTAAATAGCCTATACCCATACCAGCAGTTAATACTGCCATGGTCATTTTCCGACTACCCAATTTATCAGAAATTAAACCACCACCAGGACGAGACATTAAATTCATAAATGCATAGCTTGCTGCAATCATCCCAGCTTGGGCTTTACTCAGGGCGAAAGTACCTTCAAAGAATGCTGGAAGCATGGAAACAACTGCTAACTCCGAACCGAAGTTAACTATATATGTCAATTCCAAAATTGCAACTTGAGAAAAACTATATCTGTCTTTAGGAGCATATGTCTTTCTCCCTGTCAATAAGTCTTTATTTGCCATTAAACAGTTGTAGGCTTGGAAAAGATATAAACCAATCAAGCAAGCCCACACTATATACATAGTATTGATGTCGTACAGCTTAACCTTATGCAAACGCCAAGCTAAGACCATCAAAATACCAGACAAAGGCAAGTTCATTAACATCAGGAACCAGAAATCACTCTTGCTGGTAACTTCAATTCCCCTAGCACTCTTAGGCTTTTGATAAACTTTACCGGGAGGATGATCCTGGACATTAAAGTAATACAGAATTCCATACAGTGCTGCAATAACTCCAGTTCCTCCAATACCTACACGCCAGTTAAGTAAAGCTTCTCCAGTTTGAGGATTCACTGCACCAAATGCCAACCAACCAGCAATTACAGGTAAGGTAAATGCTGCTGCAGCTGAACCAAAGTTACCCCAACCACCATAAATTCCTTCAGCTAAACCAATTTCTTTTGGTGGAAACCATTCCGCCACCATCCGAATACCAATTACAAAGCCTGCACCGACAATACCTAGTGCTAAACGAGCAGCTACTAATTGACTGAAGTTTTGGGCGGAAGCGAAGACAAGACAAGGAATCGCAGCATAAATTAACAGCAGGGAATAAGTAATTCTTGGCCCATACTTATCTAACAACATCCCAATAATGACTCGGGCTGGTACTGTCAGAGCAACGTTACAAATTGCCAGAGTTCTAATTTGAGCTACTGTCAAACCAAAATCTGCTTTGACTTGTGTTGCTAGAGGTGCCAAATTAAACCAAACAACAAAAGATAAAAAGAAAGCAAACCAGGTCATATGCAGGATTTTATACCTGCCATTGAACGATACTAAATCCTTGAGCATATTATTTGCCTAATTGATTGGAGATAAAAAAATAGGAATAGATACACAAGAGGTAAGATGAAATAACAAACCTCACCCTGTCCTGTCGGACATCCCTCTCCTTATTCAGGAGAGGGAAAGATTTTGGCGTAAATCAACCATCACCCATAACTTATTTCACCTTTGCCCCAAAATCCTTGATCAGAATATTGCGTAACACTGGTAGTAAATCCTCACAGGGAATACCTTTTTGTACGCAAGTACCGAGACGGGCATCTTTCCCGACTTTACCCCCCATATACAAATCAACACCTTCCACGGTTTTCCCATCCTTGCGGACTTTTGTTCCCATTAAACCAATGTCAGCTACCTGGGGTTGACCGCAAGAATTGGGGCATCCTGTCCAATGAATTCTCACAGGATGTGACATTTGTAACTCCGCGTCTAGCTCTTTCGCCAGTGCTAATGCTCGGCTCTTGGTTTCGACTAATGCAAAGTTACAAAATTGTGCTCCCGTGCAGGATACCAAAGCTCTTTCTAATACCTGGGGAGCAATGGCAAACTTTTGCAGGAGGGGTTCAGCGAGGAAAAGCTCTAAATTTTCATCGGGAATATTGGGAACGATCGCATTTTGTTCGACTGTCAGTCTCACCTCACCACTACCATATACCTCTGCCAGACGGGACAAGTCAAACATATCCTCGGCTTGTAGTCTACCTACGGGAATGTGCAAACCAACATAATTTAACCCAGGCTGTTTCTGTTTATACACCCCGATGCGATCGCGTTTTTCCCAGTCAATTTCATCTTTTTCTGCAGCTGCCGATAGGGTAGTTCCCAATTCTTCTTCTACTAGCTGACGGAACTTTTCTATACCCAACTCGTCAATCAACCACATCAGTCTTGATTTCTGACGATTTGCCCTTAAGCCTTTGTCGCGATATACCGTTAAAATCGCTCTAGACAATTTAACTACGTCTTCATTCGGGGTCACCCAAACATTGAGAGGAACCGCAGCTGCACAGCGTTTTGCAGAGAAAAAACCACCCACTAAGACATTAAATCCTAATTGCCCGTCTTTGTATGCAGGAACAAAAGCTATATCGTTGATTTCGGCGTGAACGGAGTTATCTCGCCCCCCTTCAATGGCAATATTAAACTTTCGAGGCAAATTGGTAAATGCATAATTCCCTTCGCCTTTGTTGGTAATCATGTCCTGGACTTGCTGTACCAGTTGGCGAGTATCAATTAGTTCATCCCCATCGATTCCGGCAACTGGAGAGCCAGTAATATTACGCACATTATCCATCCCAGATTGCATGGAAGTCATATTTGCCGAATGCAATTGTTGGAAGATGTCTGGTATGTCTTCAAGACGGATTCCCCGCAGTTGGATATTTTGTCTGGTGGTAATATCAGCACTACCATCTGTTCCATAACGCTGCACAATCTCGGCTAATACCCGCAATTGCTGGCTGGTAAGAATACCGTTGGGAGTACGCATCCGCAACATAAACTTACCAGGAGTTACAGGACGATAAAATATACCTAACCATTTCAGACGATGTTCCAAGTCGGTTTTATCTACCGCTTCCCAACCAATCCGAGCAAAATGTTCGAGTTCGTCCTTTACATCTAGTCCGTCCTTCTCGGCCTTGAATTTTTCAAACTTATTTAAGACTTTCGTCTTCTCTGACTCTACAGACGGCATGGTAAATCCCTTTTTAAAAAAACAGGTTACTATATCCGAATCCTAAAAAGTATAAACACTAACTTTTGTTAAAGTATTTACACATAGATTAATAGACTTTATTAAATTTTCAAGAATTGGACATTCAGCAAGGAATAGATACAGGGGATATTGAATTTCGGCATTGTTGTTAGCGTTCACAAAGTGTGCCCGTAGCGCATAGCTTGGCGTTAGCCATATCTAGGAATGAATTTATCTGACCCATTCTTACGCACGGAAACTGCACTCCGTGCGGGTAGAATCGTTGTTCAATCCTATGGAAAAATGTAAAATCATATTCACCAACCCCTGAATTTCAATACTTTACAATTAGTAGACTTACTGCGTGAACTATTTGATGTTTCAATATTTACGACACTTATACATATAATAGATAATTGACCAATCAAATTGTGTATTTTGTTACTTTTTTCCTGAAAACGCAGATTAATAGAAGTTATAGACAAGGTTAAGAAATGCTTAAGAAGCAAGGTATGACTAGTGGCTAACAGATCCCCGACTTCTGGAAGAAGTCGGGGATCTAAACACCGCACTGATTTAAGGAACGCAACCGAAGGTTATCAAAGGTTTGTTGAGTTTCCCTATCGCTCAACCCAACCGACCATTCTTTTGAACTGAACCGTATTGATTTTTACTACCCCCAACGGGATCGCAAATGGAAGCTACTGTAGAACAATTAGTAACGGCGACGCAACAAGGTAATTGGCGTGTAGTGAATCAATGTTTGCAGCAAGTTAGTTGGGATACTGCTGTGGAATTTGAGCAAGTGTTGCATTCCAGCTTGCAGGTTCTCAGCTATGGTGACTTTCGAGAACGTTGGGAAGTAGCTAAAATAATACCCAAGCTAGGGGAACCAGTCATTAAACCTTTGCTATTGATAATCGAAGATGAGGCAGCGGATGTAGAAGTTCGTTGGTTTGCGGTGCGTATTTTAGGAGAGTTCAACGAGCCACAAGTTATTTTATCTTTGGTTAATCTAGTGCAGTCAACTGAAGAAGAAGATTTATCGATCGCAGCAACAGCGGCTTTATCCAATATTGGTAATGATGCCATTGTAGCTTTAAGTGAATTACTCAAAGATGAAAAGTCAAGACTTCTAGCAGTCAAGTCATTATCTCAAATTCGTCGTTCCTCAACTATTGAACCATTAATTAGTGTAGTTAATGATATTAACCCAGAAATTCGGGCGATCGCAATTGAAGCTTTGGGTAGTTTCCACGAAGAAATACTGATCCCCATTTTTATTCAAGCATTGCAAGACACATCAACAGCAGTACGTAAAGAAGCGGTGATTGCTCTGGGGATGAGAGGAAAATCACAAGGGAAATTCGATTTAGTCAAACAGCTCCAACCATTATTATATGACTTAAATTTAGAAGTATGTCAACAAAGTGCGATCGCTCTCGGAAGAATGAAAGACGAGGAAGGGGTTGAAGCACTGTTTCAGGTTTTAATTTCTACTACTGCACCTATTTTACTGAAAAAAGAAATTATCAGAGTATTGAGTTGGAGCGGTTCTCAACCAGCTTTAGTATATCTAGAAAAAATTCTTTACGCTAACAATCTTGAACCGTATAAAGAAAAATTATGTCAGGAAATTGTTACAGTCTTAGGAAATCAGAAATTACCCCAACTGAGATTTAAATCTGCACAGATTTTAATTAACTTTCTCAACTCAGAGCAAGAAACCGCATCAGTATCAAAAATCAAACAAGCAATAGCCACATCCTTAGGGGAATTACGGGAATTATCAGCTCTAGCTAGTTTAGAACAACTTGCTCGCGATCCAGAACAAGTAGTAAGATTACATGCGATCGCTGCATTGAAAAAGCTACATTAACCTGAATTCGGTATTTGGTTGTTAGTTGTTAGTTGTTAGTTGATGGTTGACAGCTTAGGTGTGGGAGCCGCAGTAGGAGCGCATTGCGTGCGCCCTTGAGGAGTTAGTCACAAAGCGTGAAAACTGCCATAGTAAAAAACCCGCCAATTGGCGGGTATAATCACAATGAAAAATTGTTGACATACTCCCCTTGTTGAAACGAAGGGGATTCAAAAATGTTGTTCCCAAGCAGGGTGAACCCGTGCTACTCCACATTTTCTTCCTGCCTCTTAGGCTCTTAACTAGACAAATAACCTATGTTTTTTGCCCCCGCCAGACCGCCTCCACAGGCATTTTGTTTAGAGTTCAGGAAGTGCCCCTCCCCAAACGGGTCTAAATTCTTGTATGAACAATTGCTCTACCCTTTTTAGGCTCTATCGTGCAGGTCGCGTCACCGTTACTGATTTCTTGGGTGATATTTGTCTCGACGATCCATGATGGGGCTGAGTTGCCCGGTAATAGTAATTGCGCTTTACCGCTAGTGTCATTATACCAGAAAACTTGGGGATAAATCCCCTTGAGTCGGGTTTCATCCCCTCGATAAATCCTAGGGGTTCTCACCCTACCATTATGTTTTGATAGCTTTGTTAATTACTTAAAAAGTGAAAGTAGTTCTCAAAGTACCGATAATGGCATCATCGTTATCATCACTTTGACCGGGGGCTGTTAACCAAATTAAACCAGGAGTAATGGAAATATTGTCGCTCACGCGATACTTGTAGAAACCTTCAATGTGATAGGGCACCTCATTAGCACCAGCAACTCGACCGCGTGAGTATGGTTGAGCACCAGCAAACACACCCAACACATTACCCTTCTTACCAAAGTCAGGTAAAGCTACCCCCACACCGTAGCTCCAAGCTTCAAAGTCATCATTAGTACCAAAGCCTTTAACGTCGTGGTAAGAAAGAAAACCACTGATAGATAGCTGATCGCTTGGTTTAAATGCCGCTGCTACACCATAGGAGTTACTGGAAGATGCATTAGTCGTACTGAGGGTGTTTGCCTGGTTAGTTCCCACTACGGCACTAGTCACACCACCCGCGTCAAATAAGTTACTTCCAGAACCGTGATAACCATGAACATAGGTGGCAGCTAAGGAAATGCGATCGCCAACGTTAACATTCAACTGTCCCAAAGCAGCATAATTACCATTGAATAGCCCAGCACCATCAGCAGGACTGCTGGATTCCGATCCCAAGTAACTCAAGGTTAAGGAACTGCCTTTGAGAATGCTTCCAGATTGACCAAAGTTAAAGGTCACTGCTGCACCAGCACCACCACCAATCCGATAAATGGGGCTTTCGGAAGCAAAGGCGGATAGGGCACCATTACCGCCATCAAAGTCTTCAAAATAAGGATTGACGGTGTTGACATAATCACTATGAATACCGCCAGTGGCTGCGACGAAAACTTGTAGATTCTCCCCTACAGGGAAGTAATAAGCTAACCAATCGATACTGACATTATTATCACCAGTACTGCCAATATTGAATGTTTGGTTACCTTCTGCACTATTAACATTATCTCCCAAATCAAATTGAGTGGCGTTACCAGATGTTAAACGGGTATACAAGGTATCCTTACCCGTAAAACTAGTTTTCAGATTTAAACGCACCCGATTTTGAAACACCGTATTATTGCGATCGCCAGCTGTGTCCCCAAAAGCATCTGAAATGGCAAAGATCGCTTCTCCCACTAGTTTGGTAGTGGTAGAAAATTGGTTGGCTTCCAACTCCGCAGTACGTGCTTCTAGGGCATCCACACGACCCCTCAGGGTGGCTAATTCCGCCGAAAATTCTTCTTGTAACCGCTGTAAGGTGGCTAAGTCTTCTTTTGTGACCAAGTCTGCTGTAGCGGTAGCAATTAATTCATTCACCCGATCCAAACAAGCGTTCAAACCTGCGGCAAATTCATAACGGGTTAATGCCCGGTTCCCACGATAGGTTCCATTGGGATAACCAGCAATACAACCGTAACGCTCTACCAATGACTGTA
>JASJDS010000242.1 GCA_030065055.1 Calothrix sp. MO_192.B10
CGTTGATGTCAGCATTTATCAGCCTACCACAGGCAGTTTTATATAGTCCGCGCTTGATACGTTTGCCGCTAAATGTGTATTTATTACCAGGGCTGTACTTGGTGCTTCGCTTTGATAAAATCGGGACTTTTACCCCCCTTTTTTTTGCTCCCCCCGATGAAAAAGGTTTTTGGGTAATGGATGATACTTGACAAACATCCTCTAAGAGGATGTCGGATTCTTTGAGCAATCATATTGATCACAGAGTTTAGCCTTTTTCAATGAGTGAATATCCAACTTTCCCTCAAAAATTCTGAATTAGATTTTATTTTGTCAATATTAGAGTCAGCGGAAGATACTTCTTTTTTCTCTTTCTATATTTTTTTATGTTTGTTGATTTGGCAATCAATCAGGTATGATGTAGATAACAGTATATTAACATCTGAACATAATTTCGGAAGTGTCATGCACATAACCACATATCAACAACAAAATGAAATTTCACTAGTGCCATATCCGGAAATATTTGGGATCGCTGACATTAATTTTTTTCGTGAAATACTTGCTGTAAAAGACTATTTTGACCAGTTGTTTATTTTTACTATTGCGGATTATTCAAGTTCTAATGGCGATTCATAGATTTTTTTTCTCTCTCCAAGCATAAAATCAAGGCTGCTAGTTTTTTCTCACAAATGCTCAAAAATATTTAACTTCCTAGACAATTTTAGTAGAAAAAAACAAGGATCGGTATTCACGCAACTTTACTTTAAATTTACAATTTCTTTATGAAATCAATACAAAAGTGCCTTATTTTCTAAGTATTTATAACGGTATTCTGGCAAAAGAATGAAAAAAACCTGAAGAGCAGTTAACTTAAGTAAGGAATTGTTGCCACTGTGATACCACTATTGACGGATGTTTTACCTCCTGTTCCGGCGGTAATCAGACCGATGGATCAAACTACCAATGCATCTATGGCTATAGACAAAGATGCTGTCCTAATTTCCTTGGGAACTAAAAAATTAAGAGTGTCTATGTCACCAAGGAAGTCAACAAGAGTAGCTTTACGTCGCCGTAGGTCGAGAAGAATAGCTTTACGTAGCCGTAGGTCGAGAAGATTAGCTTTACGTAGCCGTAGGTCGAGAAGATTAGCTTTACGCCGCCGTAGGTCTAGAAGAGTAGCTTTACGTCGCCGTAGGTCGAGAAGAGTCGCTTTACGTAGAAGATTAAGAACCTATGCTTCCCGTCGTCGCAGGTTTAACAGAGCGTCTTCACGTCGCCGTAGAACGAGAAGAGTCGCTTTACGTAGAAGATTAAGAACCTATGCTTCCCGTCGTCGCAGAACGAGGAGATATTCTTACCGTCGCCGGTTTAACAGAGTATCTTACCGTAGATCCTCTAGGAGACTATCGTTACGTCGGAGACTAAGAGCATATTCTGCGCGTCGTAGTTCCCAAAGATTCTCTAATCCTTTACCAGGGAGAGTTGTAACAAGCAGATATGGATATAGAAGGTATCCTA
Source organism: Calothrix sp. MO_192.B10 (assembly GCA_030065055.1). Taxonomy (GTDB): domain Bacteria; phylum Cyanobacteriota; class Cyanobacteriia; order Cyanobacteriales; family Nostocaceae; genus Calothrix_A. The sequence goes on from JASJDS010000242.1 coordinate 1,501, forward strand.
GACGGGGTATGCACTATGGTGTTGATATGACTGCTCCTCGAGGAACTCCTATTAAAGCTTCTAGTCCCGGTCTTGTCTCTTACGCAGGCTATAAAGGAGGATATGGATATACTGTTGAGATTAAACACGGCAATGGGATTTCTACTAAATATGCCCATATGAGCAGAATTTTGGTAGGAAGAGGTAGATATGTAGGTAGAGGTTCGACCATAGGAAGAGTCGGTTCTACAGGTTTTAGTACTGGACCTCACTTACATTTTGAAGTCAAAGTTAATAATTCTCCTGTGAATCCATATCGGTATGTCCGTGGATTCTAAGGGTGGTAAATCTCGATCTAGATTTGGGATATATATACCCCATAACCTGCATCTTTTTCCGTCGTATTGGTAATTTATTAACTGATGGTAAGGGGAGAACAAGACGCACTAAGCACTCGCCAAATAGACAACCCCACAGCCAATTCATCAATACCAATAACCGATTGCGAAAACCAGGGAGAATCAATAGGTGTACTGCTAACCAGATTAACCAAGCTGTAACACCTGTGATTTTCAATTTGCCTAAGTCTAAGACGGCATCATAACGTCCGAGAATTATCATATTGCCCATGTGCTGATAGTGCATGGGCAATAGTTCTTGATGCTGAATTTGCCGCAGAATATTCCTGGCTGCCATTTCCCCTTGCTGGATGGCTACGGGTGCTAACATGGGCATTCCTGGGAGAGAAGCTAAATCGCCGACAACATACACCTGTGGATGTTTGGGTGCTTGTAATGTTGGTAGTACAATTACCCGCCCATCCCTAGCTAAGGGTAATCCCCATGTTCTAGCTAAGGGGTTCCCAGTAACTCCCCCAGTCCAGATAGTTGTTTTTGTGGGTATTACCCTGGAGTCTTGTAAATATACTGCTTCTGATGTTACTTGACGAACGCGCGATCGCAATATTACTTGCACCCCCATTTTTTCTAATCGCAACCTCACATACATACGCAATCTTCTGGACATTTGAGGAACTAGACTATCTCCAGCCTGTAAAAGCACTACTCTCACCTCGCTAAAATCCAGTGTGGGATAATCCTTCACTAAAGCAACAATCATTTCTGTTAAAGAAGCTGCTAACTCCACACCAGTAGCTCCACCACCAACAATAGTAAATGTCAGCAATTGTTGCCTTAAGGATGGGTTTACTTCCAGAACAGCCTGTTCTAAGCAATGGATAATCTGATTCCGTAGATTTACTGCCTGTTCCAGTTTTTTCAAGGGAAAAGTATATTCAATAGCCCCTGGTATGCCTACATTTTTAGAATCGCTACCTGCGGCAATAATGAGAAAATCATAGGGAATAACGTATTTATGAGTTTGAATGCATTGACTACTGACATTAACTTGCTTTACATTTGCAGTGATAAACTGCACATTTTTGATATGCCGTAGCATACTGCGTATGGGGTAAGCAATCAGTTCAGGTTCTAGTTCTCCCGTGGCTACTTGGTGCAATAGCGGAGAGGAAGTGTAATAGTTTTCACGATTTAGCAGTAATACATCTACAGGAGCATTAGCTAAAGCTTTAACTGCTGATAATCCCGCAAAACCACCTCCAATAATTACCACCCGGTGACGTGACATTATGACCCCAATCCACAATTTTGATTATTATGTCACCAGATTAATTACAAGGTTGTAATTTAGACAACCCAAAATCCTCTAGTTTTTTTGGTGCTTGGAACCTTTGTAATAGTTAGATTATCATCTATTGTTCAGTAAAAATAATGAGATATTTTTTGTATTTAATAATTTATTTTTATAAGCAAAAATACTGAAAAAGACGAAATGTATATTAAATAAATTGCTCATTTATATTTATGGTTTCAGCAGTGCAGATTTTATGGGAAATTCTTTACAATAGAGGTGCACAGGAACAAACTGCATTTCCCTTTCTCTGGATCTTGTTGATTATTCTCCACAGGCGATAGATTACCCAAAAGCAAGGATAAAAAAACACTTCTTTTCCCCTAACCCCCAACACACCATTTTCAAGCTAGTCCCCCACGGGAAAATCCCACAACCTGCCTATGAAAATGCGGGGGTGACTAACTCCTCAAGGGCGCAGGCAATGCGCCCCTACTGCGGCTCCTACACCTAAACTGTCAACCATCAACTAACAACTAACAACTAACAACTAACAACTAACAACCATTTTCAAGCTAGTAGTAGATGAGACAAAACCATGAATAATTTTGCTGATAACGCCATTCGTTACTATAGTCAAGAAGATGTGCGGCAAATTCTCCAATTAGCGATCGCTCGCCAAGCTGAGGATACAGATCAGGAATTTTCTTACCAGCAGCTATTAGAAATTGCAGCTGAGTTAAATATTCCTCCAGAATCTTTACAAATAGCAGAAAGGGAATGGGTAGATAAACGGGGAGAAATTCAAAAACGTGAAGAATTTAACTCATATCGTTTGGGAAGATTCAAAAAGCGGTTGGGCAATTATGCGATCGTTAATATATTATTACTAGTGGTAGATTTGATTGGTGGTGGCGGACTTTCTTGGTCACTGTATGTTCTGCTAATTTGGGGTATTGGGGTAGGTTTGGATGCTTGGAACAGCCTACAAACCCAAGGAGAAGACTATGAAAAAGCTTTTCAGAAGTGGCATCGCCAGCATCAAATTAAACGCTCATTTAACAACCTAATAAATAAGTTCTTGGAACTTACTTCAGGCTAGAAAACTATTCGATCGCCTAGTACTTGACCACATTAATTTTGATCAGTTGCGGGTGCGAGCGATCCCCGACTTCTATCCTAGGAATATCTATGATATACGTATATTTACTTAGAAGCCGGGGATATTTGACGAGTTCCCTGTTCCCTGTTCCCTTTAACTAGCCCTTAGGAATCACTACCATGTGGGAATATTTACTCAGAAGTCGGGGATCAGTTAGCTTTCTATCTTCCAAAACGAGGAGCGTTGATGTTGATGTAGCGTCTTTGCCAGATAGTTATCCCCAAATTGATCGACAAACACGTGACTGCGAGGGATAACAAAATGAATGTGGGAGCCATCACCACCCCAACTGCAAACCAGCTATATACGTGCAATACCATCACAAATGCAAAAATACAGGCAATCCGGGCTGATTGCCATATTTGATCAGACGGACGACGCAGTACTGCTAAAATCATCGTCAACAATGTAGCAATCAAGTTTGCTGGCACCAGAAAGGCACAAATAGCAATACAGTTAGAGCGAGAAAATTCAGCTAAGGTGTTGAATTCGAGCATTTATGGTTTTTATAATTTGCCAAATCTTATTCATTTCTTATCGCATTATTAAACAATGAAACATGAATCATTACATTACTTCAGAAATAGAATTATAAATTAACAAATTATGACCACAACCTTACTGATCCAAACTGAAACAACGCCCTTAGCGATCGCTTTACCCATGATAGCTCCTATGAATCGCGATCAGTTCTATAGCTTTTGCCAAGCGAATCGAGACCTGCGGATTGAACGAACTGCTACAGGGGAGGTTGTGATGATGCCACCTGCTACCTCAGATACCGGAAACCGAAATTTTAATCTTGCTGCGTATCTTTGGGTTTAGACTGAGCAAAATGGCACAGTTCTTGGCTTTGACTCTAGTGCAGGGTTTACCAAAAAATATCAGGTGGAAGAGCTGGTGGCGACCCTAGCTGTGATTTTTAAGTAGGAGCGTTATTTCTACTAACATTGAATATAGGGAGTGTTCCAGAATTTCCTAAATCATCAAGAAAAATGATGTAGCTAAAACCAACAAAACATTTACATACTAAATTTTCACAAACATTTGGAGAACTATTATGCCAGCTTTATCAGTTCCCATAAAAGATTTAATTATAAATGCACGATTCACCGCTGCAGAAATGGTGGAGCTAGAAAAACAGGTAAAATTGGGACGGGTAAGGAAACAAGAAGCTGAAGCGATCGCTACTCGTTATGCTGATACACTAGAAGCAGGTGTGGGTAGTTGGTTAAATCAATTGCTGGTAAGTCTCCATAGTAGAGTTAGAGTTGCTGATGCGATCGCTAATTTAGCCAACGATACTGATTTACTCAACGGAGGTATTAGTTTACCCGATAATGGACGCAAACACCCTTGTGTTCGCAACGTTCAACGGGCATTAATTGCTTTAGCTAGCCGCACGGGTCAATTAGATTATATGCTACCTGGATTTGGTGCTGATGGTGATTATGGTCCGGAAACTACCAAAGCTGTACGAGCATTTCAACAAAATAATGGACTGCTTGTAGATGGTAAAGTGGCGAGAAAAACAGCCCAAGCTCTTGATGCTGCGCTCCGGGAAACATCTGTGCCAGGAATTACCAATGCCACTCCCCAAGATTTGGTAAATGCGGCTCAAGAACTTTGCACTGGTGATATTGCTCAATACTACGGTGTTCCCCAACCTTGGATAAATCTTGACCCCAAACATAACGTGCCTACAAATAGATCATTTGATTTTCTCGTCAATCGCTGGAAATGTAATTTATTTGGCGGTAATGTGTTGCGTAAAGGTGGTTACGAACCTCCTTATTACCGAGATAATACTGATGATGGTAAAGGTGAATATCCCAATGCTAACCAGTGGTTTAGGTGGACTGATAAATATGCAGCTAGAAATGGTAATCCCGTTCGTTTCCAACTAATCGATGAAATTCCTGCCAAAGACTTAACACAACCACAACTCAGAGGACGCATCCAAGAATTACTTGCCAAAGTCCAATCCGGTGATTTTTTGATGGTAGATCATCCAGGTGCGGGAGTTCAAGATGGGGGACATACTCGGGTTGCTATTACTAATAATTTTCATGGCAATGGAACTGTTTCTTTTGCCCAAGCAACCTATGAAAGCTCCTTAATTCGTCAAGAGAATGTGGATAGGTTGATGAATGAAGAAGTGATTTGGTTAATGCGTCCCAATACGAAAATGTGAACTACCTACACTGTACCCTCAGGTCAGTGTAGGCTTCCCAATTCATTGGGGATTGCCTCAGTATTCATGGATTTTTTACGTCCTGAAGACTTTGGTCTTACATCTCCTCGGTGGGCAGAAGCGCTAGTTCCTAACGCCAAAATTCGCAATCCTTCGTTTCTAATATTTATTGCGGCATTGATGTCTCTATCATGCTGTTTCTGGCAGTGTGGACAATCTACAAATCTAACTCCCAATGAATCATATCCTTTTTGCAGCATTGGGATTGGTAGTAGAGTTTCGTTACAAAGCCCAGATGATGGAAAGAAACGATTTATTTCCTGGTAGGTATGCCCAAATCTTTCAGCTTTATATTTCAACATGGTGAGGAACATTCCCCATCCTTGGTCACTAATAGCTTTTGCCAAGTTAGGGTTCTTCACCATATTTTTAACTGCCAAATCTTCTACACAAATAACTTGGTTTTCGTATGCTATTTTGCGAGATAGCTTGTGTAGAAAGTCTTCTCTAACTCTAGCTATTTTGCTAGATACTTTTGCAACTAAACGTTTAGCTTTACGACGTTTGTTAGATGTTTTATCGGTTTTTCTAGCTAATTTATTTTGTTTACGCTTTCTATTCTTTTCTAACTTAGCCAATTGCTTTTTAGGTAGGTCATATTTTGAGCCTTCCGAGGTTATAGCAAAGTTTTTCAATCCCAAATCAACACCGATAGCTTCTCTAATTGCTACTATGGGTGTATCTTCTTGGTTAAAAAGAATAGACGCATAATACCTACCATCCCCATTTCTTGAGATTGTTACAGTCGTGAATTTTGCGTCAGGTAGTTCTTTGTGAAACACGGTTTTCATTAACCCCAAAGTGCCAGGAAACTTAATCACAGAATCCCGTGGTATCAGTTTCACGTTCTGAGGATATTGAATCGATTGCTTACCATGTTTAGATTTAAAGTTAGGGAATTTAGCACGTCCTTCAAAAAAGTTGACAAACGCACTTGAGAGATTGAATGTGACTCGTTGCAACACTTGACTGTATGCAAGTCCCAGCCATTCATACTCTTTTTTCAATCCTGGAAGCAACTTGTCCATCGCCGCTTTAGAAAGTCCTTTCCCAGTTTCTTGATAGGCGCTAGTAGTGGCATTAAGCATATAATTCCACAACCATCGAGTATTACCAAAACATTGAGCTAAGTAAGATTCTTGCTCATCAGTGGGATAAATTCTAACTTTTATTGCTCTATACATGGTATCGACCTGTTACCGTGTTTATATATTTATGGTAACATATCAAGTTAAAAGGTGACAATGTTTCGAGTCGATGAAATTGGACAATTTATCCCAACCTACAACTGATAACTGTTAGCGTAGCTCCTCCGGAGGAGGCTAACTGACAACTGTTAAATGCCTGCAAACCATTCATAACCTTGGTCCTCCCAATACCCCTGAAAACGGGATAAGCGACTAACCAAAGTAATCCGAGTTACCCATTTACTCTGCTTATAACCAAGTTTTATCGGAGCCGCTAAACGCAAAGGTGCGCCATTATCCACTGGTAAAGGTTCCCCATTTTTCTCATAAGCTAGTAAAGTTTGGGGGTGGAGGGAGGAAGCAATATCCCAACTGGAGTAATAACCATCAGCAGACTGAAAATAAACATAACCCACACTGGACTGTGGTTGGGCAAGGGCGACAATTTCCCGCAACTTCACCCCTCCCCATTGGACAATCGCCGCCCAACCTTCAACACATACATGGCGGATAATGGTGGAAGTGAAGGGTAAATTCTGAATATCTGCCATTGATAGATGCAGAGGATTGTTAACCTCGCCATCTACTATTAAACGATATTTATCTGTATCAATGATCGGAGTGTCTCTGAAGGTATTAACTATCAATGCCTCTGGCTGAATATCATCCACAGAAAACTCTGGAACCATTTTTTGAGGCTTGAGTAGTAAGTTGCCAATTTTTTGATTGAGGGGTTGGGAAACTTCACCCACCACATTCTCTAATATGGGCGTACCGCAACCACCCAACAACAAACTACCACCGGATAAACCAGAAATTTGCAAAAATTGACGACGAGATAAACGAATCAAACCCATGATTTTATTTGCTACTACTGACTTCCTACCAAAACATCGATTCTGTTAGCTTTTCTCCACCCGCTTGCTTCCCTAACCAATAATGAGCGATCGCAAATACAATAAACAAAGGTACACTGGCAAAGTGAACAATCCGTAAAGCTTGCCAACTACCAAACATTTCTACAATCCAATGTAGTTGTGCGGGTTTATACATTCCTAACCCCGTCAGCAGTGCCAACAATAGAATGGGGATAATACTGGTGTATACAATACGATGCCAAGCATAAATCAAACGTTTCGGGTTACGACTTTTTTGTAGTGCTTTTAAATCGTTAGTCCCCACAAACCGATGTCGCCAGCGTCGAGTCATGAAAACATACAACCCATACCACAACAAATTCAGCGAAAAGAACCACATGGCAGCAAAATGCCAGTGTCTCCCTCCAGCTAACCAACCCCCTAAAGTAAATATAGGTGGAATGTGCCAACCCCCACGTCCACCAAAAACCGGATTGGCATTATAAATTTGTAGCCCGCTAGTCAGCATAATAAACACACTGACAATATTCACCCAATGGAAAATCTTAGCAGCGTTAGCTTGAGTAGGTATAGTCATTTCTCAATGACAAAATTTTTTGCACAATAACTAATATTACACGAACCACGCAAGTAACAGCCAATTTTCTCCCTGCCTAATTTCCAATCAGGCGATAAAAATAGGTCTTTTTTATCACAACCAAGAACATCTATCTGCTCTGGAAAATATATTCTCCATCAGTCAAGCAAGTATATTTATTTACTTTTATTAACCTGATTTTAACTTGATGTTAACTTGACATTTTCTTTTCTATCTTGGCATTGTTGGTGTGTTTTATGACTATTTTGGTAATTATCTTTAAGTAGTCTAATATAGGTACGGTAAGGCATGTATTCTGATGGCTCATAGCCATGAAATCGTAGGACTAATACACAAGCCCAAGAATATTTTCTGGCAAGAATTGCTTTGAGTACTTCCTCAAACTGTTTGTTATTCATGATATCCGCACACCTGGGTTAATCAAAAATATGTTAAGAACTGTAATAATAGTGTTACAGTACTCATTCAAAGTGTATATATTTATTGAATTATTCTTTATCTTTTTTTTTCAAAGATTCATCATAGCTTGATGAAGTTTTTATAAAGTTATATCAAAAATCAATAATTGCGATGGCAGTAAATAGTAATTACCCTGTAGTAGATAGTTTTATTTTATACTTAATTTGGTGATTAAATATCATTCAATTGTATGAAAAATTGCATGAAAATATACAGACAGAACAAGTATGTATTCATCAATAAAATGTTTTAATTAACACTTAATAAACTCCCCACACTCCCCTCACTCCCCACACTCCATCACTCCAGGGCGCAAGGCTTGCGCCCCTACTCACTCCTTCACTCCTTCACTCCATCACTCCTTCACTCCCCTGCTTGCGTTACCATTAAATTTTTGGAGTAGGAGCGAGTGATGACTGGCGGTAAGCGGATTGTGATCGTAGGTGCGGCTGGTCGTGATTTTCACAACTTTAATATGGTGTACCGTGATAACCCTGATGTAGAGGTAGTTGCTTTTACTGCCGCACAGATTTCGGGAATTGCCGATCGCCGCTATCCACCATCCTTGGCGGGTGATCTTTATCCTGAGGGGATTGCGATCGTAGATGAATCGAAATTGGAATGGCTTTGTTATCAAAAGCACGTTGATAGGGTGGTATTTGCTTATAGTGATGTATCCCACGCCGAGGTGATGCATTTAGCTTCCAGGGTGATGGCAGCAGGGGCAGATTTTCTGTTTTTGGGTCCGGAACGCACAATGCTAACGGCACGAGTACCAGTGATTGCTGTGTCTGCGGTGCGGACTGGTTGTGGTAAATCCCAGACAGTGCGTTGGCTTTCTCAATTACTCCGGCAAAAGGGTTTGCAGGTGGCGGTAATTCGTCATCCCATGCCCTATGGTGATTTGGAACGTCAACGGGTACAACGTTTTGCTACCAAGGCAGATTTAGATGTTGCTGAATGTACTGTGGAGGAGCGAGAGGAGTACGAACCGCACTTAGATAATGGTAATATTGTTTATGCTGGGGTAGACTATGGGCGTATCGTTAGGTTAGCAGAATCAGAGTCAGATTTAATCCTTTGGGATGGGGGTAACAATGACTTTCCTTTTATTCGCCCTGACTTACACATTGTCCTAGTGGATCCATTACGCCCTGGTCATGAAACCACCCATCATCCGGGGGAAGTAGTGCTAAGAATGGCGGATATTGTAGTGGTTGCCAAGGTGAATGCAGCCGCTACCGCAGACGTACAGAGGGTAGTTAATACCGTGCGGACGGTGAATCCCACAGCTTCCCTGGTACGTGCCGCCTCACCCGTCCGTCTAGACAACCCAGATGCTGTCAGGGGACAACGGGTGCTGGTGGTGGAAGATGGTCCCACAACCACCCACGGGGGTATGTGTTATGGTGCTGGTTACGTTGCTGCCACCGATGCCCAGGCAGCAGAAATAGTAGATCCACGTACTGCTGCTGTGCCAGAAATTGCAGCCGTATATGCTCAATATCCCCATATTCAGGCGGTGCTGCCAGCAATGGGTTATTCACCAGAACAGTTGGAGGCACTGCGACAAACAATTAACCATGCTGCTGCTGATGTGGTAGTTTCCGCAACACCAATTGACTTAGCAGCATTAATTGAGGTGAATAAACCTGTGGTACGCGCTCGGTATGAATTTGCAGAAGCTGGGGAACCAGGTTTGGGAAGTTTGGTAGAAAAGTTTTTGGCACAGAGAATTGATAATTTGGGCGTTGCTGATTGAAAATATGAATTTGCCTCACGCAAAGGCGCAAAGGCGCAAAGTTACAAAGAAAAATAAAGGTTATTGTGATGTTTCATATTCTGATTCAGCAATGCCATAATTTGAATCAAGAATAGTGGTTGCACCTCTTGTAGGGTAAAAGTGGTCAGAAAGATGGAATCATTTTCCAGCCAAGCTTTATAGGCAAAGCACCTACACAGAATAATCCAAAATTCATCTTGAAAAGTTTGCTCAACGGGGGGAACCCCCCTTCGGGTTCGGTAGTTGTTCATGGGGGAAACCCCCAAGACCACACTACACTCACCGCACCGCAACTTTTCGCAAAATCCAAAATCCAAAATTGTAAGACTATGCAGGTAGTAATTGCATTGGGGGGAAATGCCTTGTTGCAGCGGGGTCAACCTTTAGAGGCTGAGGTACAACTGCGTAATATTACTATAGCAGCAAAGGCGATCGCAGAACTGGCAGCAGCACATAAAGTTGTGGTTACCCACGGAAATGGTCCACAGGTGGGACTGTTGGCATTACAAGCCGCCGCCTATAACCGCGTTCAACCCTATCCCCTAGACGTTCTCAATGCGGAAACGGAAGGTATGATTGGCTATCTGTTAGAGCAACAACTTTACAACCATCTGCCAGAATCTCAGGTGGTAACGGTGCTTACTCAGGTAGAAGTGGATGCCAAAGATCCTGCCTTCGAGCGTCCTACAAAACCCATTGGTCCGTTGTATAGCCAAGACGAAGCAGAGCAATTAGCAGCAGAAAAAGGTTGGACAGTTGCTTTGGATGGTAATGCCTACCGTCGTGTTGTTCCTTCTCCCACACCACTGAGGATTATTGAATTACCAACAATCCAGTTACTTGTTCAAGGGGGGGTAATTGTGGTATGTGTAGGTGGTGGAGGAATTCCAGTGGTGAAGACATCCACAGGGAAACTGAGTGGTGTGGAAGCTGTAATTGACAAGGATTTAGCTGCTGCTCTCTTGGCAATAGAACTGAAAGCTGATGCCTTATTATTACTGACAGATATAGATGCAGTTTATACAGAATGGGATTCTCCCAAGGCACAGCCACTACACCAAGTCACACCCCAGCAGTTGAAAAATTATACCTTTGCCCCCGGTTCAATGGCTCCCAAAGTAGCAGCAGCTTGTAAATTTGTTAATACCACAGGAGGCGTTGCAGGTATTGGTAGGCTAGAGGATGCAGGGAGGATTCTTGCAGGTGGTGCCGGAACAATGGTAACTCATAGTTAATAAACCCCGTCCATGTTGAAACCTGGAGTTTCTAATTATTCGGATGTGTCATTGCAACGCTCCGTAGACGCGTTAGCGGTAAGCCACTGCGGTGGTGAGGCAGTACGGTCTTGGGGTCTCCCCAAGTGGAGTAACTGCCGAAAGGGTTTCCCGGCATAAAGGAGGCAGTGCGGTGGTGAGGCAGTACAGTCTTGGGGTCTCCCCAAGTGGAGTAACTGCCGAAAGGGTTTCCCGGCATAAAGCAACTGCCGTCAAGTGGCGCACCCGTAGGGCTTGGAGCAGAGTAGCAATCCCAAATTCATGTTAAAAAACTACGGTTCTCAAGGTAGATGAGGTTTAATTCATTTTTGCCAGTTACCTATACCCTAATTTTGATCCAATTACGAATTACGAATTACGAATGATCAGTTATGGATGCTGATGAACTGAAGCGACTTTATAATGCAGGGGAGAGAGACTTTACAGGAGTCAATCTATCACAATTAAAACTGATTGGTGCGAACCTGGTTGGTATCAATCTCTGGGGAGCAGACTTAACAGGAGCTAATTTAGCCAAAGCCAAGTTATGGGGATCGAATCTCAGTGGAGCTAATTTAGCGAAAGCAAATTTGACGCGAGCCAATCTCACCTGCGCTCAACTAGAACGTGCAAATCTACGGGGAGCCAAACTCCAATATACTAAACTTTATGGGGCTAATTTAACTGGCGCTCTTTACGATGAAACTACTAAATTTACTAGAGATTTTGACCCCTCCAGTAGAAATATGCAAAAATTTTAACTCTTCTAGGGCGCAAGCCGCAGCGCCCCTACTTTTAATTCCTCACTCCTAACTCCTAACTTAATATCAGCATTGCTGTTGAACTTTGCTTCTGGCATACTGGGGACGACAGGGAGTTCCCCAACAAACTTGTCCCGGAGGAATATTACTAAAAACACTACTACGGGCACCGATGACAGCGTTAGCAGCGATTTCTACTCCTGGGGCAATAAAGCTATCCGCTGCAATCCATACTCCATTCCCAATGGTAATTTTAGCGGTTTGCAAACCAAAGGCAGGGTCATGGATATCGTGGGTTCCCGTACATAGATAACTTTTCTGGGAAATAACACAGTGTTCGCCAATGTGGATTTCATCTAGGCTGTATAAAACTACATCATCTCCAATCCAACTGTAGTCACCAATACTGACTTTCCAGGGATAGGTAAAGCGAGCTGTAGGTCGAATTAATACACCTTTGCCAATTTTCGCACCGAAGAGTCTGAGCAGAGCACAACGCCAGCTATTACAGGGATGGGGAGTGAGGGGAAAAGCGATCGCCTGTACAAACCACCATAGTAAAATATACCAAGCTGCCCGTCCGCGATCAAACCAAGATTGATCGTAGTCACATAGGTTTACTAAAGGTTTATCATCTATCATATCAATTTTAGATTTTAGATTGAACCCACAGATGCAACTTCCTTCCCCTAGTACTTCACCACATTAATTTTGCGGGGTGGACATCCAACCGCCAGGGACTCTAAGTCCCTGGCTAATAGCAAAAGTCCTATAAATAGGACTGATGCAATACCCCTCATAACTAATGTGGTGGAACACT
>JASJDS010000243.1 GCA_030065055.1 Calothrix sp. MO_192.B10
GGGGCTTTGACGAACCCCGCTAAGTATGATGTATTTCGCAATCTGAAAAAGTGTTTCACGTTGTGCAGCACGTCTTTAGACTGCGGAACAACATCAGCTTAGAATCCCCCGCGCTTTAAGCCGGGGTGAGTAGTCAAAACTAGATATCACTAAAAATTTGCAATACTAAAAACATAGTTACGAAGTAGCGACGCGTTTAACTGACTGGTGAAGCGTCTTGTCAGGTATTTCAAATATTTCTTCTAGAGCAAACAGGAGTAATTCTTTTCTCGCACCTTTTTTGCAATATATGTTTATGCTTTCTGCAACATACTTTGCTAAGTTAACTGGAACTGCATTCCCAATCATTTGTTCTAGGTTTGTTTTAGTCCCATCAAACTTAAATGTTTTTGGAAAAGTTTGTATATAACTTCTCTCAATCGTAGTTAATGGACGTATTTCATTAAGGTTTACTCCTTTAGGATCGCATTTATTTATTTTGTATCCAGAAGGAATAGGACGATTTACTCCTCTTACTGTTGGGCTTGGTTCGTCTATTGAAAAAATTCCACGTCTGTTATAGTTTCTTGGGTGTCTGTAATAAAAATCAAGACCTAATGAATCACCAAGATAATCTCTAATGGTCATGGATTTATTAGATAGTCTACTACTAAATATTTCATTTAATTGATTGTGCTTGTCATCAAGATGACCAACTAGAAAAAATCTTGTTCTTGTTTGAGGTACCCCACAGTAAGAGGCATCTAATATGGCAGATGATAGGCCATATCCCTTGTCAATAAATTGAACAACAATATCTTTCAAAATATGACTTTTTTTGATTTGTTCTACATTTTCCATTACGAACCATTCTGGCTTTATAGAACAAACAATATTAGCAAAATGATAGGTAAGATCAGCTCGACCTAGGGATACATCACGCTTTCCTGCACTGGAGAAATCTTGACAAGGGGGACCTCCCATAATTAGGTCTGGAATATGGTTGCTGATTTCTTCTATAGCTTTATCTTCATTTGTTAAATCAAAGTCATAAATAGGGTGAGAAAAATTTTTCTTGTAAACGTTTATGGCTGGTTGCCAGTTATCATAAGCCGCAACTATATTAAAGCCAGCCTGTTCAAACCCTAAAGATAAGCCACCACAACCGGAGAAAAGATCGATGCACTTTATCATTGAAAAAGCTCCGGAGAATTATAAATAATGGCATCAAATCTGCGCTCTGGACTAAGTAAATTTTGCCCACCACCAAGAATAATATTTTTAATTTCAGATTTGGATATGATTGGAGTTTCAAGCCTGGGACATGACATATATTGATTAGTTATATTCCCGGCAGAAGCGAACGCTTTATCATTTTTGGTGTTGTAAGAAAGATTATCTATAATTTCTTTATGATTAAATTTATGAGTATGTGAAATATCCGCCAACATCTTAAATAACCATATTGCTGTTCTGGTTTGTCGCGTTATGTTGTTGGCATTGGAGTCAGAATTAGCAATTTGTGATATAAAATAACCAAATCCCGCGTTACTCCATACAAACACATCTAAGCATTGTTCTGCAAGTTTTGGAGATTTCCCTTGTGTTTTCCATATTGGTTGAAGTAAAAATGCACTTTGATTATTTTCAAGAGCTGTAGAGATTGATCTTATTGAGCTAATGATTATTTCTATATTAGGTAGTACTTGCTTTTCATCACTCCAGTCTGAGATTTGAATTTTAGGGATATAGCCGCTTAGTTTGGATTGTAAAGTTGAAGCGATACTACAAGCCAAATATACGATTGTGTCAGGACGGACTACGATTTCGCTACCATATTTACTATCTTTAAGATCGCAGGTTGTATTGTCTGGTAGTGCTGTTAATTTAACCTCTAGACCTGATAAACATTCACCTGTACTTTCCTTTTGTATAACTAAGTCTGTTCTTGGTAAAGAACCGATTACATATTTCTGATATGGGGTATGCTGTGCTTCAAAGGCAAAATATAAATCATTGCTATCTGTGGAAATAGTAAATACATCTTTTATAGATATAAATCCAGGACAAAATATACCTTTTTGAATTGACAAGTAATTAGCATCAATTTCTTTGGATGCAAGGTAACAGCATAATGAAGCTGGAAAGGAAGAGTTAAATTGATTCTTACCCCAGGCTTCTTTGTTGTTGAAATCCCTATTTGTCTTATTTAGACCAAACAGGCTTGGTTTCTTGTAGACAGGCATATAATTCTTTCTTTTTTGACTCTTTCATCACAGACCACACTTCTTGGTGAAATTTGCAAACAAAGTACAGTTTGATACCTGAATATTTATGATGTCGAAACTTTTCGTATATAACATGGGCAATAACTATCTACAATATGTCTCTTTTGGTATAAGTATCCCCTCCTGAATAGAAGTAAGGGCACGGCATCCACAATCTATAGGTATAGAGAATAACATTCCCCACGCCGTGCCCATGAAAAAGTCAACTGTCAACTGTCAACTGTCAACTGTCAACTATCAACTGAAATTATTCCCACTCAATAGTTCCAGGTGGCTTGGAAGTAATATCTAACGCCACCCGATTAACACCTTTCACTTCATTGACAATCCGATTAGACATCACCTCCAACACATCATAGGGAACCCGCGCCCAATCAGCAGTCATGCCATCTTCACTGGTAACAATGCGTAGAACCACCGGATGAGCATAGGTGCGCTGATCCCCCATGACTCCCACACTACGAATCGGTAATAAAACGGCGAATGCTTGCCAATAGTCGTGGTATAGTCCCCGTTGGTTAATTTCTTGACGGACAATCAAGTCAGCATCACGCAAAATATTCAACCTTTCGGCAGTAACTTCACCAATAATGCGGATGGCTAAACCAGGGCCAGGAAATGGATGGCGATTGACAATTTCTTCGGGTAAACCAATGGAACGTCCAACCTTGCGAACCTCATCCTTGAATAGTTTCCGCAGGGGTTCCACCAGTTTAAATCTTAAATCTTTGGGTAAACCACCTACATTGTGGTGACTCTTGATTTTCACGGCTACCCGTTCCCCAGTTTGAGGATCGACATTGGTATCCGCCGACTCGATCACATCTGGATACAATGTGCCCTGAGCCAAATAATCAAAGGGTCCAAATTCCTTAGATGCCTCCTCAAAGGTGTGGATAAATTCATGACCAATAATTCGCCGCTTCTCTTCTGGATCGGTTACTCCAGCTAAAGCATTAAGAAAGCGATCGCGAGCATTTACATACTCTACAGGAATATGGAACTGTTCTCGAAATAATTTTACCAATCGTTCTGGCTCATATTTCCGCATAAAGCCTTGGTCAATAAATACACAAGTTAATTGATCCCCAATGGCTTTATGTAGTAGAAAAGCTAAGGTGGAAGAATCTACTCCCCCAGAAAGTGCCAATAATACGCGTTTCTTACCTACCTTGGCGCGAATTTCCCGAATGGATTCTTCTACAAATGCAGCAGTTGTCCAAGTGGGTTCGCACTCGCAAATATGATAGACAAAGTTGCGAATTAATGGCAGACCACCAATAGAATGGACTACCTCTGGATGGAACTGCACGCCATATAGTTTTTTCTGATGCTCGGCAATGGCTGCACAGGGGGTATTATCTGTATGTGCCAGTAATTCAAAACCTTGTGGCATTTGTTTTACCGAGTCACCATGGCTCATCCACATGGTGGAACCATCATCCACATTGGTAAGTAAGTCCGTGGGATCGTCGATAAATAACGCTGCTTTACCATATTCACCACGCTCCGATCTGGCGACTTCCCCACCGAGTTGATTTACCATCAACTGCATACCGTAGCAAACCCCCAAAATGGGGATTCCTAAATGCCAAATTTCTGGGTCACACTGGGGAGCGCCATTGTCATACACCGAACTGGGACCGCCGGAAAGAATAATTCCTTTGGGATTTAGTTGACGAAGTTGTGCAGCTGTGGTGCGATAGGAAAGGACTTCAGAATAAACTTGAGTTTCTCGAATCCGACGGGCAATCAGTTCGGAATACTGAGAGCCGAAATCCAGAATTGCAATCATGGGGCGGTTGATTTGCCCTAAATATTGCTCTTCTTGGGGTGCTTGTTGGGTTGTTGGTAGAGTCACCGCTGTGTTCATGGTGGGGAGTAGTTTATGTGTGGTCAAATTTGGCTACGGTCAGCTAATACCAATTAACTGTGTAACGATTGAGTCAAATGATGGGTATGGAAAACCTACACAAACACAGATGCAATTATGTTTGCTCAATCGATATATTCACAGATGGTATTAAAAATAAAAACCTACCCTACAGTAGGAGGCTATAACTAATTGATTGATCGGGATTTTTTATGCTTATTCATATTAAGTTAACATAATTTTGCTGTTACGGAACAAGCATTTAGGCTTTTTACAAGAATTTGACGATCGCGGCCAAAAAGAATTGACCCACAGACGGGAACCCTTACCCCAGCGTCAATGTGGTTCTTCATATATTCGGTAACTCGTAAATCTATTTGTTGAGCGATCGCACTATAAACCCTTGCTACCCAATCGCTACCAGTATTTTTATCCAATTCTTTCAGATATTGTAAAGCTGCTTCTGCCGTGTTGCAGGCGAATACAGCTTGTGTGTGGGATGTACTCAAACCAGCGATCGCACATTGGGCGGTTAAAACTTCCCTCCTGCCATCGGCGAGGTGATGGTGGGTGTGGAAAATTCCCCCTGCTAATTTCATCAGTTTACCGTGGTAGCCAAACAAGAGGATTTCTTTCACACCCCTCAAAGCAGCCTCTACCAACATTGGACCAATCCAATTAGCAGTTTTGATTAATTGTTCGGGGTTGATCCCCATAGTTCGAGCCAAATCTAGACCATTTTCTCCCAAACAAAAGACTAAAGTATCATAATTTACTGCTTTTGTATGTAATTCTGACCGTAAGCTATCTAATTGTCCCGGCGCACTTAAAGGTTGGGAAATTCCCGTAGTTCCCAACAGAGAAAGACCATCTACCACCCCAAAAGCTGCATTGGAGGTACGGGTAGCTAATGAGCGCCCAGCAGGGAGAATAATTGTTACCGTAATTTTTTCATCGGTTGCTAACATCGGCTGTAAGTTCTCCCGCAACAGCCTTTGAGCATAGCTATAAATAGCCGCTTGATTTCCCCGTTCTACCTGCTTACCAATCCCCTCTCCCCCCAGTATGATTATATTCTCTTCCCCTGCGGACTCTGCTGACTCTGCTTCCCTGCTCCCCCACTCTCCCACTCCCCCACTCTCCCACTCCCCCACTCCCTCTTCTCCTTCTCTCCACTCTACCAATGCCCAAATCGGAGTATCTCTAGTCAGGTCAAGATTATCACCAGGGTCGCTGCGGGTAATTGCCAAAGCCATATTTTCACTTAGTCCTGCCACCTGCTCAATATGTATTTCTACTAATTGTGCAGGTGTAATTAAATTCACTAAAACTACAGATATTGGTTGACGATGGCGCAACCAATGTAGAGCCGCCATACTAGCAGCAGTAGCAAATACAGGGAGGGTATATCCAGAACGAGACATGAAATTTTGGATTTTGCTGTAACGGGGGAAGGGGGGTACTACCCGAGGAGCGAAACTGAGCGTTCCCAAGTAAGATAAGTGTATAAGAAATAATAAAATTTTTCGTACTCCGTAGCCTTCCCTGTTACGTTTTCCAAGTAACGTTCCCTGAAAATTCCCAAAAATTCCCGATAAAAAACAAGGAGTAATCTCATGATCGTTTTCTCAGACTTGTCCATTGATGTCTCGGATGTCTCGATGGTGTGGGGTGGTACTACCTCTTTTGACACTGGAGACTTAGACGACATAATACAAGACATAAAAAATCAAGACAAAGACATAAATTTTGAAGCTGACATAATGGACTATTATGAACCGAGTGATGTGATTTTGGAGGGTAATATTAGGACATTGTGGTTTGGGAATCCGAATTCGGGAAATGAAAGTGTTTCCAGAGAAGAATTGTTGAATGAATGGTTAGAGAAAGAGGCGAAATGGTTTGAGAGGTTAAGGAATTTCCAGGGAATTTCCATTGGCCAACCTGAAGCGTAGTTTACCACAGACTGTAAAGGTTTCCAAATGCAAAGCCTTTTTCCACATCCTGTAGCATTCAATTTGAGGTCGCGTTCTAGGCATTTGAGCGATTTCGATACCTGGCACTCGGGGGTCAACCGCTAGCCCTTACAGGGCGGCTACGCCAACGCGGAAGTCAAAAGTCACGCATTCAAAAGTCAAAAATTATCAGAAAAGCTGCATTGCTACTTTGGGGTCATAACAGTTAGCAAGTACAAACTTTTCAGCTACGAGGATGACTTCCGAATCAGCAACTTCCCAATCATCCCAAGGTAATTTCATTGGGAGCATCCCAAATGTTGAAAAATATATTTTGTCATTGCGTTAGCGAAGCTCCTCTGAAAGAGGCGCGTAATGTAATGGAGCGTTCGCGGAGCGTGTCCGTAAGGACTCAGCAATCGCCAAGTCTAGATACTGCGATTGCTTCATTTCGCTACGCTACATTCGCAATGACAACCTAAATTTTGGTAAATTTTAAAAATCGGGATGCTCCCATTTCATTTGAGGTGGGGATGATTTATTTTTGCTTTTACCCTTGAATACTTTTGGTAGCAGCTTGCTTCCCCAGTAGTAGCCTTTCTCTAGTTTTGGTTTTGGTTTGTACCTTTTACACTTGGGGTTTGAAAACACGCCCTAGCTATCCAGAGTCATCTTAAACCTAATTATGTTTTTATCCCGATTAAACTATATACGAAATAAAAAAATCAAAAAAATTTTTGGTCACAGTCTACTTAGTATGCAATGTTGTACAAGGAACGTTCCTAATTCCCAAAAACAAGGACTAGAATAAGATGATCAATATAACAGACTTACAGACTTTGTGGACAGTAACCGAGAATAAGTGGGTTGGTGGGGGTGATTCACCGTATGATTTTGTAGACGTGGATGTGATGTTGGACGGGGTGATTTTTGACGTGGATTTGGAAGCCCCTTTTTATTCTCCTAGCGATTTGGGATTGGTAATTACACCAACGGATGGGATGGTGGACTTCGGCGTCACATTTTGTCCCTCTGGCGACAACCGTGTTACACTCATCAATCCAGACGGATCCCCTGTAGAAATAGTAGGAGGACTAGGAACACTCATGTTTGCTGTGGATTAAAGCATTTTTCCACATCCTGTAGCATTCAAATTTAGTTGCTGCTCTAGCGAGTGCCCCTTGGGCGGCTCCTCCTGAGCATAGAGGTTTGGGAGTGGCTAGAGCCAACTCTGTGTTGATCGAGAGGGCTGAAAATCCTCGACATCTGTATTCAAGTGCGATCGCTATTGTAGGATGCGTTCCCTAAAACAACCTCTTAGACATGGGGTCAATCCAAAATCTA
Source organism: Calothrix sp. MO_192.B10 (assembly GCA_030065055.1). Lineage (GTDB taxonomy): Bacteria > Cyanobacteriota > Cyanobacteriia > Cyanobacteriales > Nostocaceae > Calothrix_A. Next base: position 7,440 of record JASJDS010000243.1, read on the forward strand.
AAATTGGATGACGTAAAATCCTTGTTAATGCGAAAGTCCTGAAATTGTACTGCTAAGGAAAAAATAAAATTATTCAAAGCTACTATTATTTAACTCCTTCAACAAGAGCAATATCTCTTTTCAACAGATCATTTATCATATCATTGAGATTGACTCCTTTTGCCTCTGCCCGTTCAGTAAAGTAATCCAACACATCTTCATCTAGATAAATTGGAACATTGAATTTTGTATTCTGTCGATAAAACTTACCCCGTTCTGCATTGGAAAAGTCGTATTCAGATTTCATAAATTCTCCCCTTCATATTGCTTAATTTCTCCCTTGCTTGCTTTTCTGGCTGAAATAATCCGAATATCAGTCATACCATTCTCATATTCATCAAAAGTATGCACGATGACTAAATACTGACCCTTGGGTGTTAATCCCAATGTAACCCAACGCTCATCTTCAAGGCTGTGTTCTTCATCAAATAACGTCAAAGCCATCGGATCTTTGAAAACTTGAGTTGCCTCCCGGAAAGTCACTCCATGCTTTTTTTGATTAGTGCGATCCTTATTTGGATCCCACTGAAAATTAAATTCCATCTGCTCTTGCTGAGTCTAAAATCTAATAATCTCAAATCGATTAGACTCCTACTTCTGTTAACAGAGCTTGCATATCTTCCCAGGTAATTGCTTGCTGAATATATTGGGGTGCTTCTGGATTGTAAGGGCTGGCGATGCGATCGATACTAATAATTTTGGCATTATCAGGTATTACAGGTACATCGGGATCGAATGCTGTAGGGCGCATTAAGGAACTGGAAAAGCCTTTAAATATGGTAACTTGGTCTGACTCACCAGCTATATTTACAGTTACTAGCAACACTTCTTGGGGACGTTTGCTAGTGTATGCCTCTAATCGCTTACCAATAGAGTTATTCATTGTACTTATTCATTAAGGGGAATCACAGAAATAAATTATCCAACTTCTAGATTTAATACAACTTCTGTCCCCTTCTCCTCCTTGTCTTCTCCTGCTCCCTCTGCTCTCATCATATAGCAGACCGTCCCTTCTTACCTAATTTGAATAGTACAAAGTAACTTAGGTACAGTACATAAACTACCAAACCAACAATGCCAATAGTACCTAAAAATGAGGGATTATCTACATTGGGATGAAAGTATTCCTTAAACATCAATGGTGCTTCCAACCACACACTACAAGATGCTGTTTTTATACTACCTGCCGAAAACGCACAACCTAAAAAAGGTAAAAATGCGATCGCGCTCAAAAGGCAGTAAGCAGTAACCGCCCAACGCCAGGAGGCAAAAATTAACTTTAACAAGCCATTGGGATAGTATTCAATTTCATCATTTAAATCGATCCAGAACCACAATCCAATGGGGATCAATATCCGAACCATCCAACTAGACAAAAAACTGACACCAAAGCCGCCAATCATCAAATAAACGGTGATGAGCAACAAACTTGACACTCGCCAGTAAATAATTAACAGTCGTTGTATAGCTTCGGCTTTTTGTACAAATGCCCACAGCAGCAGAAATAAAGGAACAACCACTAGAAACAAAAATGCTAACCGATAATCCATCCAGACTAATGGGCGAAACCAAACTTCATTGTTCATATCTTTGTCAAATCGGTATAAATCAAGTCCAGAAATTTTAACGCACAATCAACTGCCAACGATTACTTTAACTGAAAAATTGCAAACTTCAGACCCCCAACTTTTTGAACAAGTCGGGGGTCTAGTGGGATATAGCAAAAAAACAAGCAACTCACAAAATCTTCTCTTTTATCTAACAATCACTACCAAATACAGCTAAGTATATTTAGGGATACATCTTGAGCATTCGGCTAAAAGGTAGTTACCTCCGGCAGCACAAGCAATATGTTGGCATATTACTTATGCTGTTTATAACCTACTGAAATCAGAATTGAGCCATCAGCCTGGATTTTGCAAGCCTAAAAGCAGGTATCAAATCAAATTTTGCTATACAACTATTTCATGTTGGAGGCTAGGAGTTGCCAGATATTCAAAGATTGCAAGATTTAGGTTGGTTGTTTTGTGGAAACGAAATGCAAAAATTAGCCTATAGCTACTTTAGTCGTCATAAACTCGACATTCCGCAGCTTCTGGATTTTCATCACAGTACTGTTCTAGGGAATTTTTCGGTTTTGTCTGCTTTTGGTGGGAAGCTTCTGCTTGTAATTCTTCCACCGCATCCCAAGCAGCAGCGCACTCAGCAGAGTTACTACCAGATACGTCACATACTTCACGGGCTTCTTGTAGTTCTTGTTGGATTTTTTCTTGGATATCAGACATAGTTTTGAGTGTTGTTAAGTGTTGTTATGACTAGTATAGAAAAAGTTCGAGAAATGGTGTTTTTTTCTAGTGTCACTAACTATTGTAGCTATGAAGCTGTACAGTTAGTACCGTTACCCAATGCTATACAACCAATACAGCAAATAGTGGTGTTACTACTATAGTCATGTTGATTTTTTAAGATTTTGTATTCTCAACCTGCTGATGAACATGCAATTATACAATATCTGTAAACGGATATATTAGGGAAGGAGACCCTTTCCATCCTGGCTTGACCAAACAGTAATCGGTATCAACTCCCTAGCCCTTGAGCGGGCGACTGCGCCAACGGGAGAGGGAACAGGCAACAGGCAACAGGCAACAGTGAAGGTTTTCGCCTAGATCAAATGCCCAAATTCCATTTGTGGAGGTGGAAAAAATTTTCCCCTACTCAAAACCCTCGATTTATCGATGGCGAAACTGATAACTGATAACTGAAATGACTCTGGTACTAAAGGATGGGTAAATTTCTCCCCAAAAGAACCAGAAGCAAAAATTAGCCCCAACGTAAACAAGAGCGTACAACTCATGGAAGAGCAGATGCATTGGGCAAATGCCCTATCAACCCGTCCCTCCTTGGAAGCTGCTGTTGCAGATGTAGTGGAAAAAGCTACATCTTCCTTGGCAACAACTGCGGATTTAGGACTTGTTTTTATTTCCTCTGCTTTTATGAGTGAATATTCTCGGTTGCTGCCTTTACTAGCCGAAAAATTGTCTGTACCAGTATTAATTGGTTGTAGTGGGGGGGGTATTATTGGAACTGCTAAAGATGGTCTGGCTCAAGAATTAGAAGCAGAACCAGCCCTTAGTTTGACTTTGGCGCGTTTACCTGGGGTAAATATTCAACCTTTTCATGTGATTGATCGCGATTTGCCAGATTTAGATGGACCTCCGGATGCTTGGGTAAATTTAATTGGCGCACCTTCATCACCAGCACCCCAATTTATTTTGTTATCTAGCTACGTATCGTCTGGAATCAATGATTTACTGCAAGGCTTGGATTTTGCTTATCCGGGTTCTGTAACTGTGGGAGGACAAGCTAGCGGTGGTATGGGTGGTAGGATTGCTCTATTTTATAATAATCGCTTGTATGGAGAAGGGACTGTTGGTATTGCTCTGAGTGGCAATATTGTTTTGGAAACTATTGTGGCACAGGGATGTAGACCCATTGGTCAGCCTTACCAAGTTACGAAAGGCGATCGCAATATTATTTTGGAGTTGGATGATCAAGTACCATTGGTTGCATTAAAGGATCTGATTTCCGATCTCAGTGAAGAGGAACGAATCCTAGCCCAAAATTCCCTGTTTGTGGGTTTGGCAATGGATGAATTTAAACCAGATTTACACCAGGGAGATTTTCTCATTCGCCAAATCATTGGTGTAGACCCCCGTGCAGGAGCGATCGCAATTGGCGATCGGGTGCGCCCCGGACAAAGGCTACAATTCCACCTCCGAGATGCTGCAACTTCTGCTAGTGATTTGGAATTACTGCTACAAAAGCACCAAATCCAGCAAGTCAGCCATAGTTCTGCCGTTGGTGCTTTGATGTTCTCCTGTTTGGGAAGGGGAGAAGGTTTGTATGGCGAACCTAATTTTGACTCCGATTTATTTCAACGCTACTTCCATAACATTCCTTTAGGGGGTTTCTTCTGCGGTGGTGAAATTGGTCCGGTTGGTGGTAATACCTTTCTCCACGGTTATACATCTGTATTCGCTATTTGCCGAGCCGCAGAGGAGATAGGGAGATAGGGAGATAGGGAGATGGGGAGTATGGGGATTTTACTAAATAGACCATCGCAGTACTCAACATATCCAAATCGATTAATGTGGTAGATGATGTAATGTTTGTGGAGAATTGGCAGCATGGATGACATACTACTACAGCGCATCACCCATAATCCTAATATCTGTCATGGCAAACCCTGTATTCGAGGACTTCGTTATCCAGTTGAATTTATCCTTGAACTGCTCAGTTCTGGGATGAAGACAGAAGAAATCTTGTCAGATTATGATGACTTAGAGCATGAAGATATTCTGGCGGTTTTGTTATTTGCTGCCCGACTCAGCCAAGTCAAAAGCATTCATAAAATTGCCTCAACCTAGACCAGTTTGAGGTGGAAATACTGAGTCTGCTAGAACGACCAGTGGCTTTTACTCCAGTTGAATTGGGGTATCTTGCACAAGTTGAGCAGCAACATGGAATTGGTGAGAGTTGATGATGGGCGTTCTTGTAGCGAACTCCCAAGGAGCGATAAGCCGGAGGCTTATCGCGCTTAAAATTGGGATGCTCCCTATTTTCAAGTTATGATTTATATTACTTATCAATTAGGGAGGTCTGAAAGTAGTAATGTACTATGGTTATCAATGAGGGTGGGAGTACCACAGGGAGAAATTGCCCCATATTGCTGGAAGTGCTGGCGCAATTGGGGAGAAAAACCAGGATAATCCAACAAAGCATCTCCATTAGCAACAGTAGCCCAAAAATCCCGGAAGCTGGGAGCCAATTCTTCCGCCTCTGCTAAGGGTAGATTAAAAGGTGGTAAGCTCAAAAATTTGACCAGGAAAGGAAAACTGCGATCGCTCATCCACTGGCGAGAAGAATTTTGTAAGTCAGGAAATTCTGGCACTGACTCTACTCTATATGATAAAAATTGTAACCATTCCCTACCGCGATCGTCCTGTTTAAATTCAAGTACTCGGTAAGGATGAGGATAACTTACCAATGAACCTGTAGTAATCTCATATACACCGTGGGACTGAGCAACATCCTGAACGTGTAAATGCCCTGTGAATATCAATTTAACTCCGTATTGCCGTAGCAGTTGCAAGAGTTCCGGCGCGTTTTGTAAAATGTAGTGATTTGCCATAGGATGGCTGGATTGGTTGGGCAAATGCTCAACTACGTTGTGATGCACCATTACCAATACCAAATCATCACCAGCACCAGCTAATACTTCTTCTAACCATTGCAATTGCTTTTCATCCAATCGCCCTACTAATTCTCCCCGTTCGTTAAAAGAATTAGAATTCAGCCCAATCAGTCTTACCCCTGGCAGTAACTCACAGGTGTAATAACTCTGTTCCGGTTTATTGTAACCAAATTTACGATAATAGTAAGGAAAATCACTGAAAGCAATGGATTGTTCATTGGCTTGTAATACAGGAACATCGTGGTTGCCAGGAACAACATAGGTGGGAAAAGGTAGTTTTGACAGGCGTTCCCCCAGCCAGCTATGATTTTCAGGCTCCCCGTGTTGGGTTAAGTCTCCGGGAATCAATAAAAAATCTAAATCTAATTGTGTTAAATGTTCTAGTACACTTTCAAATGCATTAATACTAACTTCTACTAAATGAAATCGACTGGGATGTTGCCAAATAGTATGGGGAAGGGCAATATGTAAGTCGCTGGCTATAGCAAAACGAAATTTACAATTCATGGAAGTAAGGATAATTTTAAAATCAGGGTGTAAAAACTCTTTTTTAAAGAGTATAACCTTATCTCTATCATGTAGCTGAGGATCGATCCCAGTTAAGATTTGTATAGAATTAGATAAATTTCAAAACGATTGGCAGAATCAAAATATCAAAAATCCTGCATCTTCCTCTGGAAATAAATTAATAACTGATAACTGAACAAAGGAGTATCAAATTTGGCAGCATTGCGAGTCCGAGTCCGTCAGCACGTTAACCCTTTAGCCCAAAAGTATCAAGAGTCTGTAAATCCTCTGGAATGGGAGAAAATTTATGCTCATCCCAACCAACCCCTGCATTTAGATATTGGTTGTGCGAGGGGAAGGTTTGCATTAAAAATGGCACAAATAGAAACCCATTGGAATTTCCTCGGATTGGAAATTCGCGAGCCATTGGTAGATGATGCCAACAGATTACGTTCCCAATTAGGACTGACAAACCTGCATTATTTATTTTGCAACGTTAATGTCTCCATGCGATCGCTCCTATCTAGCCTGACTCCTGAAACATTACAACGGGTAAGCATTCAATTTCCCGATCCCTGGTTTAAAAATCGTCATGCAAAACGGCGTGTTGTTCAACCAGAATTAGTTGGGGAACTCGCAGAATATTTAGCACCGGGAGGGACAGTATTTTTACAGTCAGATATTCAATTTGTTGCAGTAGAAATGTGCGATCGCTTTGCAGCAAACCCCGCTTTTCAGAGACAAGGTAAGGTCGAATGGTTAGCAGACAACCCCCTTCCAGTCCCCACGGAACGAGAAATCGCAACTCAAAATAAGGGAGAGCCTGTATACCGTGCTTTATTTACCAAAATTGTTAAAAAGTAAAAAGATAAAAGTAAAAAGTAAAAAGATAATCCCCATAAATAAATAAATTGAGGGGATAAGATTACGGACGTATTGTTTCTTGCACTACCTGTATCGAAACAAATGTTTTTACTTCGTTCCATA
>JASJDS010000244.1 GCA_030065055.1 Calothrix sp. MO_192.B10
GTCTACCACATTAGTTATGAGGGGTAGAGTCAGAAACCGCAGAGGCGCAGAGAGCGCAGAGTCAGAGGAGGAGAGGAGAAGTCTAGAAGTTGGTTTGCCCATCAAAATTAATGTGGTGGAGTACTAGTAAAGGTCGGCGTAAATAAACCAACCATTTATAAAAGGTCAAGGCTAGAGAACACCATACTTTTGACTTTTGAATGCGTGACTTTTGACTTCCAAAGCAGCGGTACTAGCTTCCTACCGTCAGCAGTTGTGCTACTCGGATTGCGGAAGTTATGGCTCCTTCATGCAAACCATCTGCCAGGTAAGCTCCCGCATGGTAAGTATTGTTCTCGCCATTGGTGGCAACAATTTCGTCTCTGTACCTAAAAGCCTCGACGTTGTAGAGGGGTGTGTGGTGTGACTGAATATGGATGATTTTGTCTGTGGCAATCAAACTATCTAGGTTAAATGCCAAACTATATTGAGTGGGTGATGATATGCCACAAAGTTGATTTAAGTAAGCATTGTATCCCCATCCGTTTTCAGTTTGAAAGAAATCAAATTCCGAAAATTTCTTGATGCCGTACCTGTCATACATGGAGGTATCTGTATGCATTACCGTTGTTGCCTGATTTCCCTGCCATGGTGAAAATCGCTTTACTTCTGCCTGTGTCGGATCGGCTAATAATTTCATTACTTGATCCGGTGGCGTGGCAAACACAACTTTATCGAATGTCTGTGTTTCCCCATCCGGTAACTGGATATTAACACCATCATCTGTTCTAGAGATTTTGGCATTTTCTACATTCAAAAATATCTTACCCTGGAAGCGTTGGAGAATTTGTTCAATATAGGAATACACCCCGCCCTTAATTCTCACCCACTTGACAAAGATATAATCCCGCAAGGCAGGAAGTGCTAATTCTGCCGGGAAATTATCAATTAACTCAAATGGCATGGAATAACTATACATTGTCAGCAATTTTAACCAGCAATTGCGGATACACTGGCGTTTTAAATATTCAGACATGGGCTGATTATAAAAATCTTGCATTTGGGCAAAGCGCGTTGTTACCCATAATCCAGCAGAACGGGCATAAAGAGTATCAAGTCTGAGATATTCAAGTAGACGCTGTATTCCGGTAAAATTTTTGTGAATCATGCCACCAGAAAGAAAGTGGCGACCATCTTTGAGAAATAATCCTGAACCAATATTGACGGGTTCTACTTCCACTTCGAGTTCTTGCATTAACTCTAAGAAGTTGTGAAACTTCACGGGGAATTCTAGGACACCTCCTTCTAATAAATGGTTGCACTCAGAGTGATTGGGTTGAATATTTTTATTTAATGTGCAAATATGCCCACCCAAAATAGGTTGTTTCTCAAAAACTGTGACGTGATGACCCTGTTTATCTAGCAGGTATGCTGTAACCATACCGCTAGCACCACCTCCAATAACTGCTATTCTCATATCACTCCTAACTCCTTTTGGGCGCAGGCAATGCACCCCTACTAACTCCTTTTGGGCGCAGGCAATGCACCCCTACTTTTGGGCGCAGGCAATGCGCCCCTACTCCTAACTAGGGGTAGGCTGTTCCTAATATCAAATCCCCTGATAATCTTTGATATAAAAGTGCCCCAGTCCAAAATGTTGGAGCAAAACCGGGATAACCAGATGAGGCATTACAAAAATAGAAATTCTCTAAAGATGTCAGGTGATTCAATCTGCCAAGTCCCATGTTCTTGGGTGTGAGGCTAGAACCATAGGAATTGCCCTTTGGACACCAGCAAAATCTTTCATTTGTGGTAGGACTACCGGTGATTTTAAAGACTATATATTTTCGCAAATTCGGAATATAGTGTTTCTCTACCACATCCAAAATAGAATCCAAAATCTCTTCTTTTTTCTGATTGTAAGTCTTTCTGCTTGTATCTTGAAGTTGCTGAAAATAAGCATAATTAGCAACAGTCAAAAATTCGATTATTTGACAATCATCAGGACAATCCCGTTCCGCATTTGTTAATAAAGTAGGTGTTGTAATTGCAAAACTGGGATGGGAATAATCATGGTTTTCATACATCTGCTCAAATGCTTCATTCAAGTTTTGATGCTCTGTATGAAAAGTGTTCCAGTTCCCAAATCCATAGTCTCGTAAATCAATATCCTTCACAACGCAGTAAGCCATATAGTTTGAGGGAGAATACTCATAATCGAGTTGATGGCGTACCTTGCCAGAGAATTTTTCCATGCCAATCATCTGGGCAGCTTTTTTCGGATCTATGTTACAGATAATCCTGTCGCCCGTGAATTCACGGGTTTCGTGGGTAATACGATCTATTGCTTGCACCCCAGTGACTGTTTTATCTGCGACTATAAAATTAGTCACTTCATGGTTGAGAAGCACTTCACCACCATTTTCTTCAATCACCTTGACTAAGGAATCAATCACAAATTCAAAATGCTTGGTGGGGTAAAATGCACCTTGTTGATATCCTGTAAATAAAATTACCCAGGCATAAAAAGAGAGTTGATTTGGGGGTAGCAAAAAATCAGGCCATTGCAATGCTAAAAGTGTTTGGGCCCCAACAGGTAAATTAAAGCGATCGAAAACATCCTGAAGGGTATCATAAAGATGCATTGCCACACAGGATACTTGACCAAAATGCTGGATTAATTCAGCAGGATTTACAGGGGGAGATAGTTTCTTTAATCCTTCACTAGTCTTTTGTACTTCTAAAACAAATTTACGAATTTGATTAGCATCCTGGGGAAAAAGCTTAGATAACCGATGGATAAGTTCCTCAGATTCTGAGGGAATATTCAGTGAATATCCCGGCATTCTCATGTGATCGAACCCATCAGGATCGTACCGTTCAAAGGTGACTTTTTGCTCCAAGTTGAGTTTTTTCAATACTCGGTTTACCGTGTGCCCTTCACCACAGTCCCAAACATAATGTAATTGGGCATTAAACTTATATTTTTTTGCCATCATAAACGTGTGACCAAAGCCACCTGGATGTTCATGGGCTTCTAATACTTGAACTTTTTTACCGGATTTTGCCATCAGAGATCCAAAGACTAACCCTGATAACCCACTACCCAGGATCAGGTAATCTGTTTTCATGCTGGTTCTCCTTCAATTATTTATTTAACACGCATTGAAATTAATATTTACGCGATCGCATTTCTATCTATTTTGAATGTAAAGCTTTTATCTCTTGCTGGCAGGAAATCTTATACAAAATACTTGTTTTATAATGTTTTGATATATTAACCTGAGTATTCTGTTGCCAAAATCAATAAGTAATTTAACTTAAGTAATTTCACTGTATTAGACACGTGGTACCTCCCCATAGGGTAGTAAGAGGGAAAGAAAATAAATAGAGAAAGAGGATTTTCCCCTCAAACCTTGTTCCTTGTTCCTTGTTCCTTCTTCCTTCACTTGACACATTGCCGTTGCCGAGATTGCAAAAGCTTGACGACGGTAAATTAGTAACTAGACAAATATTTTTACAAAATTTTACATTCCTTTAATATTCTGATACACTACATTTGTTCTGGGAGTTGTGTGAAGTCAGTCACTCCTTCTGGAAGGAATAATAATTTTCCAATACTGGTTATCAATTTCAAGTAGTTACTTTTCCATCAACACAAATATGGTTCAAGCTAAACCTCAAAGTTCAGAGCTGATTGAAAGTCTCGAAAAGCTCTCTCCTCTGGAGTCAGAGCAGATTATTCAATTTAATCATCCAGAGAAGTATCGCACTTCAGAATGGTACACTGGTCATGGGGAAATCACCGCTAGTGGAGATGGTCGCTCCTTTGAAATTTCAGCTACTTATACCCTGAGGGGAGAAGTTAAGTTAGTAGATGGGGTATTTGAGCCTGAGAACTTGACCTTAGCTGAAGTATATAGTCGTCGCGGTCGTTGTGTGGCAATTGTCGATAGTGCCGTAGATGAATTTTATGGGGAGTCATTGCGACGTTATTTTGAGTACCATGAAATTCCTCTGAAGTTGCTTGCGTGTCGTGCTTGGGAATCTGATAAAACTCCTGAAACCGTCCACCGCTTGCTGCAATTTCTGGGTAAAGATGGTTGTGATGTATCTCGTAACGAACCTGTCTTAGTGGTTGGTGGTGGTGTCCTCAGTGATGTTGCTGGATTAGCTTGTTCCTTACAACACCGACGTACTCCCTATATCATGGTGGGAACCACTGTTGTTGCTGCTATTGATGCAGGACCTTCACCCCGTACTTGCACCAATGGAAGCCAATTCAAGAATAGTATTGGTGCTTATCATCCACCAGTATTGACTTTAGTAGACCGCAATTTCTTCCGTACTCTGGCAACTGGTCACGTTCGTAATGGTATGGCTGAAATTATCAAAATGGCAGTCACCGATGATCCTACCTTGTTTGAGTTAATGGAGAAATACGGTTCTCAGTTGCTAGAAACTCACTTTGCTACCATCAATGCAGATGAAAAGCTAGCTGAGATAGCTGATGAGGTAATTTATCGAGCATTATTTTCCTACATGAAGCATGAAGGGACAAATATGTTTGAGACTTATCAAGATCGTCCCCATGCTTATGGTCATACCTGGAGTCCTCGTTTTGAACCTGCTGCCAAGTTAATGCACGGTCATTCTGTCAGTATTGGTATGGCTTTTGGTGCTAGTTTAGCCGTAGAGATGGGCTGGCTAGGAACAGCAGAACGCGATCGCATTATGAATTTATGTCGTTCTCTGGGTCTATCTGTTTACCACCCTATTTTGGAAGATATTGACTTAATGCTTGAAGGTCAAAAAAATATGCGCCGCAAGCGGGGTGAAGGGGGTTTATGGGCTCCACTACCCACAGGTATTGGCTCTTGTGATTATGCCCAAGAAGTATCTTCAGGAATGTTACAAGCAGCGGTTGACAATTACAAACAACTGTGTAACTCATTACCTGATGGCGGAAAAGGTGAGGAAATGTACTTAAGCGATCTAGGTCTGGAATAGGAGTAGTAGAGAATGACTAAGCTATTAGAAACTCCCAATCAAGCTAGACCCGTAACTCCTTTGGGGATTTTAGTACAACAGTTGGAAGAGACTGTCAAGATGGCGAAGGAAGAACAAGTTTCTGCTGCCTTAATGACTTCTCTGCAACAGGTATTTAACTTAGCCGCAGGAATCGACCCCTATCTTGAAGAGTGTACTACTACCGAGTCTGCTGCCTTAGCTGGTTTAGCACAGAAAACAGCCGCAGAAGATTGGAGCAAACGCTTTTCGGATGGAGAAACGGTGCGCCAGTTAGAGCAGGAAATGCTTTCTGGGCATATTGAGGGACAAACCCTGAAATTGTTTGTCTATATGACAGGGGCAAAGCGCGTCCTAGAAGTAGGTATGTTTACTGGGTATTCTGCATTGGCTATGGCAGAAGCTTTGCCAGAAGATGGGTATATGGTTGCCTGTGAAGTAGATACTTATGTAGCAGAATTTGCCCGTGCTTGTTTTGATCAGTCTCCCCACGGCAACAAAATTAAGGTGGAAGTTGCTCCAGCTTTAGAGACACTGCAAAAATTGGCAGATGCCGGAGAATCCTTTGATTTGGTATTTATTGATGCCGATAAGAAGGAATATATTGATTACTTCCAACTCTTGTTAGAGCGGGATTTGTTAGCTCCTGGTGGTTTTATTTGCGTAGATAATACCTTACTTCAGGGGCAACCTTATTTACCACCAGAACAACGTACTCCCAACGGAGAAGCGATCGCTCAATTTAATCGTTTTGTGGCAAATGATACACGAGTTGAACAGGTTTTACTGCCATTGCGAGATGGTTTAACCATCATCAGACGTAAATAGAAAAACGAGAAATCGAGACAAAAGGCAATGGATATCTGTTCATTGCCTTGTTTTTCCTGTAGTGAATAACCTGAGTTCGGAGTTCGGAGTTCGGAGTTAAAATTTACCTGAGTTCCGTCGAACTCATACTGATTTACTAAGTTTAGGTTAATTGTTGAGTTTATTCTCAACTATTCGGGAAGTGACTCCTGACTTGAATTGTAAAAATCCTTGACTCATAAGGGTTTTAACCTCAAAATTTCGTCGAACTCACGTGTAGTTATAGGACTCATATTGGATTTTTGAAAAAACGAGCGTACTTGCTATTCCCTATTCCCTGCTCCCTATTCCCTATTCCCTACCATCACGAGTGATTAAGGCTTCGCCACGCTTACGCGAACATAAATCAAACCGGATTCCTATCTTCACCATGACTAATAAACCCACCATTACTTTCCTCAAAAGTATTGGCACTTTGACTCTACTTTTACTGGCATTACCGATAAATTTAACCCTTGTCACCATCTCCCTGTTAATTAGTTGGTTAACTTCCCCATTCCGCCAACGAATAACCGCCGAACACCCGAAAAAAGTTCTGATTACCGGGGGGAAAATGACAAAAGCCTTGCAACTGGCTCGTTCCTTTCACCAAGCCGGACACCAGGTTTTTTTGGTGGAAACCCATAAATATTGGCTATCAGGACACAAATTTTCTAATGCTGTCAAGGGTTTTTATACCGTACCAGCACCAGAAAAAGATGCCGATGGTTACTGCCAAGAATTACTCAAAATTGTGCGCCGAGAGGGAATTAATGCCTTTATTCCCGTATCTAGTCCAGTTGCTAGTTATTATGATTCCCTAGCTGGAGAATTACTCTCACCCCATTGTGAAGTGATTCACTTTTCTCCTGATGTTACCCAGATGTTAGATGACAAATTTACTTTGTGCCAAAAAGCGCGTTCTCTGGGACTATCAGCACCAAAATCTTTCTTAATTACCAATCCCCAACAAATTCTGGATTTTGATTTTGCCGGGGATGGAAGCCGGTATATTCTCAAAAGCATTCGCTACGATTCAGTTTCTCGCTTAGACATGACTCAACTACCCTTTGCAGGGATGGAAGATTACGTCAAAAATCTGCCCATTAGCGAGGAAAGTCCTTGGACAATGCAAGAGTTTATTACTGGTCAAGAGTATTGTACTCACAGTACGGTGCGTCAGGGGAAAATTAGACTTCACTGCTGTTCTCAATCTTCTGCTTTTCAGGTAAATTACCAACATTTTGAGAAACCGGAAATATATGCATGGGTTGATAAATTTGTCAAAGAATTAAATTTAACTGGACAAATTTCCTTTGATTTTATGCAAACACAAGATGGCACGGTTTATCCCATTGAGTGTAATCCCCGCACCCATTCTGCCATTACCATGTTTTACAATCATCCGGGATTGGCAGATGCTTATCTTCAGGATGGTGAGGAGGATGAAGTACCAATTGTGCCACTTGCTGACAGTAAACCTACTTACTGGCTGTACCATGAGATTTGGCGACTAACTGAGATTGGCTCTTTTGACGATTTACAGGCTTGGATAGGAAAAATGGTTAAAGGAACGGATGCTATTTTTCAAATTAACGACCCCCTACCATTTTTTACAGTACCTCACTGGCAAATAACCTTATTGCTGTTAGAGAATTTACGCAAACTCAAAGGCTGGGTCAAAATTGATTTCAATATTGGGAAATTGGTAGAGCTAGGAGGAGACTAGTACCGCTGCGCGGAAGTTAAAAGTTAAAAGTTAAAAGTCAAAAGAACTTTAGAACTTTTCTACTATAGGACTCATATTTGATTTTTGAAAAAACGAGCGTACACTTTCTGTTCCCTATTCCCTATTCCCTGTTCCCTGTTGCTGTGTTTTACTAGGGAACTGTCCATAATAGGATTAAACAATTGGTAGTAATGACTAAACAAATTGGAATTGCTGCAACTTTTATCATCTTCCTTCTATTATTTACAGGGGTTGGCATTTACTCAGCAACCCGCAAACAAAGTACCACCACTGATTATTTACTGGCTAGCCGCAATGTCAATCCCTGGCTGACAGCACTTTCAGCAATGGCAACGGGTCAAAGTGGTTTATTATTTATTGGTCAGGTTGGTTTTGCCTATAAAATAGGAATTTCTTCTCTGTGGCTAACCATTGGTTGGGTAATTGGTGACTATTTGGCTTGGTATTTTGTTTTCAAACGGTTGAGGCAGATGTCCGAGGAAACAGCTTCAGATACGGTATCATCCTTTCTCAGTCAAAATGTGAAAGGCTCTCGTGCGATCGCTATTATATCTGCATTCATCACCATTGCTTTTCTTGGTTCCTATGCTGCAGCCCAATTAGTTGCGGGAAGTAAAGCCCTCAATGTTGTATTTGGATGGAACTATCATTTAGGCATTATTCTCGGAGCCGTAATTGTTGTTATCTACTGCTTTTCTGGAGGGATTCGCGCTTCTATCTGGACGGATGCGGTACAGGCAATCATTATGGTTGGTTCTTTGTTAATGTTGTTAGTTGTGGCCGTTGCTAGTTGCGGTGGTACAGGACAATTGTGGCAGTCTTTGGCAACAATTGACCCCGCATTAATCGACTGGAATTCCTCGCAACAACCGTGGGGATTTTTGCCGTTCTTTATCGGTTGGATTGTAGCTGGTTTTGGGGTGGTAGGACAACCTCATATTATGGTTCGTGCTATGGCAATTGACTCAGCCGAAAACATTAATTTTGCTAGAAATCTGAAAACTGGTTTGGGGTTATTAAATTCTATCTCTGCTACGGGAATTGGCTTAACAGCAAGGGTTCTCATGCCGAATTTAATGGCTTCTGGGGATCCAGAATTAGCACTACCTTATCTATCTTTGGAATTATTACCAGTGGTTTTGGTGGGGTTGATACTAGCTGGGTTGTTTTCTGCCACCATCTCTACGGCAGATTCTCAAATACTCTCCTGTTCGGCTGCCCTGACTCAAGATATTTTTCCCAATGCCGCTAAATCTTACAAATTGGCAAAAATAGGGACTTTAATCGTAACTTCAGTAATTTTAGCGATCGCTCTTACTGGAAGTAACAATGTTTTTTCCCTAGTTACTTTTTCTTGGTCAGCGTTAGCTTCTGGTTTGGGTCCTTTATTAATCTTGAGAGTTTGGCAGAGGTCTGTAACTTTTTCTACAGCGATCGCTATGATGGGAATTGGAATTACAACGGCTTTAATTTGGAACTTAAAGTTTAATCTATCCAGTGCCATTTATGAAGTTCTGCCCGGTATGGCTGCGGGACTTACAGTGTATGGAATTGCTCTGTTATTTAGCAATCGTTCTCAGCTATTACGTTTTTAGTTCCTGAGCAGGGTAGTGGTCTGTCCCATTAGTTATGAAGGGTTGGATAATGAACCGCAGAGGTGCAGAGGGCGCAGAGAAAGAGAAAGAGAGGATAAATTTGGAAGTTGGTTTACACAGCACATGATATAAAGGTGGTTAATTATGTCAGTACTTCGCGTTCTCCATTTAGTTGGTTCTGCATACGATGACTTTTACTGCGATTTATCACGGCTCTATGGTCAAGACTGCATTGCAGCAATCATGGATGCCTCACGCTACGAATTCTATATTGCCTATATTACCCCCGATCGCCAGTGGCGTTTTCCCACATCCCTGAGTCAAGAAGACATTAGGGCAGCAAAACCCATGTCTGTTGCCGATGCCATCCAATTTATCACAGCGCGAAAAATTGATGTGGTGCTACCACAAATGTTTTGTATACCTGGCATGACGGAATATCGTGCTTTATTTGACTTAATCCAAATAGGATATGTGGGTAATACCTCGGATATCATGGCAATAACTGCCCACAAAGCCAGAGCGAAAGCAATTGTGGCAGCAGCAGGAGTGAAGGTTCCTTCTGGAGAAGTACTCCGCCAAGGAGACACCCCAAGTATTCAGCCTCCAGTAGTGGTCAAACCAGCCAATTCAGATAATTCTTGTGGTGTAGCTCTGGTAAAAAATATTGCGGAATATGATGCTGCCCTCAAAACAGCCTTTGAATATTCAGATGAAGTATTAGTAGAAGAGTATATAGAACTGGGACGAGAAGTTCGGTGTGGAATTCTTGTCAAAGACGGCAAGCTAGTTGGTTTACCCTTGGAAGAGTATTTGGTAAACCCTCAAACCCATCCCATTCGCAATTATGGTGATAAACTCAAACAAACAGAAGATGGTGGCTTGAGTTTGACTGCCAAGGATAATATCAAGGCTTGGATAGTAGACCCTAACGATCCCATAACTACCACTGTTCAGGAAGTTGCCAAGAAATGTCACCAGGCATTGGGATGTCGTCATTACAGCCTATTTGATTTTCGTGTCGATCCCCAGGGACAACCTTGGTTCCTGGAAGCAGGGTTATATTGTTCGTTTTCCCCCAAAAGCGTGATTGCTTGTATGGCAAAGGCAGGGGGGATATCTCTAGATGAATTGTTGGTAACAGCGATTGATGAAACTTTAGTTGCACAGAAGACACCTAGTTTGTGCTTGCAGTAGCTCTACATTTGGCGTTGCTGAATCCATGTATGAATTAAGTTCGCAGCCACTTCGTGTCTATGGTGCAGGATAGACGCAAAGACGCAAATAATCGTTGTTCAATTGTATCGAAAAATGCAAATTCATACTCTTATTCAGCAACGCCCTACATTTTAATTCTTTTGGTTTTTCGACTTAAACTAATTCGGCGGAATTCCACATCCGTCTATACGGTGGGGATGGATAGCCGGACAATTACGAGGTACACCCCTTGTGGGTGTCCGAATAATTGTCAGTTTCTGGGTTTGGTAATCTATCTATCCAGTCTTCAACTAATTGAGTCATTGTCTTTTCCTTGTTGGGTGCATATAACCTCAACTTATTCAAGGGACGTTCTGATATTCGTAAATTCAACCCTTTTTTAGCCATTTTATCTACACAAAATATACATACATTTCACTCTTCGACTTTATGGAGTGGTAAGCCTAAATACTTGTGTAGCTCCTGTGCTAACCACTCCATTTCTGACAAAGTCAAATTAGCATAGGTACTAAAGTCATAGCTGACTGCACTAGTAACAATCACTAACCAAGGCTTCATCCCATACTTAATTGCTCCTGATGTTGCTAACTTCAAGTGGGAGGCATTTTTTAATGAACGGGTGATGTGCCATTTGATTCCCAGTAAATCATGGGTAAGTACCAATTGCTTTTTGTAAATATGGATATACAGACGTTGGTAAAATCCAGACAGAATGGTGAGGATAATTGTAACTATAGCTGCAAACTGTAAAAAATTAGCGATCGCACTTCCCGAACCCATAGAAGCCAGCAATGTTGTCCCCAATGCAAAGGGGGTAGCAAAGGAAATTGTGGCTATATGGCGAATACTAAATCCTTGTTTTGGTAGGGAAAGTTCTAAGTAGCGGTGATGTTTGCGTAAAACAATTTCACTCCCTACTGGTTGAGGATTTTGGTCACGGGATGCCAGTTTTCCCTGTTTTCTCGGACGGGGTTTTTTCAAAGCAGCGATCGCAATTTTTGCAGATTTAAACCTTTGGCTCAGGCTCGGTTCGCTTATCCATTCCAACCAGTTGGCGAATTCTTCGCTCAAGTTACAAGATTGACGAAATTGAATCTGTAAGTCTTTTTGAGGTAGTTCTGTGGGATGTAACCCTGTGACTAAATAAATTAATGTTGCTCCCAAACTATAAAGATCGGAAGCTGGAACGCACCGTCCACCAAATTGCTCTGGTGGCATATATCCATAGGTTCCCACCACGGTAATTGTACTGCCTTCGGTGGCAGCTAAGTTTTGCACGGAACCAAAGTCTACTAAATATACTTGACCTACACTATTCCCAGAACGCTCTGTAAGTAAAATGTTACTGGGTTTAATATCGCGATGAATGACGGGTGATTTGAGTTGATGTAAATAGCGCAGGATTTCCAGCAAAGCTATGGCTAATTCTTTAACCTCTGATTCGCTGAAAGTTCTCCCAGAAATTAAATGGGATTCTAAGGATTTTCCTGCCACATAGCTTTGTACCAACCCAAAGCCCTTATTGTCAGCGGTATCTAGTTCAAAGTAGTCTAAATAACGGGGAATGGCGGGATGTTCTAAGGTTTTTAATGTTTCTGCTTCTCGCTCAAATAACTTTAAATCTTGCCAGTCAAAATCTTGTCCCAACAATAGTAATTTCACTACTACTCGTTCCTGGCTTTGTAAATCTTGAGCTAAGTAGGTTCTTCTCCCCGTTTGTCTGCCTAATTCTTGTTCAATTTGATAACGTTCGTTTAATATCTGGTTTGTCATATAATTTTAAATTTTAGATTTTAGATTTTAGATTCGCGGTGTGAGCGATCCCCGACTTCTTAAAGAAGTCGGGGATCTGTGACTCCTGAGAGAATAAGACAAAAATGAAAATTTTAAAGGCAACAAAAAGAAGAATACAATTGGTTGCCAATCCTCCATATTTATATTTTAGGATATACCAAGATTGCACTAATCTCTTAATTCATAGAAAATAATATAAAGATTTATTTTGAGTTACATAGTGTGAGAAACAATACTTCCGGTTAAATTCATTTTTTTTAGATATGGAAATTCTCTTTTTACTTTTTACTTTTTACTTTTTACTTTTTACTTTTTACTTTTTACTTTTTACTTTTTACTTTTTACTTTTTACTTTTTACTTTTTACTTTTTACTTTTTACTTTTTAATAGCCTCTCAGTTTTACTTGTTCTTCATACCATTGAGCATGGAATTTACTTGCTACCCCCATACTTAACCCAGTAATCAATGCTGGAGCAAATACCCAAAATAAACGCAACTGTAAGCTGTTGCTAGAACTATTAAGCTCAATCACCTGGAAACTCAAAATGGCCATCGCAGTGGAAATGACCATACTCATGATACTGACAGTGCGCCGATGAAACAAGGGCTTTCTCAGAGGGAAGAAAAATATTTTTGTAACAATTGCTACCAATAAACCGTTGACTAAACCGATGGGTATGCCAATAAAAGCACCGATAATTGCTCCGAGTAATGTACCGGCTACGGGAAAAACCACGGTGCTATAGATAGCTGCACTAGTTACCGTCACTCCACCACCAATAGTAACGCTACGCCAGATAGCACTCCATAGCACATCCAAAGTATTTACAGGTCTAGCATTTAGCATCATGGGTTTACTGGCAATGGTCAACTCATTTCCCCCCAGAGATGCTAAAGCCTCCTCTGCCGATGAAAAACGCCGCTCTAAGCTAGTTTCAGTCATTTTACCCAACCATTTAACCAATGATGGACTTAAATCAACATAATCTGTAAATGCGATCGCCATATCTGCTTGGGGTAAATCTGCTGGATGGATACCAGCTGCTAAGGCGATGAGGGTGGCTCCCAGGCTGTAAAGATCGGAACCAGGACTAGCATAACCACCAAACTGTTCGGGGGGCATATAGCCGTAGGTACCCACCACGGTAATGGTTTTCCCCGCTCTACTGGCGAGGGTTTGCACAGAACCGAAATCCACTAAATAAGGACGATTTGCCAAAATAATATTACTGGGTTTAATATCACGGTGAATCACTGGTGGCTGTCGCTTGTGGAGATAGATGAGAATTCTCAGTAATTCTTGGGCAATCTTTCTGACTTGCTTTTCCGTGAATTTACCCCGGGAACGCATATATGCCTCCAGGGATTTACCTTTAACATAACTCTGAACTAGGGCATAACTTTTATGGACTGAGTCTAATTCAAAGTAGTCTATATAACGAGGAATTAATGGATGTTCCAGTGCCTTGAGGGTTTCTGCTTCCCGTTGAAATAGTTTTAAATCTTCCCAGGCAAAATCACTACTAAAGGTCAACAGTTTAATAATAACTAGCTCCTGAGTTGCTAAATCACGAGCTAGGAGAGTGCGTCTTCCAGCCTTCTTGCCCAACTGTTGCTCAATTGCATAGCGTTGTTGAAGTATCTCTTGTGTCACCCACCCCATTCCTCACACTAAGCTCTAATTTCGTTTATAGCGTAGATGTTTGGCGATCGACAATTAGGGAACCCCTTTGCTCAATTAAACATTAAATTTATACCGATTTAATTCATAATTACAACACAATTCTTTGGTAGAGACTACAATTGAACCTCACCCTCGCTTTTTACTGTGTAAAAATCTTTCCCTCTCCTTATAAACCGGAGTTTAGAGGCGTTACTATTAAATAATTTTCTTACCAAACCTTTTCAAATATCTCCAAATATCCACAAGAGAAATGTTAAGGTTTGGAGAGGTTATTGACTAAAGCGTATGTCTCCCCAAAAGAAGCAGCAGAACATTATGGAG
>JASJDS010000245.1 GCA_030065055.1 Calothrix sp. MO_192.B10
GCCACTTGCTTTATGCCGGGGAACCCCTTCGGGTTGCGCC
Organism: Calothrix sp. MO_192.B10; assembly: GCA_030065055.1. Classification (GTDB taxonomy): domain Bacteria; phylum Cyanobacteriota; class Cyanobacteriia; order Cyanobacteriales; family Nostocaceae; genus Calothrix_A. The sequence continues at coordinate 41 of JASJDS010000245.1, forward strand.
ACTTGCTTTATGCCGGGGAACCCCTTCGGGTTGCGCCACTTGCTTTATGCCGGGGAACCCGTCCACCGCAGTGGCTTACCGTCCACCGCAGTGGCTTACCGTCCACCGCAGTGGCTTACCGTCCACCGCAGTGGCTTACCGTCCACCGCAGTGGCTCATTTATTCGCCGTAAAATGGTACAATCGATGTAGGCAGTTAGCCAAAATTTTTGCCCATAATCCACGGTTGAAAGCACTGGGATATTTTTGTTGGGCAGAGTATCAGGAAAGTTTCTATGTAAAGTTTTACTTAAGGGCGGAGCCGCTCTACTTGGAGGCATAGAAGTGATGAATTAAATCGCAAAACGAGTAAGCGAGCCTGAAAGTCCGAATCCTGATGTCGGCAGAGCGGTTCTCCTAAAAGCTAGAAAAGTATAGCCAGATAGCTATTCTATGCAAATAGAATCGAGCGACAAGCTATACGCATCTTCTAGCCAGAATCCACGAAATAGAATTTCGTGGTGTTGGCTCAATTTGACATCTCCTTCCCCAGTTTAGTCTAGTTAGGAGTGCAAAAACCTGAAAACTCTTTCTCCCCCTGCTCGGGTGAGCAAAAAAAGGTGTGGGGAGTTATTTTTTGGATACTTAGCTAGAAATCCCACGCAAAATTTCGTTTACCCGATGATAAAAGCGATAATTGACCTCATTGGCGCGAGATGTAAAAGCGATGGGGCATAATTTTCAACACCTGGCTACACTGTACAAAAATACCCTCCTCCAAGATGTCATTCCCTTTTGGGAAAAGCACTCTATAGATTGGGAATATGGTGGCTATTTTACTTGTCTGGATAGAAAGGGCAAGGTATACGATACAGACAAATTTATCTGGCTGCAAAACCGCCAAGTATGGTTATTTTCCATGCTTTACAATCGGCTAGAGAAACGGCAAGATTGGCTGAAAATTGCTGCCAATGGTGCTAATTTTCTCTCCCAGCATGGAAGAGATGGGGAGGGTAATTGGTACTTTTCTCTCACCCGTGATGGTAAGCCTTTAGTGCAACCATACAATATCTTTTCTGACTGCTTTGCAGCTATGGCATTTAGTCAGTATGCCTTGGCTGGCGGGGAAGAATGGGCAAAGGATGTGGCTTTGCAAGCTTATCACAACGTTTTACGTCGCCAATCAAACCCCAAGGGCAAATACAATAAAACCTATCCCGGTACTCGCCCCATGAAAGCTTTGGCTGTGCCCATGATTTTAGCGAACCTATCCCTAGAAATGGCATGGCTGCTAGAAAGCGATTCCCTAGAGGAAGTACTCGACGCAACGGTGCGGGAAGTGATGACAGATTTCCTAGACAAAGAACGGGGGTTAATGTGGGAGAATGTGGCTCCTGATGGCTCGCACCTCGACTGTTTTGCAGGACGACTAATTAATCCCGGTCATGGTATTGAAGCCATGTGGTTTATTATGGACATTGCCCAACGCCGTCATGATACTCAATTAATTAACCAAGCTGTTGATGTGGTGTTGAATATCCTCGATTTTGCTTGGGATAAAGAGTATGGCGGACTTTATTATTTCATGGATGCAGAAGGATATCCCCCCCAGCAGTTGGAATGGGATCAAAAATTGTGGTGGGTACATTTAGAATCCCTAGTTGCATTGGCAATGGGTTATAAGCTCACGGGTCGGGAAATATGTAGGGATTGGTATGATAGGATGCATGAATATACTTGGTCGCATTTTGCAGATCCAGATAATGGAGAGTGGTTTGGTTATCTCAACCGTCGTGGGGAAGTGCTATTAGACCTCAAAGGCGGTAAGTGGAAAGGTTGCTTTCACGTACCACGGGCGATGTATCTTTGTTGGCAACAGTTTCAGCAGGCATAAGAAAAGGGTTCTAGAGGAGAGGGAAAGATTTTTGCAAGCGCAAAAAGCGGGGGTGGGGTTTTTCATATTTGATATTGAGGTTTGTAGGTTGGGTTGAAGGACGAAACCCAACACTCAACACAATTAATCTTTTGTTGGGTTACTCTTTGTTCTACTTCATAACTTGCAGTATTCTCAATTAGCCCAAATGTCCGCCTAGGAATGAATTCCCAGGCTTATATACAAAGTCAGATAAATCAGACTAGGTGAGTTATGAGAGTACGTTTTAACTCACATAGCACTACGCATATACGTTAGGACATTTCTAAATCCGGAAACCCTTTGATAGCTTACTGTTCCCTGTTCCCTATTCCCTGTTCCCTAGCACGTAGTGCTATAACTTGCAGTATTCTCAATTAGCCCAAATGTCCGCCTAGGAATGAATTCCCAGGCTTATATACAAAGTCAGATAAATCAGACTAGGTGAGGTATGAGAGTACCTTTCAACGCACTTGGTTTACTCGCTGTGGAAATTGATTTCCAGGTGGGAATGTAAGCTAAACAGGAGGATAAAAGAGCAAGAAGACAAGGAGAAGCAATATTATTTCCTTCCCTCCGGGCGGGGAAACCCCGCCCCTACTCCTCATCCCATGTGTGAACGAAAAAATGTGTGGGAGAGCCAAAATACTTATTACTTATTACTTATTACTTCATCATCCCATCATCCCATCTACAAGGGCTTATGACTGGGTACTCCCACAGCACGGGGGAATTTAACAGGTGTATTTGCTACTTTCTTCAGATATAGACAATGGCGGATGCTCTGACTAAGAGGAGTGATAAATTGTTCAATGTTTTCAATCACACCACCTAATTGCTTCACCGCACTTTCCATGTTAGTGGTTTCCTCTGCCGTCCAATTCCCCCGGTAAATTATCGCTAAACCACCCTTTTTAACTAATGGTAGGGCATATTCAGCACAAACAGAGGGATTTCCCACAGCTCGAATTAAAGCCACATCATATTGTTCTCTATACTGGGAATTTTGACCTACTTCTTCCGCTCTACCAGTAATAGCCGTAACGTTGTTTAATCCCAACTCTGGTAATATTTGTTCAATAAAATGAATTTTTTTATGAGTAGAATCAAGTAATTTAACAGTACTTTGATTGACTGCAATTGCCACTGGAATACCCGGAAAACCCGCACCTGTGCCAATATCAATGAAAGATATTTCTTTACTATGGGTACTTTGATTGGAGTTATTTAGTAATGGTGCTACCCCCCGCAAAGAATCCCACAAATGCTTTTCCCAAAATTCCTGAGGCTCAGTAATACGAGTTAAATTCAGCTTTTGATTACCTTGTAGAATTAATTCATACAATCGCTGGAATTGAATTTGCTGCTGGCTAGTTGGTTGCCAATTGAGGGTTTGTTGCCATATATCCGCCATTTCTGGTAAAGAAGGCAAGATGGAATTGTTCACGGGTTAAAAGCACAATACTGAATCTCATCTCAAATATTAACCCAAGTTGCTAGTTATCAAAAAACGCCTAAATTTAAGTACAAAGCCCTTAAATTTAGTATTTAACAATACTCAAAATCGTGTTTTTTGTATCAAGATGATAAGGTTTTGGGGCACTAACTAGCAACTTACGTTATTATGGGTTTGCCCTCCACTCCGTCTACTATTTGAAAAACACGTAGGGTGTGTTACCGCGTTTGCTTTTAGCATCCCCGCAGGATAGCGTAACGCACCATCCGGTAATCTTTTTATTTTCTGGTAAAAATAATGGCGTTGCTAAAGAGCGAATATGAAATTTAAACATCAGGTATCTTAAACTCTTTCTCTCTGCGCCTCTGCGCCTCTGCGTGAGACAAATTCATATCTTGATTCAGCACCAAAATAATTTTACCAATGACAAGGGCGCAAGCCGCAGCACCCCTAAAGCCCAGCAAATTCATATTTTCAATCGGCAACGCCCTATACACACTCAAACTTTGACTTTTGACTTCTGCGTAGCGGTATATGAACTTATTCTAAGTTTAAATACTGGACTAAAAACCAAATAATAGTATAAAATATTATATTTGCTTAACGAACCATAATATTTTGAAATCTAAATACATTGTTTTTCTAGCATTTTGTTATAAAAAAATACAAAAAGCCTCTTAATTGAGAATTGAGTCATTTATAATGCAAAGTATTTTCATTTAATTAACGGAATTACGTTTTTTGTCGAACGTGATCTACATTACTATTTAATGTAAAATAAAATTTGGATAAAATCTGTTTGGACTTTCCTTTAGTTTTTTCAGAAATAGATTTTTGCTGTTTTGGTGTCTCGAATCAAAAAGACTACACTCCTAACTAACACATTTAGGACTTACGCAACTGGCATATTTTTTTTGTTGCGATCGCATTTGAACCTAGTCATCAGGCTTGTAACCTCACGCACCAATCAATGGTTGTGACAATTGCATAAGTTCTGACATTTCATAACATGGAACAAGGTTTTTAGGCAAGCAATAAAAATGTGTTTGTTTTATTCGTTGGGAAGAGGTTTAATCATGGGTGAATGGGTTACTGACGCGCAGCATTACTATTTTCCGCAGAATTATGGGAAAAGCGGTAGAATGTATAAAATTTAATTTCTTCTCATCAATATACATCAGTATTCACTCACTGCTCTATGTCTGGGGAAACTGGAATTAAAGTTGAAAAGCCCACACCAACTTTACAGAAACAGATAAAGGTAAAACCTAAAGAATTATTCACTTCATTGGGTAAGGCTGCTATTAATGGTGCTTTTCTCAAGTGGGATGATTTGGCAGAGAATGGGGTAGAAATTCTTGGTTCTTTGGGATTGGATGACAAGCCGGGAGAAATTGCGGGATTGTTAATTATTCGTTCTTTGATGCAGGCGATGGGGAATTTAATAGATGAGAACAGGGAACTTTTAATTACCAAGCCGGATAATCTCCAAAATTTGTACAAGCAACTCAATTCTGTTCTCAAGGATGAAGAATTGGTTATAGATGATGATTTTTTTAAACGTCCGACAGATTTATCAATTGTAAAAGCAGCTAAAGATGGCTTTTGTCAGTGGTTAGAAAACTTTGTTGAGAAAAAGGTTGAAGCTAAGAGTATTAGTAATCGTCTTCCGGCTTACTTTATCAATGCTTTAAATGCTGAGTGGATAGAAAAGAGCCAAGAGTATGCTGTTATTAAAGACGTTTTAGATACCCCATTTACCCAAGCAAATAAAGTAGAGCAGGGATGGTTACTCTATCAGGCTCGGCTACAAAAGCAAATTGCAGAACCAATGTTTTTGGAAGCTTTTAGTCTCAAGGATGTTTATGTACCCCTGCGAGCTTACTATGAGAATGAGGTAGAGGATTCGTCAACACAAAGATTAGATTCGCGCATTCATGATGGTAAACGTTATGAAAGAGTCGTCATTGAACTGCAAGAAGAATTAGAAAATTGGTTACAGCAAGCTAATCATAATGATGCCATACGTTTGATTAGTGGTGGTCCTGGTAGCGGAAAATCTTCTTTTGCCAAAATATTTGCTGCACACCTAGGGGAACGGGAAATAATACGAGTTATTTATATTCCGTTGCACTTATTTAATCTTACAGGGGATATTACAAAATCTGTATGGGAATTTGTGCAGTTTGATGGGTTTTTACCCCATAACCCTTTGGATTTGACTAATGGCGAGTCACGGTTACTGATAATTTTTGATGGCTTGGATGAGCTATCAATGCAGGGAAAAATTGCCGAACAAGCAGCTAAGGAGTTTGTGGAGGAAGTTAGACTTAAAGTCACCCAATTTAATCATGACAGAACTCGCTGTTTACAGGTTTTGATTACTGGAAGAGAGATAGCTGTACAAGCAAATCGGACTAAGTTTAGGAAGCCACACCAAATTCTGCATATTTTGCCATATTTAGTTCAAGAAGAAGAAATAAAAAATGGTAATTATATTGATGAGAAAAAGCTGTTAGAAATAGACCAAAGACAGATATGGTGGCAACGTTATGGTAAGGCGAAAGGTAAAAGATATGAAGGGCTGCCTCAAGATTTAGATACAGATAATTTACTGGAAATCACAGCCCAACCATTGCTGAATTACTTGGTAGCTCTGAGTTGTGAACGAAATAGGCTAAGGTTTACGCAAGATAGTAACCTAAACGAAATTTATGCTGACTTGCTAGATGCAGTGTACGAACGTGGTTATGAAAAGCATGGATATCGTTTAACAGAGGGAATAACCAAAGACGAATTTATTGGTGTTTTGGAAGAAATTGCTCTTGCCTGTTGGCATGGGGATGGTAGAACTACTACCGTTAGAGAAATTGAAGAGCATTGTGATAATAGCGGTATGCGAGAAATATTAAACCGCTTTCAAGATAGTTTTAATGAAGATTCTAAAGCGAGTATTACTCGTTTACTCACTGCGTTTTACTTCCGGGAAAGTGGAGGAGTTAGACACAGTGAGAAAACATTTGAATTTACTCACAAGAGTTTCGGTGAGTATTTAGCAGCTAAACGTATTGTGCAAGGACTCCAGTTAATTCATGAGGATTTAGAAGAACGTCAGAAAAATTTCCGTAAAGGATGTGATGAGCGCACAGCATTAGTCAATTGGGCGACTTTGTGCGGTTCATCGGCGATGGATGAATACCTGTTTCGTTTTATTTGTGATGAAATTAGGATAATTCATGCAAAAAATATTTTACAAGTTCCTCATTGGCAAAAGACATTGTGCCGTTTAATTGAGTTTATGTCGGCGAATGGAATGCCGATGGAAGGGTTGAAAGAAAGACCTAATTTCCATGAAGAGATGCGACAGGCGCGAAATGCGGAAGAAGCTTTATTAGTTGTTTTAAATGCTTGTGCGAGAGTTACGCAAGAAATTTCAGATATTAAATGGCATTCACCTGAAGCATTTGGAGCATTAATATCAATACAAAGTCAGAGAATTGGATCTAAAAATACGCTTGTTTTTGATTGTCTCAGTTATCTTAATCTTGAAGGGTGTATTTTAGGCGTAAAAGATTTATACAAAGCAAACTTAAGTTACAGTAATCTGCAAAATGCGTATCTTGTAGGAGCAAATCTTGCAGAGGCGAATCTTGTAGAGGTTAATCTTACACAGGCAAATCTTGCAGAGGCGAATCTTATAGGTGCGAATCTTGTAGAGGTGAATCTTCAACGGGCAAATTTTCAAAAGGTTAATCTTGCAGAGGCGAATCTTGTAGAGGCGAATCTTATAGGTGCGAATCTTGTAGAGGCGAATCTTCAACGGGCAAATTTTCAAAAGGTTAATCTTCAAAACGCGAATCTTGTAGAGGCGAATCTTCAACGGGCAAATTTTCAAAAGGTTAATTTGCAAAATGCGTATCTTATAGGGGCGAATCTTCAACGGGCAAATTTTCAAGAGGTTAATCTTCAAGAGGCAAATATTAAAGGAACCATTCTTGAGGGTAAAGACTTAGCATCCTTAACCCAAATCCCAGAGGAAGACTTCAATGACGATGATGCTCCTGTTTAAAAATGCAATCTTTCGTAGGTTGGGTGAAACGTAGTGGAACCCAACAAAAGGCATTTATCTGCTACATAAAACCTAGACAAAACTAGACATTACTTGACGTTTCAACGGGAGCATGGGAGCGGTTATCCCTTAACGTCCAGACACGGTTTAGCCAACCGTGCATATTTCTCCAAATTTTGGGATGCATTTAAATCTCTATCAGCAGTATACTGACATTTTTTACACACATAAACCCGTTGGGATAGACTAATTTCTTGAATTTCTCCACAATTGGAACAAGTTTTAGTAGATGGGTAGAATCTATCAACTTTTATGACAGTTCCACCATATCTACTTGCTTTATATTCTACTTGTCTACGAAATTCATAGAAATTAGCATCACTGATAGCACCTGCTAGCTTGTGATTTCTTAACATTCCTGAAGTATTTAAGTCTTCCAAAGCAACTACTGCGTGGTTTTTGCAAATAAATGTAGTTGCTTTATGAGTTGCATCTTGACGTATGTTTCTAATACGTCGATGTAATTTCGATATTCTCAGTTTTTGTTTTTGATAACGATTGCTACCTTTGACCTTTCTCGATAATTGACGTTGTAAAGAAGCTAGTTTTTTTCTAGCTTTGCTCAAAGCTTTGGGATTAAAAAAAATCACTCCCGTTGATAAAGTCGCTAAAGTTTTTATCCCTAAATCAATGCCGACATAATCATATTGTTTTTGGGGAATTTCTGGCTCGATTTCATAAGAAAAAGAAATATACCAATTACCCGCTGTTTTAGATATAGTAAACGTTGTGGTTGTTGTGTGAGGTAAAATCTCATAAGTTGAAACCCAGCCAATGGTAGGTAATTTAATACGTTTACCACCAATATTTATGGCTTTACCGCCTGCATTAATCGTAAAACTATCATTTTTACCTTTTTTCTTAAATTTGGGATATTCTGCACGTTTAGCAAAGAAGTTTTTAAAGGCTTTCCCTAAATTATTAAAAGCAAATTCTGTAATTTTCTGGCAAATACCTTTCTCCTTAATCCAAGGTAAAGCAGGTTTGACTTCATTATTGAAAAACTTCTTTAAAATCAAGTGATTTGGTTGATATCCTTCACTATACAAAACTTGCCATGTTGCAAGTCCCCAATTATACGTAAATCGGGATATCCCAGCATGTTTTGACATCAGATTTTTTTGTAATGAGGTCAATTTTAGCTTGGTTTTGATGGAAGTTAACAACACAAATTACGAATGACCATGCACGCAACCATAATTAACACGATCGCATAACTTGTCGGAGTAAGTCTAGAGGTTAATGTAAATTTTTTTAAATAGGTAGACGTTTTTTGCTGGGGTTTGTCCAGTTTTATCCGGTTTTGTCCAGCAAATAGCCTACTAGGAGATAACTCACGCAGAGGCGCTCCAGGCGCAGAGAGTAAGGGTGGAGAAGGTGTTAGTAAATAAGGAGATTTCCAGAATTGAAATTACCACGGGAACTTACAAGTCATCACCAACGGATGTGATTATAATATTTGTCCTATCGCATATCCATTGTAGGGGCGCTGCGGCTTGCGCCCTTGTTATTGGTAAAATTATTTTCATAAATCACCTAAGGTACTGCCATTGTACAAGAGGCGAAGATGGTACACACGCCCGCCAGTAGCGAACAACAAACCCTGCTGATTGAGTTACCTAAGACAATTGGGTTGCACGTTTCCCAAGAACAGTTTGCAGCCTTAGCAGCAGTAAACCGAGACTTGAAACTAGAAAGAACTGCACAAGGAGAGTTAATTGTGAACCCACCAACTGGTTGGGAAACTGGAGAATATAATTGTAGTATTTCTGGGGAGTTGTATTTGTGGTGGCGCGATTCCGGTAAACCTGGTAAAGTCTTCGACTCCTCTACTGGCTTCATTTTACCTAATGGCGCTACTCGCTCCCCCGATGCTTCTTGGGTGAGTCAAGCAGGTTGGGATGCACTGACTCCAGAACAAAAAGGAACCTTTGCCAATATCTGCCCCGATTTTGTGGTTGAATTACGGTCCAGTTCTGATCGAATTGAGTCCCTGCAAGGTAAGATGAGAGAGTACATCGATAATGGGGCAAGACTGGGCTGGTTACTCAATCCCCAGCATCGACAAGTAGAAATTTATCGTTCAAGATTTGCAGTAGAAGTATTAGATAATCCAGAGGAATTGTCTGGCGAGGAAGTGCTACAGGGTTTTGTGTTGAATTTACACCGGGTGTGGGGTTGAAATCAGATTATTCTTTAGGCGTTACTGAAGAGCGAATATGAAATTTAAAAATCAGGTATCTTAAACTGGCGTTGCTGAATGGAAGTATGATTTTACATTTTTCGATAGATTGAACAACGATTCTTTGCGTCTTTGCGTCTTTGCGTGAGATAAATTCATACCTGGATTCAGCAACGCCCTTAAACTTTTATTCTCTGCGCCTGGAGCGTGAGACAAATTCATCCCTTGATTCAGCAACGCCAAATATTTTAACTCTTAAACCACCAAGGGTTAGGAATCGCTTTAGTTTTCACCAAAAATGCTTTTTTCCGCATAAACCTGGTTAACGCCGCCGCACCCATGCGAGAACCACCCAAACCGGAATACTTAAAGGCATTTTTTTCACCCTCATGCATAATCGCTGTCAGAGCAGCATCATTAATACTAATAGCCCCCGCATCAAGTTGACGAGCTACTTCCAATGCTTCAAATTCTGTGCTAGCAAATACCGCCGCACTCAACCCATAAATAGAATCATTCGCCAGTTTTACAGCTTCTTCCACCGTACTAAAAGCCATCACTGGCATAACCGGGCCAAAGGTTTCTTCCTGCATCACCAGCATATTATGGTTGACTTCCGTCATTACCGTAGGACGACACCAATAACCACCACCTAATTCTTCTACCTTACCACCACAGTGAATAATTGCCCCCTTTTCCACCGCGTCTTGGAGGTGGTTGGCAATAATCGCTGCTTGTTTCTCGGCAATAATGGGACCAATTTCTCCATCTTCTAACTGGGGATGGGCTAACTTTAACTGGTGTGCTTTGGTAACTAATTGATGGTAAAACTTCTCAAAGATAGAGTCAGCCACATAAATCCTCTCAATGGATAAACAGGACTGTCCCGTATTTACCACCGCACCCCATAAAATCGCTGATGTAGCTAATTCTAAATCAGCAGACTCTAAAACGATCGCGGGGTCTTTCCCCCCCAATTCTAAGTATGCGGGAATAAACCTCTTCGCCGCCATCTCTGCCACTTTCCGCCCCGTGGCAACACTCCCCGTAAAGCATATTGCGTCCACATTGTCAATTAAATTAACTCCCGTTTCCCCCGCACCTTCAATAAAAGTAAATACATCCCGTAACTGGGGTACGTTATTGAGAGCTGTTAACAGGGGAGCCATAAACCGGGGAGCAACTTCACTGGGTTTTACCACCACCGCACAACCGGCAAGTAATGCAGGGATGGCATCAATGGTAGATAATAATAGGGGAAAATTCCAGGGACTAATTACCCCCACCAGGGAATAGGGAACCACGGTTTGTTGGACTTGGATGAAGGGAATTTCCGTCTCCTTGGCGGTATCTTGAATTAACTTTGGTGCTAACTGACACCACCTATCTATGGTGGAAAGAAAAGAGTCAACTTCCAGCTTCGATGTAGATAATCTGCCCGTATCTGATACCAAGGCTTCCGTAAGTTTATCCCGTGACGCAACTATAGCTCTCTTCCATTCCTGTAAAGCAGCTACCCGCCCTTCTATACCCAGTTGTTGCCAACTTTTTTGTGCCCTCCGCAACCTCGAACACAACTGCGCCAACAACTTTTGTGGCGGTGGAATAATCACATAATCATATTTTCCAGTGCGGGGGTTACGGACTTCTATGGGTTTGGACATGATTTAGATAATTCCCAGTTTGGCTAGACGCTCAATGGTTTGTTGCTGGGTTTGGATAAAATGTTGGCGTTCTACTTCCTTATCCAGCATAGAGTTTGCTGGGTAAAAATGCGACTGTTGGTAACTATCGGCATAGAGTTCAAACCTCTGTCGGCAAAGTAAATTATTTAACCCAGGTCTACGGCGATCGCGGCGTAATGCAGCCAGGTCAATTTCCGCAAACGCTGCCATGCTTTCCCCTGTAGTTGTTGCTGCGACTATAATTCCTCGATGATCGATAATTTTAGAACCACCATTGGCGGAAGACTGGGGAATAGAAATATTAACTATATTAGCTGTATTTGCTGATACTACATATGCCATGTTTTCTACTGACCGGGAAATTTTAGCCGCATCCTTCGGGGTTAAACTACCGTTATATATCTCAGATGTGGAATGGAGGAAAACTTCCGCACCCCGCATCGCCAAACATCGTACCACCTCTGGGTACAAAATTTCCTCCGATGCGATCGCGGCTAAGTTACCAATTTCTGTCTGAGCTACGGGAAACACCCCTTCTAAACCATAACAATCAAGATATCGTTCCCACACATCATGGGGTGTGGGTGTAAACATAGAATTTAACCGCCGATAGCGTAAAATAATCGAGCCGGAAGGGTTAATAATAAAGCAAGTTTGAAAGTACAGTCCGGGAAATTTGCTATCTAATTCGTAGGCATTACCCGCCAGAAAAATTCCATATTTCTGGGCAATTTGACTGAGAGCGTCATACTCAGCCCCCTTCATTTCCAAACAAGCCTTTTTTGCCCATACATCAAAAGAATCTCCCATAGGAAAGCCAGTGAGTACGTATTCTGGCAACACAATTAAACGACAGTCAGGGCCAATAAAAGCAAGACTACCAGCAATTTGTGTATCTAGACGGTTAATATTATCTTGGATTAAATTCCGAGCTTGAGTATTATCACGTACTCGATTAACTGCATGGCAATCTATCTGTAAAGCTAGGGCGCGGAATGACTCCACTGGCTTGATTTCTTCTGCCATAATTCTTTCACTACCCTGTATATTTTCTATATTTTAAATGGGAATGTCCCTACCTCTTCCCTTGCCAGTGTAAAATTACCAACCTCCTCCATCCCTCTCTCCTCTGCGTTCTCTGCGTCTGGAGCGGTTTTTTAACCACTAATCTTCGGACAGCGAGACTTATTTACATAAGCACCTTTTATTTCTCCTGTCCAGCATCCTCTAACCCCCTATCTATGTGTTATGTATTTCAGCAATAATATATAAACCAGATCTACTTTGAAAACCATAGTTTTTGCTTATGAATATTCAATCGGTTGAAAAGACACCCCATCAGTTAACTTACAACCGATGGAAGAACATTTTGAGTTTTTTTACAGAAAAATTGATTTTTTGATATTTCCCTTGAACGGAAAACTTCAGTTCTCAAAATGGATGAGGTGTAAATCAATAAACAATCATTATCTCTATGCAAACGGTGGTGGCAAATTTTTCCTTTACTATCCATAAAAATAAAAAGAAAATACATTCATTTGCAAAATATACCTCCTTTGAGGGATGAATAAATTCACGTATGTAACTGCAAGTCCTACCCCATCAACGCCGATGGATAAGTCATGACCTATACAGCAGTACATTTCCGTATCATACCCAAGACTTGAGCCATTTTAATTCCACCAGATTAATAAAACCATAGCAATCGACCTATGGACTAGTGGTCTGTCCCATAAGTTCTGATGGCTAGGTAAGGTGATCCCCGACTTCTGAATCAATATCCGCACATTGTAGCAATTCCTAGGATAGAAGTCGGGGATCGCTCGCACCCGCGACTCGTCAAAATTAATGGGACAAAGTACTAGAAAAAATTGGTTTATTGGCACCGAATTATACTAGAACATGATTAAATAGGATAGGATCATGAATTTTTAATATTTAGACCATACTTATTACCATAACTTTACTTACATTTAATAAATCTCTGATATCTTAGTAAAGAAATAGGGGTGTGCTTGTATTCAAAAATTATACAAACTTCTTGAGAACATTAATTGATTGATTGTGGCTATTTATATCACTTCACAGCACATGCATCTGAAATTTTCCCAGGAAATTAAGTTATTATTATACCGTTTAGCAGAAAAGCCTTTAAGTCTTGAAGATATCCTAGCAGAAACTTCAGAAAGGGGCTTTAGTTTGGTAATTGCTGTGTTAGTATTGCCCTTTTTATTTCCCATGCCCCCCGGATTAACAGGTCCTTTTGGTGGTGCTTGTTTGATATTATCTGCACAGATAATTTTAGGGCGACGTTCTCCTTGGTTACCCCGAAAAATTGCCAGGTATAAATTTCCCCGACCCTTTGCCAAGATCCTTTTAAAAAATTTACGCCAAGTTACGAGAATTTTAGAGAAAATTACCCGTCCCCGCTTCACAAAAATAGCCAACAATTACTATGTGTGGAGATTTAATGGTTTATGTATTGCTTGGTTAGCATTGTTACTAATTTCTCCAGTACCTTTTACTAATCCCATCCCCACCATTGGCATATTACTGCTTGCTGTAGCTATGGTGGAGTCAGATGGCTTATTAATGTGTCTTAGCTATATATTTACTGCCTTTACTACCTTGTTATTTGGATTTATTGGTTATGGGTTGTGGTTAGCACCCAGCCTACTACCCAAAATTTTCCAGTAAAATAGTTTTTAGGTACTCAACGCGGCGCAGACACGCCATTGCTTGTGCCAGTTGCATAAGTCCTGAAATAAACTTATTATCTCATGTGCAACACAAAACTTACACAAATCGCTCATATCTCAACAAATAGAGCAATTTGATGTTTGTTTCCTGTTTCCTACAAGCCCGTCGGCGGGTAACTTGTCCACAGGCGTAAATTCCGCATTTGCCATGCGTATCTGATCTAAAGGTGCATTTGTTAAATTAATCGCAGCATTCAAATCCCGGTCTAGTATTTGTCCACAACTGCCACAATCATAGATTCTCCTTGAGAGAGGCATGGATTGAACATGACCGCAAACTGAGCAGGTTTTACTTGA
>JASJDS010000246.1 GCA_030065055.1 Calothrix sp. MO_192.B10
TAAAAACCCAACTGCCTAAGGGCAATCTGTACCTTGACAATTGAAGATATGGGGTTCTATTTCATAGTTCTAGCTCTTTTCCAGAAATAGGTAAAATCTTCATGGAGACTAGACGACACAGAATTTAAGTCAAACAAATTTTGGAATAATCCAACTACCCCCGGGCAGGGGGAAAGTTAACGCTTGGGGAGAGAACCACCTCTGGGCTAGATACCGCAAGGGGTCTAGTTTAAGTGGACTCGTTGAACCAAGAATCTCCTCGCCTTTAGGCAGGAGAGTGTCAATTTCCTAACCCCTGACCAAGCATCTGATACCAAGTTGCTTTCAAAGATAGTATTTTGTCATTGCGACGGTCGCGGAGCGTCAGGAAGCAATCTCATCAACTCGAACTACTACAATAGAACGCAACTTAGTATGAAAAATTAATCCAGCTAATTTAGCGCACATCTATTTGCCAGGTTCCGCAATAACGAGGCAGGGGTACATCACCAGGAGTTTGCATCATGCAGTTAAAGTAGAACATGCCACCAAAGGCTGGATTTTGGACATTACCTAAAACAAGTTCTACAGGAGTACCAGCAGGTATTGGCTCTTTGGGATAAATGGAGATAGCACGGTCTTCTTTGTTCCAATCTACTTCAGATAGGGGTACTTTCTTCCCTCTGACTCGAATCTGAATTTTCTTGGGATCGAATTTGCCTTTAAAGTATCGGGGATATGTAACCATAAATTTGGCTGCGGCTAACTTCATTTTTTTACGGGGAATCCTGAGCCGATATCGATCCCAAGCATTACGTTGCCCACCAAAATCCAATCTATAGGACAGCTGATTCTCTCTTTTGATACCTCCAAATAAGGACAATCCAGGTAAACCATTTGCCCAGCTAATGGCTGGAGTGCTTGTCAGCAAGCAGGTAGTTACGGCTAGGGTGGAAATTAAACGTCTCATAGTTAAGCTCCTGTGATAAAAATCAATATGTTATCGCGCTAAGTTGATCAAACGTTCGTAACTAAACTTTACTACTGACTTGAGGAAAATGGACGAAATGTGGACATTAAAAGTGCCTTCATAGGGGAGGGGAGGAGTGATGGAGGGAAGGAGGGAAGGAGGGAAGGAGGGATGGAGTAATGTGCCCGCCTGAGGGCGATGCTCCTTTATGAGCCGTCTGACGGCGATCGCATATTACCTACGATATTAAACAAATACAACTACCTCTAGAATTCGCAATTCATCATTTCTTTTGAATTAGGTTTAGTTCCTGAATTTCATACTATTGCCTTCCAAGAGGCTCTAGTTAATGAGTATAATGAGTTTTGATTTCTGCAAAAGATTAATGGATCTAGCTGATTTAGACAAAAATTTTATATTAATTTAAGTTATTTTTACTCTAATTGTAGTAAACGTGTAGAGCCATTTTGGGATATTTTAATGTAAATTGAGATTGCGAATAACTCCATTGCTAAAAAACATCAGTTATGATTAGTTATAAATAACTTTTCTAATGGATTGATTAATATTGCAAACTGTGAAAAAAAAAGAAGAAATGTGTTTAATCCCTAAAACAAGTTGAAAACAGAGATAGTCAGGTTGGGGATCAACATAGGATTTGCAATATGCAAACAAATGCAAGTATCTAGAAATTCTCATATCCATAAGGGGCATAGCTTAGACTTGACCTGAAGCAATTCAGATGACAAAAGTAGGGTTAAATCTGATTGCAACAATTCAAAAACATTCTCTAAGGATTGATAGCCACCCAGACTATGGAACTGTGACTGTTGTAAGCTAAACGACAAAATTTCACCACTTGCAAGGGAATAAGTATTTATCTCAAGGAGATTTCATGAGGATAGCAGTAGCTAAGGAAATTGAAGTTTGCGAGCGTCGTGTTGCCCTAATTCCTGATACCGTCGCCCGATTGGTTAAAAAAGGTTTAGAGGTATGGGTGGAATCTGGTGCGGGGGAGCGAGCTTTTTTTACGGATGCTGATTATGAAGCAGCAGGAGCCACAGTCATCACCGATCCCCATCAATTATGGAGTGAGGCTGATATTCTGCTTAAAGTCAGTCCTCCCCAAGAAAGGGAAGATGGAAGCTGGGAAATTGATTTGCTCAAACCGGGAGCAATATTAATCGGATTTTTAAATCCCCTAGGAAATCCACAATTAGCCCAGCATTTGGCTGAACGCCAAGTAACAGCCTTGAGTATGGAGATGATCCCCCGTACCACCAGGGCGCAGAGTATGGATGCTTTGTCTTCCCAAGCATCCATCGCCGGATATAAAGCAGCATTGATTGCAGCAGCAGCTTTACCCAAATACTTCCCCATGCTGACAACTGCTGCGGGAACAATTGCTCCGGCGAAGGTATTTATTATGGGGGCTGGGGTAGCAGGATTGCAAGCGATCGCAACTGCAAGAAGATTGGGAGCCGTTGTGGAGGCTTTTGATATTCGCCCTGCGGTGAAAGAGGAAGTGCAAAGCTTAGGGGCAAGGTTTGTCGAAATTAAATTAGATGAAGAGACAGCCACAGCTGGAGGCTACGCCAAGGAAATTTCTGAAGCCAGCAAACAAAAAACTCAAGAAGTTGTCACATCCCATGTGAAGAATGCTGATGTGGTAATTACCACCGCTCAAGTTCCTGGGAAGAAAGCTCCTTTGTTGGTGACAGAGGATATGGTGTCACAAATGAAACCAGGAGCGGTGATTGTGGATTTAGCAGCGGAACAGGGTGGTAACTGTGCTTGTACTGCTCCCGGCAAAGATATTGTTCACAATGGGGTGACTATTATTGGTCCGATGAATCTACCATCATCCCTACCAGTCCACGCCAGCCAGTTGTATGCCAAGAATCTGACATCTTTGATGCAATTGCTGATTAAAGATGGGCAAATACAGGTAGATTTTGCCGATGACATAGTTGATGCAGCTTGTATTACCCACGCAGGGGAGATTCGGAACTCACGGGTACAAGACGCACTGGCAGCAGAAAAATCGGCGATTAGTTAGAGAGTGAAGGAGGGAAGGAGTGAAGGAGGGAAGGAGGGAAGGAGTGATGGAGTGATGGAATGAAGGAGGGAAGGAAATAATATCTCCCTCTACTTCCCACACTTCCCACACTCCCCACACTCCCCACACTCCCTCTACTTCCCACACTCCCCACACTCCCCATACTCTCCATTTATCAATCACAGGAGCTTGAATATCAATGACAGAAGCATTAATTGCAGCTTTGTTTGTATTTGTATTGGCAGCATTTACGGGATTTGAGGTAATTACCAAAGTCCCTCCCACCTTGCACACTCCCCTCATGTCGGGATCGAATGCGATTTCAGGCATTGCGGTACTAGGGGCAATTGTGGCTTCCGGCGCTAAAGACTGGAATATATCCGTAATTCTGGGGTTAGTTGCGGTAGTTTTGGCAACTATCAATGTAGTCGGTGGTTTCCTGGTGACAGACAGAATGTTGCAAATGTTTAAGAAGAAGGAGATTAAGGCGTGAGCGATTTAATACCAACTGGGATTCAGCTGACATATTTGGTTGCGGCCTCCCTATTTATTTTGGGTTTGAAAAAGTTAGGTTCCCCAGCTACAGCCAGAAACGGTAATGTGATGGCTGCTGTGGGGATGTTATTGGCGGTGGTGGTAACGCTGCTAGATCAGCAAGTGTTGAACTACCAAATGATTTTATTGGGGTTGGCAATCGGATCGGCAATTGGTGCGATCGCAGCTTATAAAGTAGAAATGACCCAAATGCCCCAAATGGTGGGTTTATTGAATGGTTTGGGTGGTTCTGCTTCTGCACTGGTGGCTGTAGCCGAATTCTGGCGTTTATTGGGTGCGTCTCAGAATGTACCCCTAGATGCCAATATTTCCATGCTATTGGATGTGTTAATTGGTGGTGTTACCTTTACAGGTAGTGCGATCGCTTTTGCTAAGTTACAGGGAATCATGAGTGGTTCACCAATTACATTCCCCTTGCAGCAACCCATCAATGTTTTACTATTGGGTTCCTACGTAGTAGGTGGTGCTTTTTTATTAATCGATCCCCATAATCTACCCATATTCTTAGGAGTGGCAGCAGTCTCTTTAGTACTGGGTATAATGTTTGTCATTCCCATTGGTGGGGGTGATATGCCAGTGGTGATTTCTCTGTTGAACTCATTTTCTGGTTTAGCTGCGGCGGCGGCTGGCTTTGTGGTGATGAACAATATGTTAATCATCGCCGGTGCATTGGTGGGAGCGTCGGGTTTAATCCTGACCGAAATTATGTGTAAGGCTATGAACCGTTCTCTGTTCAATGTACTGTTTAGTGCTTTTGGTACTGGTTCAGGTGCAGCTGTCAGTGGAGCGGCTGGCGCGGGAGCAAAAGATAAAGTTGTCCACAGTATAGATCCCGAAGAAGGGGCAATGATGTTGGGTTATGCCCGTTCTGTGGTTATTGTTCCTGGTTATGGGATGGCTGTTGCTCAGGCGCAACACAGTGTTAGGGAATTGGCAGATCAGCTGGAAAAATTAGGTGTAGATGTCAAATACGCGATTCATCCTGTGGCTGGAAGAATGCCGGGGCATATGAATGTATTATTGGCAGAGGCGAATGTGCCTTACGAGCAGTTGCACGACATGGATGATATCAATCCCCAGTTAGATCAAACTGATGTCGCCCTGGTAATTGGTGCGAACGATGTAGTTAACCCTGCTGCTCGTACAGATGAGAAAAGTCCAATTTATGGAATGCCCATTTTAGAGGTAGACAAAGCCAAGCACACCATTGTGATTAAGCGGGGTATGAGTGTTGGTTTTGCTGGTGTGGACAATGATTTGTTCTACAAGGATAAAACTACCATGTTGTTTGGTAGTGCTAAGGATATGGTGGCGAAGTTAGTTTCTGAAGTGAAGCAACTGTAAGATTTTTTCCCATCTCAAATCAAACCCTCTTCGGCAACGAGGAGGGTATTTTTGTGTTCAGTTATCATATCATGTGCGGATAAATACTTATAAAACCTCACCCGCCTGCGGCACCCTCTCCTTGATAAGGAGAGGGTAAAAGAGGGTTGGGGTAAGTCAAGTAGGAATTATAAGTCATTACTCCTTCACTCCTTCCCTCCATCACTCCCTCACTCCTAATGAAGTCCTAATATGCAACCCATCTAGTCCCTGCCTAATCCAATTAATACACTCATATTCTGAGGTAAATAACTTGGGTGCGGCAATATTGTTGAGGGAGTCCGGTGCATAATGGTCGTAAAAATATTTACCATTCTCGTTACCAACAATAATTAAGTTGTGGCGATACACATAACGAGATTGAAAATAGTCAGTTTGACTAATAAATTCTAAGTTTTGATCTAGATGTTCCTTGGCAATCCCAATGATATTATCGATAGTACTACCATATATTGCTGCGGGGTTTTCGACTTTCTGAAACTTACTTTTATTTCCTATGGCTGACAGTAATTTATAGGAATAAATATCGTAATTATCTACCTTGCTAAAAACAAAGGGAATAATTAAATATCCCTTGTAAGCAACAGATTTTTCGTAAAGTAAGCGTTTCATCAATTCTACTCCTTTGGAATCAAGACTCACAGCACAATGGAAAACTGGCTGGGCGCAAAGGAAATATCACCCCAGTAGCTTCAATAGCTATTAATTTTGTAATCAAATAATAGATTCTCGGCTCTTTAATCAACCTATCACATTTAGAGACGCGATCTAAGCAATAAAATTATTTATATTCCTCTAGATATATTTTTTTATAGGGAAAATGGGAAATGAACTATTTTCCCTGGTTTACTATAAAAATAATTTTATGTATGCTATGAAAAATAGTAATAATAATAGCGATCGCCTAGACTAAGACCTAGACTAATATTTTTTATCTTAGTTGGATACTGAACTATTAAAGTGTAGGGTAAGACCCCTTACTACTCGTGGGCTTCGCGCTAAATTCTGTGACAAATGATAAAAGTGGCGTGTGGTGTTATTTTCTGATTCAAAATTCGGCGTTGCACAATTGAAGTATGAATTAGTCGGGCTACGCGGAGCTTCTCTACGAGAGGCTCCGCGTTTCTTGGATGCCCGGAGGGCGGCTATACGCTAACATGCAAAGACGCATTAGACGCAACAATGGCTTCAGTGAAGGGTAGGCGCGAAGAATCGTTGTTTAATTTGATCGAAAATGTAAATTTATACTCTGATTCAGCAACGCCCAAAATTCTCATATCATTTTCAAAAAAGAATGGGACAGATGGGTAGGGAACATCAGCAAGGTAATTTTATACACTAAAAATTGTGGATGCCGTGCCTTGACGAAGAATGTATGTGTCCCAAACATTATTTGAATTGGTATCATTTCTCCGTTCCCTATTCCCTGTTCTGGAATTCTGCAACAAATCTATTGCAGAGAATCGTGTTGTGCGAGTAATTTTTCTACTTTTGCTTCATCAATTCTGGCGTTTAATTTTTTGCTTTCGTGCAAATCCCGCGTCGTTTTGGCTAGGGTAAAAGTTGAACCCACAGAAAAAGCCAAACCCATACCCATAAAGCCTTTAATCCAATTATCCACTGGTAAATTCATAATTCCAATGGTAGTTATGGAAAGGGATAAGGTAAAAGCTGCCCAGGTTTGTACAATCCAAGCGAAGCTATCTTTTTGAGGATTTAATTGTTGCATAATCCTAAGCCTGTATAAAGACTACTTTAATAGCGATCGTATTGATATTGACAGTAACTGGGGGTAATATTATTACCAGTTTCGGAACTGGACTCAAAATAATCTCTCATCGAAAGTAAGGCTGTTAACCCAAAAATTTGTAAACACTTAGATTTCCATGAATTGCTGCGATCGCTAATATGCAGACCAGTTTCAAAATTGGCATATTATCAAATTTTCATCGGGACTGCCTCCAGCAAAGCTGTCTGCTTCAAAAAATAATCGTCCTCTAACAAATCCAGAGAACGACAAGTTTTATCTTTTTGAGGGGGTTTTATAGCTCCCCCAAATAAACCCCGTCGGGACGGACGAGGTTTATAGGGATTCGATGTCCCTACAATCAGCCATTTACTATACTTTGCACGGGCAGAGATTGGGTTTTTAGGTTAATCCCAGCGTATCAAATAACTCATTTGATGCTTTACACAAAAGCTCAAGACCACAATCACAAGATTTGGTGGGGTAGGATGTCACTCATCTTCTGGAAATGTCTGTACGCTACCATCAGGACGAAGAACAGTTCTAATTCGTACTGATTTACCATTCTGATTAGGAGAAACAAAAGGTTCACCAATTAAAGGTATTCCCGAACGATCTACGTAATCTCTCGCAGCTTTATTTAAGGGTTCAATACGCTCAATCTTTCCATCAGCACCAACCATCAAGCTATATTCAAGGGCACCTTTCAAGCTATTTGGTGGCTGCCAACGTTTTTTAAAGAAGCTACGTGCTTCTGCTACCTGAGAAGTATCAAATAATGTACTAGGGGCAGTAGCTTGAGTAGAACCTTGACGACTTTGTCGCAGTTTGGTGACTACTGAACTCGAACTACTTTGACTTTTGATAGATGGAGTGATAGATGGAGATTTAGGAGCGGAGTTAATTCCTGATGGTGGTATTGCAGGTGTATTTAATGTTCTACTGCGACTACTATCAAATGGACTACCTAAAGGCTTGCTAGCACTGGCATTTAAGCTAGGTGTGGTAGTTTGAGAGGGTAATTTTACTTTGTTGTTGCCTCTATTTGGTTGAATGGCAACCGATGATTTGGCAGATGGAATTGCAGTTTTATTATTGGGTTTACTAGTAATTGTGGTGCCATTCTCTGGTTGGGGAATTACCAGTTGACCTTGGGGTGGTAACTTCGCAGTCGGTACCCTTGGTTGGGGAGCTGTAGGAACTTTGACAGCAGAAGTGGAGTTGGGTAATTGTTGTGTTGGTATTGTTGGTTTTGTTGGTGTAGCTGGATTAGCTGGATTAGGGGGTTGGGAATTAATAGAATTTATTCCCGGTCCGAGCAAGCTATCAGGAGGGTTAAGTGATGGATTGGGGCTAGCAGAGAAGTTTATTGAAGGGGTGGGTTGTAGAGATATTTTATCTTCTTGATTTGTATCAGCAGCAGGTTTTTGCGCTGTCTGGGTTTTTTGTTGATTGCGAGCGTATTGTAAGGTCAAGGGAGCTAAACCCGCCGCGATCGCCATTACAGCAGCCACTGGTGCCCATTTAGGAAAGCTTAAAACTGATTTTTCTGGATTGAGATTTGGTAACGCCATGACATCCGCTGAGTATTCATCTAAGGCGTTTGCCAAATCAAATAGTTGCAGTACACTCAGATTAATTACAGAGGTAGATGCCTGGTTAGCTAAGGAACCAAGAAAGAGATTATGTGTTAAGCGATCGCTCGGTTTTAAATATATGTTGCCAGGTGTTATCTGAGTATTTAAAGATGTTAATTTATTATTTGGTTGTGATGCTTGTTGCACATTACTAAGTTGGGCATCTTCAGATACTTCCCTGGAGGTATCTTTACCGCCACAGGCATTGACCCAAAAATTTGATGGTGATTTTTGTAGGTATTCCTGTATATAATTTGTCACCGTTGTACACAAATCTTCAAGTTGCCCGCGATCGCCACGAATAAATTGCTTTGGTGCTTCTGCTTGTCGCGGATCGTCGAAGCATAGCTCAAAGCGAATCTGTTTGAGGACTGACTTCCCCATCCAACGGGACAAAGGCGAATTTTGCGCCCATACTTCTAGGGTACAGGTTGGCGGTGTGTACCGACGGATGACAGAATTTGATAGAGCCATGGCAGAAAGTACAAGATAATAGGAAATTTTGGATTGACGTTTACTGAAGTTACTTAAGTAGAAGCTAATAAGCGTCTATGGATTTGGGATTGCGGGTTGACAATCTCCAACTCCACATCTCAAATCTCCATTTTTGTGGAACGATCTATGAGTGCTAGCCAAAGACGACGGTATCCATTGGGACTACTATAAAAAAGCAAGTCAATCAGCAGCTTTAGTGCTAGATTACTCAATTCATCCGTGGAGATTTTTTCGTCTTCTTCCATACGTTCTTGGTAAGTATTGCAGAAAGCGTCGATGTAGTCTCCCAACAAAGCTGCGTGATGTGGTTCGCGTTGGGTTTCTGCCATTTGTTCTAAAAGGCTCACAGCACGACGAATTAATTCTTGGTGTTGTTTTGCTAAGTAACAAATAATCAGAACCAGTGATTGTGCTTCTTCCACATCTAGTTTTTTCCGCCCTCCTTGCCCTTTTCTGAGAGGATTAGACTGGCGCAGTCGCCATAAAGCGACCCTATCTGGCACTCTGGATTCTAGGTTGAGATCCGTCGCGGCTGAGAGCATTGCTTCTGAGCCACTACCTGTTAAGGTTTCTAGTGCCAAAAGCACTAAATCTAATTGGGTTTTAATATTATCCCACTGAACAGAATTGGGAGTACCGAGTTTAGTTAAATCCTCCCATTGGGAATTGGGAGTAGGTGAATGGGCGGCAGAGTGCATAACTTTTAGCATAGACGATCGGACTGGTAGGGACTTTTGCTGTTACCCATTTTGAAACCAGACTCTTAAAACTTCAGCTTGGTTTCCAAAGGTTTAGTCAGTAGCTAGAACAGACAAAATTCAACCATAGGGAACACTTTTTGGTTTGTCTTGTAGCTCTAAAACCGCCATGATTTTTTGAGAACAGCAGATTGTATTTGTTTTACTCTAGGACGAAAACATATTTTGCAAAAGAGATCGCTGAGATTAATCTTACAGGTTGATCGGTTAAGCATGGTTAAATTTGTTACTTTGTTTAACCTTCTTAGGGAGTGAGGGAGTGAGGGAGTGAAGAAGTGAGGGAGGGAAGGAGTGATTCATTAAACTGTCAACTCTCAACCATCAACTAACAACTATCAACTAACAACTACCAACCACCAACTATCAACTAACAACTAACAACTAACAACTAACAACCATCAACTATCACTCCACATGAGCAATGGTTACTCCCGTCCCACCATCTGTTTGTGGTGCGGCTTCATAATGGTTAACCCTGGGATGCTGGCGTAAAAATTCTTGGACTCCTTGCCTTAATTTACCTGTACCGTGTCCGTGGATGATCCAAATTGCTCCTGTGGCTTCGGAAATGGCTCTGTCTAAAATTATCTCGGCATCAGATACCCGTTTTCCCCGCAAGTCAATTGTATTTTTAGATGTGCGAATTGCTGGTGCAGGGGTTGGAACGGGTTCAGTCACATTTTTAGCATCTGCTTTCTGTTTACCTGTTTCTGCTCTCCGGATATTTTGCTGTTTCATCAGCGGTTCAGCTTTCTTCCCATCTAGGGATTCGATATCCTCTAGCCGGACTGTCATTTTCATAATCCCAAAGCGGACGTTTAATTCCCCATTTTCGTTGGGTGGGGCGATTACTTCGGCGGTTTGTGCCAATTTAGGAATACGAATGCGATCGCCTATTTTGGGCATAAAGCCAATTTTTGCTTTGGGTGGCGGTGGTGGGGTAAATTTGGCGGATATTTTTTCCAGGGCGTTGGTGGCTTTTTGGGCATCTTGGGCGGTGGGTTCCCCTTGCTGCAAGCGACGAATTACTTGGGCGATTTCTTTTTTGGCTTGGGCGATCGCTTTTTGAACTTCAATTTCCTGGGAGGCTCGTAACTCCCTTTCTCGCTCCTGTAAGAAGTCGGCTTTGGTGTTAACTTCTTGATACAACCGTTCTGCTTGTTGTAATAAATCCTCTGCTTGGGCGGCTTTGGTTTCTTGGCTGCGCCGTTGTGCTTCTAAGCCGGCAATTACCTGGTTAACTTCGTCTGTCCCTCCTCCCAGTTGGTTTTTTGCCTGTTCGATCACTTCTGCTTTCAATCCCAGTCTACTAGCGATCGCTAGGGCGTTGGAACGTCCGGGGATCCCCCACAATAATCGATAGGTGGGGGAAAGGGTGGTTTCGTCAAATTCTACGGAGGCGTTTTCAAAGCGTTCGTCTTCATATTTCAGGGCTTTGAGTTCGCCAAAGTGGGTGGTTGCCATGGTTAACTGGGCACTATTCGCCAAGTATTGCAGCAGGGCAATGGCTAGGGCACTACCTTCGGCGGGATCTGTACCTGCACCCACTTCATCCAGCAGTACTAGGGATGTGCCTTCTGCTGGCAATACCGATAAAATCCGACTAATTCGGCGAATATGACCGGAAAAGGTAGACAAACTCTGTTGTAGGGACTGTTCGTCTCCAATATCAGCTAATACTTGCTCAAACCAAGGTATTTCCACTGGCTCCTTGGCAGGAATAAATAAACCCACCTTTGCCATTAAGGCTGCTAATCCCAAGGTTTTCAGGGTGACGGTTTTACCACCTGTATTTGGTCCGGTAATAGTGACTACCCTGATTTCTGGTTTAACTAGTAAATCTACGGGAATAACTGGGGTTCCTTGCTCGTGGTGGTGCTGCCAAACTAACAAGGGATGGCGTAGTTGGCGTAGGGTAATGGTTTCCTTGTCTTGAGGATTAATTAGTCGGGGAGGATTTGCTCCCAACCAAAAGCTGTAACGTGCCTTGGCAGTGGCTATATCCAGGGCGGTGACAATTGCCAATAATCGTTCTAAATCTGGCTTTACCTCTGCTATTTGCTCTGTTAAACGGCGGCGAATGGCTTCTTCCTCTACCTGTTCCTGTTTTACCAATTGCCGCAGTTGATTACCCATAGGAACCACTGAATTTGGTTCTACATAGAGGGTAACGCCACTAGTAGAAGTATC
Source organism: Calothrix sp. MO_192.B10 (assembly GCA_030065055.1). Taxonomy (GTDB): domain Bacteria; phylum Cyanobacteriota; class Cyanobacteriia; order Cyanobacteriales; family Nostocaceae; genus Calothrix_A. The sequence continues at coordinate 11,774 of JASJDS010000246.1, forward strand.
GTGAACGATGCCGGGGATGACATCTTTATGGGAAGATTTTACGGGAATTACAAAGCGATCGCTGCGTTGGGTAATTATCTGTTCTTGAACGGCATTCGATTTAGCCTGTAAAATGTTGTGTAACTTTTGATTGATTTGACTGCGTATTATCCGCAGTTTTTGCCGGATTTCACCTAACTTCTGGCTCGCCCGATCTGCCACCTGTCCCCGTTCGTCTATACAACGGTGAATTTCCTGCTCTAATTCCGGATAAGTCCGCAAATCGGCAACTAATTGCTGCAAAACTTCTAGATCTGGGTGATCGTCAATTATTCGGCGCAGGTTTCTACTTCCTGCTAAAGTGGTAGCGATCGCCAACAGTTCATCACCCGTTAAAATTCCTTGCAGTTCTGCCCTTTCCAAGGAATCTCCAATATCCTTAATTCCTTCAAAAGACAATCCATTTAACAGGGTACTATCAAGCTCATATATTTCCTTAGTTTGGGCTAACAAATACTCACTCTCAGCTTGAGAGCTAGGAATTTGCAGATCGAGGGTAGCTACCGCCCCTAGTTTTGTTGCCGCAAAAGTAGATAAATGCTGGCAGAGGCGATGCCATTCCAATAGTTCTAGGGTTTCAGATTGGATCAAGGTTAATAAGATTAAATCTGGAATTTATACTAACAATTCTGATTGGTTAATGGTTGAGTTTTTAGCTCTGGAACTAATCACCAGAGAACGAAAGCTGCATGACTGGGATAATGTTTTAAGTATATTTTTATGCTTTAGTTCCTGCTAGCTAACGAATAAATTTTATCGATCAAAATCATCATTTATATTGCTATTACTGAGGAAAAATCGCAAACATTCGCTTAATTTTATTGACATTTGTGATTATTTTAACATTTTTCCAGATCGATTAAACATCGACTACTGATTTTCCATAGTATCCTACAGATTTCATGGACTTATCTTACTATAGGAATCCGGTTTGATTCGTGAAATGACTCGTGATGGTAGGGGACTCTTAACAGGGAACTCTGAACAGAAAGTGTACTGAGATTTTTGCAAAAATCAAATATGAGTCCTATAGGTACAATCAGTAATATGTAAAATATTTAGCAATTAAAATACTGATACCACGCCTTCAAGCTGGGGAGAACCTCAACAATCTGTTTCTCCTACTTATCTTGGCAAACCCACTTCTTCTACTCCTCAAGAAACAACCCCGGAAAATTATTTATATACACAAAAAAAGCAATCCAAACCACCCCACAATTTGATACCCTAGCTTAAATAGATTTGAGAATGGTAAGAGCGTGGACATTCAAATTGGGCGGGGCAAAATGGCTCGTAGAGCCTACGGAATTGACGAAATTGCTTTAGTCCCCGGAAATAGAACACTCGATCCGAGTTTAGCGGATACTAAATGGCAGATAGGCAATATTGAGCGAGAAATCCCCATAATTGCCAGTGCGATGGATGGGGTAGTTGACGTAGGCATGGCTGTACGCCTATCACAATTAGGTGCATTGGGCGTACTGAATTTGGAGGGGATTCAAACTCGTTATGACGACCCAGAGCCAATTTTAGATCGGATTGCTTCAGTGGGCAAAGATGAATTTGTATCCTTGATGCAAGAACTATATGCTGCTCCCATTAAACCAGAATTAATTAAACAACGAATTCAGGAAATTAAGCAACAAGGGGGAATTGCCGCTGTGAGTGCAACTCCTGTGGGAGCGAGTAAATACGGTAATGCCACCGCAGAAGCGGGAGCCGATTTGTTATTCGTCCAAGCAACGGTGGTTTCCACAGCTCACCTATCCCCAGAGTCAGTTACTCCCTTAGACCTAGGGAAATTTTGTCAGGAAATGCCCATGCCGGTAATTTTGGGTAATTGTGTGACTTATGAAGTCACATTGAACTTAATTAAAGCTGGTGCGGCGGCGGTTTTAGTTGGGATTGGTCCTGGTGCAGCTTGTACCTCCCGTGGGGTACTGGGTGTAGGCGTACCCCAAGCAACTGCGATCGCAGATTGTGCCGCAGCCAGGGATAATTACTATCAGGAAACTGGTAAATATGTACCTGTAATTGCTGATGGTGGTTTAATTACTGGCGGCGATATTTGTAAATGCATTGCCTGCGGTGCAGATGGAGTGATGATTGGTTCTCCCTTCGCTAGAGCCGCAGAAGCTCCTGGTAGGGGATATCATTGGGGTATGGCAACACCTAGCCCTGTATTGCCCCGTGGTACTCGTATTAAAGTGGGCAAAACTGGTTCCCTGGAGCAAATCCTCACCGGACCAGCAGGGCTTGATGATGGGACTCATAATCTCCTGGGAGCCTTAAAGACGAGTATGGGAACTCTAGGGGCGAAAAACATTAAAGAAATGCAACAAGTTGAGGTTGTAATTGCACCTTCGTTGTTAACCGAAGGTAAAGTTTACCAAAAAGCTCAACAATTGGGTATGGGTAAGTAAGGAGTTATATGATGTTAGCTTAATTACTTATAATTCCTAATTTGACTCACCGAACAAGGCAAAAGTAAAAAGTAAAAAGGCAAAAGTAAAGAAAAAGAAAAATGGTCACCAAGCCCCTAAATTTATTTATGGAACGAAGTAAAAACATTTGTTTCGATACAGGTAGTGCAAGAAACAAT
>JASJDS010000068.1 GCA_030065055.1 Calothrix sp. MO_192.B10
GTTGATCAGCGCTTTGTTATACAGCAAAGCTTTGTCGGCAACAACCATTAGATTTTCATCTGATGCTATACAGGTGTTGCCTGCGAATACGCAGGTTTGCACAGGTTAAATGTTGCACATCCGCAAATATAGAACTATCTGTTGGTGATTTCAGGAATCGGGTTTCTTCGGGTGAAATATGCAAATTTTTTACCCTTAGCTGAGAAATAACCCGATTTTTCCATCTGTAGGAGATAAACTTGTGGAAGAGAAAGGAAAAAAGCTAAATTCGTTGCCAAATTTTGATTGTGTCATCATCGCTACCGCTAACTAGAGTTTGCCCATCTGGACTAAAAGCGATCGCTCTTACATAATTAGTATGTCCCCTGAGAGTGGCAAGTTCTCTAGCAGTTTTCACCTGCCAAATTTTAATGGTTCCATCCCAACTAGCACTAGCTAGCAATTCCCCATCTGGACTAAAAGCAATTGACCAAATAGACTCAGAATGACCAGTTAAAGTATAAAGTTCTCTACCAGTTTTCACCTGCCACAGTTTAATGGTGTAATCGCTGCTGCCACTAGCCAAAGTTTCTCCATTGGGGCTAAAAGCAACAGCATTCACAAAAAATGAATGTCCGACAAAGGTAGAAATCTCCCTACCCGTTTTCACTAGCCAAAGTTTAATAGTGTAATCACTACTCCCACTCGCCAGCAGCTCTCCATCGGGACTAAAAACAACCGACCAAACCGAGTCAGAATGCCCTGTAAGGGTACGTAAAGTTCTACCAGAACTAACTAGCCATAATAGAATAGTACAGTCGCCACTGGCACTAGCAAGGGTCTTTCCATCTGGACTAAAACTAACAGCATTCACCCCATTACTATGACCCTTGAGAGTACGAATTTCTTTTCCCGAACTTACCAACCACAGTTTAATTGTTTCATCCCAACTGGCACTAGCAAGAATTTCTCCATCTGGACTAAAAGCTAAACCATGAACCATGCTAGAATGACCAGCAAACCAACCACCTAATTTACGTAGTAATTTTCTATTCCTTAACTGCCAAAGTTTAACAGTATTATCACTACTACCACTAGCAAAAATTTGCCCATCTGGACTAATGGCAACACAGTGAACCATACTTGCATGACCCTTTAAGGTATGTACACATTGCCAGTAGTTCGTCGTGGCGATAATCGGTGGTGAAGATTGGGGAGCAGTACTACCTACTCGTGTAGGTGGTGTTTGCCCAATCAGGGTGGAAGGAATGGAAGTATAATCTTCTTCAACATCAGACCCCAATAAATCTAACCACTCTTCCACCGACTGGGGGCGATTTTCTGGTTCTAGTGCCATACCGCACATAATTGCCCAATTCACCTTATCGCTGATATCAGGATTAAGTTGCTTTGGTTCCTGTAGGGCATAGTAGCGTCTGTTTTCTGCGGCAGTAGGGACAACTCCAGTCAGCAAACTATACAAAGTAGCAGCTAAACCATACACATCAATATATTCTCCCCGTGCTGCTTGCATTTCATACTGTTCTGGAGGTGCGAAACCAGGGGTACGATATACGGTATGTTTTTGGACTACATTGGGGATAAATTCTCTGGCAATGCCAAAATCAATCAACACTGCTTCTTGCTTACCACTACGGAGCATAATGTTCCGAGGTTTAATATCTCGATGTAGTAAGCCTTTGCGGTGAATTACTGCCACCGCTTCAGCAATTTGTTTGATGTATAATAACCCTTCCCTTTCCGGTAGCTTTTTTTGCCGCAGCAAATAATTGCCTAAATCTTCACCTTCGATATACTCCATGACAATACAAGGTATATTATCTTCATCGAAGATATTTTCTATTTGCACTATATGAGGATGGCGACATACCGCTAGCCTCACGGCTTCATTCCGGAAGTCTTGCTTGAGTTTATCTCGATGTGGTTTCCACATCGGGTGATTGAAAATTTCTTCTTTGAGGGTTTTAATCACCCGCAGCTGTCCATGTTGGTTTTTGGCGAGATAGGTAATACCAATTCCACCTTCACCTAGCTTTCTTTCAATCGTGTAACGACCCCCAAACAGTGTCTGTCCCGGATTCCACAGCATTATTGATGATTACCAACTATTGTTATTTATTTTGACACAGCTATAACAAAAGACAGAGGGTAGAGACCTGATTATTTATAGCACTACGCGCTAGGGAACTCTTAACTCTTAACAGGGAACAGCAGGATGTCAAAGGGTTTGCTGGATTTAGAAATGTCCGCGCCCTAAATGCGTAGTGCTATATATTCTGTGTATTTAAACCATGTAATATTTCTTAACCTTGAGCACCGAAAATTGACATTTGATTTCCCAAATTATCAATATTTTATAGAGAATTACATAAATTTACACAGATTGTATCAGTTGTCAGGATTTAAATGCCAGATTAACAAAACCCTTTTGATATTCCGGAATTCTATCGGTTGATTTTGTACTTATGTATATTATTGTAAAATAAAAATCAATATAAAGCTTCCATGTTCAATTCATTTCCTGACAATAGAATATAAGCCTAACTTTTATCTGGATGATCAAAAGATGTTGAACAATTTTAATTTGAAGAAAAAGTTTACAATCATGCTATTGCTAATTCTAGCATTTGCATTGAGTGTAAGTGGATGGATTCTCTCTTCTGTCCTCATGGAAAATGCTGAAAGAGAAATTGCTGCCAAAGCTTTGACCCTGATTGATACTATTAGTTCTGTCAGAGCTTATAGCGTTTCTGAAATTACTCCAGAATTATCAAATAAGCTAGAAACTAAATTTTTACCGCAAACTGTTTCTGCTTACTCAGCAAGAGAAGTATTTGAAATTTTACGTAAACAACCTGAATATAATGATTATTTTTATAAAGAAGCGACCTTAAACCCTACAAATCTTCGGGATAAGGCAGATAGCTTTGAAACAAAAATAGTTAATAACTTCCGGGCAAATAAAGAGTTAAAAGAGGTGAGTGGATTTCGTTCTCTCACGGGTGAAGACATTTTCTATATAGCTCGTCCTTTAGTCGTAACTCAACCTGCCTGTCTTCAATGCCATAGTACCCCTGAGGTTGCCCCCAAAACTATGATTGATATTTATGGTAGAAATAATGGGTTTGGATGGCAATTGAATGAAATTATCGGGGCGCAAATAATTTCCCTACCAGCCAAACGGGTATTCTTTAAAGCTCGGCAATCTATTGTAATTATTTTGTTAATTGTATTTATTGTTTTTATTACTATTATTGTCTTAGTCAATTTATTTTTGAAACGCCAAATTATCACACCATTAAAACGTCTGACTCGTATAGCTGAAGAAGTCAGTACGGGACATTTAGACCTTGATTTTGAGCCACCATCTAATGATGAAATTGGTAATCTGGCTCAAGCCTTTAAACGGATGCAATTGAGTTTAGCGATCGCCATGAAAAAACTCAAGAGAAATCCTGATAGTAATCCTGATTCTAGGTAGTATCATGAATAACTTTGAAGAATAGTTTACAATTCCCATAAATATATTGCGATCGCATCTAAAGATGGTAATAATAAATTATGCAGAAAGTTACTCTATAGATAAAGATAAAATACATCAGTCTCAACCGATGAAAATCATGTTGATTGTTGAGAATATTTTTACCTATAGCCACTGTCAACTATGGTTGTGAATTTTAGGATGCTCTAACTATCCAAGTTATATTCATATTTAATATTAGCTTAAATGCAATCAAAATTTATTTTATATTCATGTAAATAATCATTTTATGGTAATAATTTTTGGATATTGACAATTATGTTAAAAAACTTACATTTGAGACAAAAAGTAACTATTCTCTTAGCCATAATTCTGGTAGCAGGCTTGTGTTTGAGTGGATTTACTCTTTCAGCAGTAATGACAAACAATGCTAAAGAAGAAATTTCTTCCACAGCTCAGGTATTGATGGAAACCATGAAATCTGTGCGTCATTACACTAGTACCCAGATAACTCCAGAATTAGAAGACAAATTAGAAACTACGTTTTTACCTGAAACCATACCTGCTTATTCTGCACGGGAGGTATTTGAAGTATTACGTAAAAAAGCAGATTATCGGGATTTCTTTTACAAAGAAGCAACTCTCAATCCGACTAATTTACGAGATAAAGCTGATGAATTTGAAACAAAAATTGTTGAACGCTTCCGTAACAAAAAAAACTTAAAAGAATTAAACGGCTTTCGTTCCCTTCCTGGAGGAAATATTTTCTATATAGCTCGTCCCCTGGCAGTCACAGAACCAAAATGTTTAGATTGCCACAGCACCCCGGAAAGAGCACCTAAAAGCATGATTGAACGCTATGGTTCCAGTAATGGATTTAATTGGAAATTAAATGAAATTGTAGGCGCTCAAATTATTTCTGTACCAGCCAGTAAAGTCATTCAAAGAGCAAACCAATCTTCTTTTATAATTATTGGTATCGTCTCCATAGTATTTGTTGCCGTCATTTTGTTAATTAATATCTTTCTGAATCGGCAAGTAGTTGTGCCTTTAAAACAAATTACCCGCGTAGCCGAGGAAGTAAGTATGGGTCATATGGAAGTTGATTTTGAGCAATTATCTAATGATGAAATTGGTAGTTTGGCTAAAGCTTTTAAGCGCATGAAATTAAGTTTAGATAAGGCAATGGACAGGTTAAAACGTTCTGGGCGTACTAGTGGAGGTACTAATAGAAGTACTGGTGGGCGTACTAGTGGAGGTACTAATAGAAGTACTGGTGGAAATACCAATCAAGGAAACACCAATGGTTAATATGTGTGGCAGTCAAGCTGCCTGTGGAGGTATCGTTGTCCGGGAACCTTTGCTGACATCTTGCACGCCTCGTATCAATACTGATTTTTGATGTTGTTAATAAACATATAAATGAAACTAGCACATTTTTATTGCTTGGCTAAAAACCTTGCTATATAAGGGTTATAAAATGTGCAAGTTAAGAGCACCCAAGAAGTGATTCTTGTCAGCCCACACCAAATCAAAGATTATGGTGTGGGAGGATGTCACCATGAAAGTCCCTTGTCAATCAAACATCACGGAACTCCATCAGTTAAACCTAGTCTTACTTACCATCAACGCGAGGGACATGTCATAGTTCTAGAACCAAGTTTTACCCGCATAAACTTTTTCAATTTAGGACCGCAGCCTCTGTTCCCATCGGTAATTCTGTAAGCCTCATACTTAATTCTTTTACCCCTACGATTCCTACCATCTATCGAACAGATATAGTTCTCGATTCTTTCCGTTAGATTAGTGGTTGTATAGTTGCGAACACCTACATTACCAGAATAGTAAGAGCATTCAGTAGGTGTTGTTAATGGACTTGCCCAGTGTGCTACCATGCAGCTGTGGCAGAAGTCTCTTGCTCTTCTGCGACATGCGTTAAGGCGTGTCTTTGCACCACATTTACCCCGGCCACTAAACCTCGTTCCCGGAACCTCTCTTCTCGGTAGGGTCGGTGTGGGTACTCCTTCAATATTGGTAACTTTGACTGCATAGCGGGCACTGCAACTCCGATAATAAGTTCTAGCAGAAGCCTCTTCAGAACCTACAATTAACATCAATGCAGCAACACATGCTGTCATTACCGCAAGTTTCAAGTTTTTCATGGTATTTTCCTTTTCCAAAACTATCTATGTGAATGTACTCCACCAAAAATCAGAACTTTGGTTGGGCATTCGTTCCCTAAGAAGTTGGTAAACTTCCTAGCACCATGAGGAGAATTGGGAATCAGGCAATTAATACCGTTTTTAGCTGAAGATGTACAAAATTGATTGAGCTATATTGTTGTTAGATAAGTAATGCACTATTCATAAGGATTTGGTGCGTTACAAACTATGTTTTCACAGCAACTGCAATAAGGAATTTCGTTCAAAATTCAAATCACATTCTGGCGTTGCATAAATGCGGGATGAATTCAGATGTTTACTCCAGAATAAACATCGCTCCTTTGCGCCTTTGCGTCTTTGCGTGAGATAAAAATCATCCCCTTAATCAGCAACGCCCACATTCTTCTATGTTGGTATCATCACTTTCCCCTAGTACTTAAAGTTTATACAAAGAATGTGAGTAACTTGTGAAGATGACCATTTCTGATACTCCATATTTTAATACTTATAAAACCTCACCCGCCTGTGGTATCCTCTCCTGATTAAGGAGAAGGTTGGGGTAATTCAAGCAGGAATTATAAGTAATTAAGCGAACATGAATTAGATCCCCGACTTTTGTCAAAAGTCGGGGATCTGGACACCGCGAGTAATCAAATCATGCATTAAAAATATTGGTAATTCCAGCAACCATACACAACATTTATTAACTGACTAATTTACGGGTAAACTCAATAGCGGCTTGAGATTCAGGAATTTCTCTGGCAAGAATTTCGACAAATTGATAAGGAGATACTTGAGGATTATCTATTAAGGTATCTTCTACAATCATACTTGCCATTGGTCCTATATAATAGGCTAATTCTTCTTGACAGCGATGGATAAAAACAGAGTTTAGAGAAGTATTTTGCTGATTTTGAGATAATATATATTGAGAATTTTCTGAAGTTTCAGGGGAACTAAATGCTGTTTCTGGGGACTTGTGGAAAGATGAGGGCGGTTGTGTGAAATCTTGCTCGGAATCAGGGGCAAATTGGTGAGCAGAAATATCAAGTCTGGTGGAATTTGCCAATTCTTGCGGCTCCATCTCCACCACATCTTCATGTTGATTATTTACAGATGCTGCTGGTAATTGAGATTCCTGTGTATTGTCAAAACTAGTGACAGGAACTTGAGCTTCTGTCATATTCTCAACATTAGAGGCAACAGGGGAAAGTTCCTCTAAACTGTCAAAAAATGTGGTTTTTGTGGGAGGAAATTCCTGATTTTCAATATTAACAGCAACTGTTGGAGTTGCAGGCAAACTTTCTAAATCCGTGAGAACTTCCTGGGATGTTTGGTATCGATTTTTGGGAGTATCTGCCAGCATTTTATCCAAAATTTGGGCAAAATTTGGGCTGACATGAACATAAAAATGCCATTTCCATTCCAAGGTATATTGATCCATGAGGCAAGAGGGATCTTTACCCGTGAGGAGGACAATGGCTGTTACCCCTAATGCATAAATATCGCTACTAGCCGAACATACACCTAAACTAATTTGCTCTCTGGGTGCATATCCTACTTTACCAACGAGGGACATTTTCCCCACAAAGGTTGCTTGGGTAGAATTTCCCACTTCTTTGATATCTGCTATTTGTTTTCCCACACCAAAATCAATCAACACGGGCAAATTTTTACCCTTGGGCAGCATAATATTATCTGGGGAAATATCTCGATGGATGATGTGATGGCGATGTACGTATGACAAAACTGGGAGGAGATTTTTCAACCACTGGATTGTTTCTGGCTCGGCAAAAGCTCGCCCTGCGGTTTGTCTTTCTGCTAATAGAGTAGAGTAGGTTTTTCCATCGACAAACTCTTGGACTAAAAATAACCTACCATCTCCTTCAAAGCAGGCTAAAAAACGGGGAATTTGTGGATGCTCTAGTTGATAAAGAATTTTCGCCTCTCTGATAAAAAGATTGCGACATCTTTCTAATTCATTTTTCCCCGTACCGATGGGAGCAAATTCCTTTAATACACAGGGTTCATTGAAACGGCGAGTATCAAACGCTAAGTAGGTTCTGCCCAATCCTCCTTGTCCCAGCAGTTCTTGGATTAGATAGCGGCTATCAATGACAGTTCCTGATGGTATTTCTGGTTTTAATAATGGGGATTGAGACATTTTTACTACACCTCCTATATCTTATTATCTATGATTTAATAGTCTTGCGATTGAATTAATTCAGGGATAGTACCACTGCGCGGAAGTCAAAATTCAAAAGTATTGTGTTCTCTAGCTTTGAGGTTTTATAAATGGTTGGTTTATTTACGCCGACCTGTAATAGCGTCTATTCCCTACAAGTAATTACTATAAACAATATATAAAAATATACTTTATGTACTGAGGTAACTAGCGATCGCCACTATCAAAATTAGGACATCTTGAGTGGCTCAAATCAAAGAGTATCAAGAAATATTTAACTCTTACACACATAATCTTTTTTTCAAAAAAAAGATCCAAAAATTCGCAAAAAAATAGTTAATTTTTGTTAAGTGTATTTATCGAAGTGCTTGTTCTTGTGGTTGGGATTTTTCTTGAATCAAGACAGCCGGTGTATTTTTAACTGCTGATTCTAGGGGTCTGACTTTTTCCACCAATTGAATAAACTGCTTATATTGAGGAAGTTTGGCTCCTGGGATGTAACCTGCGTCTGCTGCAATATCTGCTGGTGCTTCACCCATGATTTTTTTGATTTGTTGTTGTCGGTTGAGTTCTACGGTGGGTGCAATCAAGACAACTCCAGGGGGAATCCAGCGACTAGTATGTATGGTTCTAAATTTAGTGTCAGGAAATTGGCGTTTATAAGTTGCAAAATCTCCTTGGGATAAAGCACCTGCTTCTACAGTCCCGTCACTGAGCCACTCTAATACAGTTTTTGGGGTGGGTGCGAAACGAATTTGAGACAAGGTTAAACCGTAGAGATCATATAAAGGTAGATAATAACCAGATGCAGAACCAGGCTCTCCTAAAGCAACGGTTTTATTCGCCAAATCGCTGATTTTCTCAATGGGGCTATCATTGCGGACAATTAGTAATGAACGTTGTCTGCGACTGACATTTTCCATCGAGAACAAAGGCACATATAATTCTTTGCCAATAGCGGTTGCTGCTAAACCAGGGGTAGCAAATACAATATCCCACCTTTTGCGCTGAATTTGAGCGATCGCCTGTAATTCATTGTAAGCCGGTTCTACATCGACTCTAATGGAGCGAGTTCTAGCTGCAATATAGTCCTTAAAACGGTTGTACTTATCTAGAGAAACCTTGCCCTCCCCGTAGCTAACTACACCAATGGTCAATTTTTCCGGAGGTGGGACAGTTTTTTTTGTATCACATCCTATACTTAGTAGCCCAATTAGTACTAAGATTTGCAAAAGTAAAAAACGACGGTAAAACATATTACTCTGGAGACATGATGTTAAAAGTAGCAATCTTAAATAAAAACAGGGATGCTCCCAACTTGTGGTTTGGATCGATCAGGATTCAACAGGGTTTTGGATGATTTGAAGTTTTGTGACATCCTGGAATTTTTTCCTGCCTACTGAACTTATACACTGATAGCCTTTCTTTGTCTGGTGAAATACATATTTGAAGCTGAAAAGCTTGGCCAATCAAGCTTCTGGTGTAACTATTTGAAATGAAAAACGGTATAATTTCATTATCCCTCTTTAAGTCTCTATGGGTTCTCAATGTTTGAGAAAAATTAACTTTTAATCATTTTTTTATGCTGTTAGTAGATGTATCTTAAATAAAAAATAAAAATAAGCTTTCCAACTATACATTTTCTGTCATCAAAAAATCCACTCAATAAATAATTGATTAAAAAATATTTTTGAATGCTCATTCCCTCGTAACTTGTCACTGATAACTGATAACTGAAATGACTGGTAATTTTGAACAACCCACTCAAGTCGCTCCTAAACCTTATTTGGAAATTAACAATCAAGGCCAAGTTCTGCGGCTAGATTTACACAAACAAGAACATCGTTTGGGCAGGGGTCGAGAATGGGCAGATTTGGACGTACCCATTGGATGGGAGGTTTGTTCTCGACGACAAGCTGTTTTAGTGAAGGAAGGAGACGAATATAGAATTTTTGATGGAGATAAAAATAATCCCAGTCGTAATGGAGTATTTTTAAATCACAACCGCATTGATTTTCATGAAGGATATTTATTAAAAAATGGGTCCCAGTTGGAAATCGGACAATCTCCCCATAATCGGATTACACTCACCTATTTTAATCCTAGTACTAGTCCGGCTGTCATTCCTAGCAAACGACGTTTGGTATTGAAAGATTTAAAAGAATGGCCCGTACAATTGGGTCGTGCTTTGCATACCAATCGCTATGCTTCCATGCAATTAGACGCGCCTACAGTTTCCCGCTTGCACGCCACAATTTTGCCTGATGGGAAAGGTGGACATCTTATCCAAGACAATAGTACAAATGGTACTTTTGTTGATGGTCAACGCATTGACAAACGGGTACAACTCCAGCCTGGAAATATCATTCACATTGGTCCTTTTAGTTTACTTTATCGGCGAGATTACTTAGAAATTCAAGATACTGGTAGTCAAATTCGCCTGGATGTCCATAAGCTAGTACGTCAGGTTAAGGATAAAGAAGGTAAAGACAAAACCATTCTCAATAATGTTTCTTTAGTGATTGAGCCGGGACAATTAGTGGCTTTAGTTGGTGGTAGTGGTGCGGGTAAATCCACCTTAATGAAGTCTCTGTTAGGGATTGAGCCTGTGTCTTCTGGGGTTGTGTTTCTCAATGGGGATAATCTGCGCCAAAATTGGCCTGTGTATCGTACCCAAATTGGCTATGTACCCCAGGATGATATTGTGCATCCAGACCTAAGGGTAGAAGAGGTTTTAGCTTATGCTTGTAAACTGCGGCTACCACCAGATACGGATGTAAAACAGGTAGTAAAAACAACGCTACAACAAATTCAACTGACCCATGTAAAGGACAACTTTATTCGTAACCTCAGTGGTGGACAGCGAAAACGGGTGAGCATTGGGGTAGAATTACTGGCCGATCCCAAGCTATTTTTCCTGGATGAGCCGACTTCTGGTTTAGATCCGGGCTTAGATAAAGAAATGATGCACCTATTGCGGGAGTTGGCAAACCAAGGAAGGACGGTAGTATTAGTTACTCATGCCACCGCCAATATTGAGGCCTGCGATCGCATTGTTTTTATGGGTAGAGGTGGTAAATTATGCTACTTTGGAGAACCCAAAGAAGCTCTGAATTTCTTTGAAATGCCCTCTAATGATTTTAAGTACTTTTCCGATATTTACATTAAACTCGACCAGGGTAATTCTCCCCAGAAAGTGCTCGAAAACGTAGAATCTTGGGCAGATAAATACGATCGCTCTCCCCAATGCGATCGCTACGTTAAATCTCTGCTCAAGTCCGGACAAGACACGAAATTTAAAACAGACCGGAAGATTCACACGGGGATATCTCCATTTAAACAACTGTGGCTGCTTTCCCAGAGGTATCTCCAGTTAGTAATACGCGATCGCACAAGTTGGATTTTGTCCTTGCTATCTGGACCAATTGCGATCGCCTTAACTGCTTGGATATTAAAAGATGATACTCCCCTAGGAAAACTTGATAAACTAGAAGCCTCCCAAAATTCCCTAGCACTGAAAGTATTATTTATCTTTGCTTGTATTGGTATTTGGGTCGGACTTTCCAGTTCCGTGCGGGAAATTGTCAAAGAAGCAGCTATTTATGCCAGGGAAAGACTGATTAATCTGGGCTTAATTCCCTATTTGGGTTCTAAAATCTTAATTCGTTCTGGCTTAACCCTACTACAAACCCTCTTGATTGTGGTGACTGTTCTCATTGGTTTCAAATCACCAGAATCAGATTTGATTCCTTGGTTTTTAGGTCTAGGAATCACAGTTTTTCTAAGTCTATTAGCTAGCGTCAGCTTGAGTTTAATGATTTCCGCTGTGGTGAAGAATGAGAACGAAGCAAATAGTATTCTCCCCTTAATTATGATTCCCCAGATTATTCTTTCAGGGGTTTTATTTGAGTTAGAAGACATTCCCGCTAAATTGAGTTGGTTGACAATCAGTCGTTGGTCTATGGGAGCCTATGGTGCTTTAGTTGATGTCAATAAAATGATTCCTGAAAATACTCCAGTAACAATTGTCAAACCCTCTGATGTTTACGATGCTGACTGGGATAACTTGCGTTTAAACTGGGGAATTTTGGTCGCTCATATGGTGATTTATTTAGTAGTTGCGTTGATATTTCAAAAGCGCAAAGATGTTGTGTAGAGATTAATTTTGATGAGTCGCGGGCATGAGCGATCCCCGACTTCTTAAAGGATGCTACTGGCGAATAGTGGGTATGACCCCTCACTGGGAGTAAGAAGAATATGACTCTTTTGACGAGTCGCGGGCGTGAGCGATCCCCGACTTCTATCCTAGGAATTGCTACAATGTGCGGATATTGATTTAGAAGTCGGGGATCACCTTACCTAGCCTGATGGATTAATGTGGTGAACTATTAGTTTGGCATTGTATCGCCACGATTGGGATTTTCTAAGTATTCCAAAATCCGATTAATGTTTTCTTGGTTTTGACGAATATCAGCCCGGTGTCGTTGTAATTCTTCTCGGTCTTGTTCAACGATTCTAAAAGCCTGTTGGTGTAAAGTAGCAATTTCAGCAAGTCGGGCAACTGTTCGCTCTAATCTTGCTGTATTTTGAGAATTAATGCGATTTTCTCGTCTAATACCATTTTGAACGGTACGAATTAAATCAATATCATCAAGTATCTGTTCCAATTGTTCATCAATATTGTTGAATCGTGTGGAAATATCTTCTGGTTGTGAGTTAGTCATGTGTACAATGTCCTTAAATGCTTTTATCGTTTCAGCTACCCCTGGTTAAAGGGTAGCTTTTTAATTAGGGCTTGCTGTTCGCGTAGCGCAGCGTTAGCTGTAAAAGTCTTTGGGTGAGGCTAGGCAACAGGCAACAGGCAACAGGCAAGAGTTTCATGCCCATTTTTTGTTATTGTCTGTAACCACAATGAATTAGAAATGCAAGATTTTTAAGCCTCATACCCCGTCAGGAATTGCACTTTGGAATTTATCAATAGCTGGGAAATCTTGATTTATAAGAGTTTTACATTTATTCAGCAACCCTAATTATTTAACAGCATTAATTGCTGGGGACATTGGGAAAATTGCCCTCACATCATCACCAGAAAGAATCCTAATTTCCATGACTGGTTGACCAATAAGTCATTGCAGTCAAACTTCCACCACAACACCCAAATCCTTAACCTCTGCCCCAGCTAAAATTGCCGCTCCTACCACCGCATCTTGAATTGCCACACCCACAGACTTAAAACAGGTAATTTCCTCTTGAGAATGCCTTCCTGATTTGACACCGTTAATAATTTCTCCTAATTCCCCATCAATCTTTGCTTGGGGAATAATAATATCTCCCGCTTCTGCCAAACAAGCTGTACGAGAATCCACCACAATCCTAGCTCTTTGTACAGTAATATCATCTAACTCTCGCATTTGCGGAGTATAAGCACCAACAGCGGTAATGTGAGTACCCGGCTTTAGGTCTTTGCCATCAAACAACGGTGTTGCAGAAGTGGTAGCAGTAATGACAATATCTGCATTTATAATTGCTTGCTGTGGTGTTGTGACTAAATTAACTACTGGAGGATTTGACCAAGTCCCAATCTCAGCTCCTAACTTCTCCGCCGAAGCCCTGGTGCGACTAATCAGATTCACCTGCTCAATCGTGCGGACAGCCATTACCCCATGTAACTGTGCCCTAGCTTGTACCCCAGCTCCAAATAGTGCTACCACCTTCCCATCCTGACGGGCTAATAATTCCGCTGCCAAACCACCAGCAGCACCAGTCCGCAAAGCTGTGAGGCTGTTGCCATCCATAAAAGCTTTTGGTTGTCCTGTTTGTGGGTCTAATACCAACACCATTGCCGTTACCGTTGGTAAACCCAATTCAGGGTTTTGACCATAAACAGAGACAATTTTAATCCCCAAATCTTGAGTTTGATGTAAATAAGCAGGCATCAATAAGGTGATACCTTTATCTGTAGCAATTTGGCTGCGTAGGGGTACGGTTGCCTGATTGGCTGAAAGCTGGGCAAAGGCCGTTTTAACCGCATCAATTGCTTGGGGCATGGGGAGAACTGCCCTCACATCATCGGCTGAAAGAATCCTAATTTCCATGACTGGTTGACATTGAAGACGTTAAACAATTCGTAATTCGTAATTCGTAATTCGTAATTACGTTTTGTAATGGGGATTTAAACCCCAACACAAAACAAACAACCCGTAGGGGATGGGGTTTTAAACCCCTAGGAGTATAGATAAATGATTTACCGTCTCCAGTGAGTCTAATCTACTACTTGCCACCAACCAAAGGCTGGTCCAATAAAGCGGATGGTGAGCCAAAGTACCACCATCAAACCAATGCCAAACCAGCTTCCCCGCGTTGTCCATTTCATAAATAAATCTGCTTGGGTTTTGGTAATGGGAACCCAAGGGAGGATGCGAGATTCTTGACCGTATTTTTCTCCTAATGCAGCTTTACGACGCTTTGCTTCGCCCATGTTCTTAAAATCGAATGCTGTTTATGGTCGATCATAACGTTTGTATGCCCACTGACTAATCCTCATAATGTTAAGAATTATCTTCACTGTTGTGATTAAACAGGCTGGGATCTAAATAGTTGATTCTAGCTAAGGGACTCAAAGCACTTAGGACTTGAGCACCGTAACTGCGATTAACTACCCGGCTATCCAGTAAAGCCACAATTCCTTGACTTTCCCTGGCGGGAGCGATCGCTCGTTGTAATTCAGTTAAGGCGGTGGGTAATAAATATAACCGGAACCAATCTTGGTGCGATCGCTTGTAGTGGGCAACTCTACCGGCTACTAGGGGGTGTTCCAATGACGGTAAGGGTAAAGTTGCCACAATTAACAACTGGGGTGAGGGTAAGACATTTTGATGCGATCGCCAAAATTCCCAACCACTGATTAAAATACTGTTTTCATCCAAGCAGGTTTTTTCCACTTGTACCCGGGAACCATATTCGGAGGCGAGAATTGCTGCTACCTGTCCCTTCAACGGTACATCTCCCACCAATACTACAGTTAACCCTGGGGCGGTAGCACTCAAACAAATGAGAGTACGGACTTTATGAATGAATGCTGGTTGAAATTCTGGGGTATTGGGTAGGGGCAGTTGATAGGGAATATACAACTGAATGGCCTCAGTTTGGCGATCGCTAGAAAAATTTAAGCAAGTCACATCTTCTAAACCCAGACGTTGGCGGAACAAAGGAGCCTCTGTATCCGGTTCCAAAGCACTACCAATTAATACCACCGGCTGTCTTTGCCAAATTGGTGCAAGTAATTGATCGACTTCTATGGGAGCGCAGTGGAGAGAGAATAAACCTTGACGACGGGCGATGGTTGTCCAAGAGAGGGAAGTGTGGGGAGTGTGGGGAGTGTGGGGAGTGTGGGGAGTGTGGGGAGTAAGATGAGTAAATAACTCCCAGAATTTTTGCCAGGGTTCTGGAAGATGAGGAACATCTAAAACAGAATACAGACGCAGTAGGATTTCTGTTTCCGTTGCAGAAGTTAAATAACATTCGTAAGGATTGGCAGGATGCTGGAATATTTCATGGGTGAGTTCTGCTTTCGCTGACCGAATTACTTCTGCTTCTTGGGGACAAGCCAATTGGAGTTGTTCCCAGTCTTGGGGTTGAATGGTAACGGTGAGTTGTTGGCGTACCCAATCTTCTAAATCATCAACTCCATCAATAATTGTGGGGATACAGGGAAAACTATTTGCTGCCGATAACTGTGCTTTTAACCAAGCCTGGGGGGACATTAACAACAACCCGGAAAAATTTTCTCCAGGGAAAGTATCCCTACTGTAGATCGGCTTATTGACTTGTAACCATTGCTGTAATCGGGGAATTTCTACCCGGAGTAACCTTTGCTGGACATCTTCGGGAGCCACAATAATTACAGCACCATGCCAAATCAAAGCCGATGCCACAAAACTAGTGCGATAAAGTCCTTGATAGCCGCAAGTTGCTCCCACTTGAATTAAAGAACTACGTCCAGTCCGTAAAGTACGCGCCACAAGCCTTGCCATCGTCAGATGGTGGTGCCAAGAAGGTAAACCCGCCTGCGATCGCAGGAAGTTATGTAGTGATAAATGAACTTCTGCCTCAATCACAAGCTTTTAATCCCATAAAGTCATTTTTACTTCCAATCTCCCCACTCCTATTATGTCTCTTGTCAGCTTGACGGGTGTGACAGTCTCCTGCTCTGAGTTGTTAAACTACGAAACATCTCCTCTATCAAAATATTGCCCAACCCGATTGCAAAAGGTACTTTGGCAACAATTCCGGAGTTTTGACCCAATGATTCATTACTAATTACCAAAGAACAATGGCAACATACACAGGAATTTCTAGCGAAGCCTTCAAACACCCCTTAGATATTCAAGCCGAACAAGCATTACGCAGCCTACCAGGATTTGATTTAATCGCCCGTAAATTTGTGGAGTTTATTTATGAGCGTCCCCAGTTGATTTCCCTAATGGGTAACTCCATTCAAGTTGGACCTCGCCAATACTCCACTATTTACCAGATATTTAGGGAATGCGTCCGAGATTTGGACATTTATCCAGAACCAGGACTATTTATCGCCCAAAATGCCCAAGTAAATAGTTACGCTCTAGGTCAAGATCATCCTTACATAGTCATTAATACCGGTTTACTAGATTTACTTAACGAAGACGAAATTAGGACTGTAATAGCCCATGAATTAGGACATATTAAATGTGGTCATACTATTTTAATCCAGATGGCGATTTGGGCGATGAATGCTGCTGCTTTCTTGGGTGATGTCACATTCGGTTTAGGTAATTTTGTCAGCACTGGTTTAATTTTTGCTTTTTTTGAATGGCGACGTAAGGCGGAGCTATCGGCAGATAGGGCAGCATTATTGGTGATGGATGACTTGGAGCCGGTGATGTTATCAATGATGAAACTTTCTGGTGGTAGTCACAAATATGCCAATGAATGTAGTTTACAAGAGTTCATTAACCAATCAGATAACTATCAAGCTCTGGATGAAGACACTTTAAATCAAGTGTACAAATTCCTACTTTACAATGGTGCCCAAGGAATGATGCTTACCCATCCTTTCCCCGTAGAACGGGTGCGTTATTTACGGGAATGGGCAGTTTCCCAAGAATACGAGCAAATCAAGCAAGGGAATTACAAGAAATCTCCGGCATCAGGTGCTGTGGATGTGGAAGCTGGAGGTCAAGAAAATCAAGAAGAGGTAGAAAATTTACGCCGACAAATTGAAGAATTGCAGCGAGAAATAAATAGAATCAGAGGTCCCAAATAAACACATAGTAAGGTGGGCATTGCTATCCCTGTCAAGGTGGGTATAAGCATTCTAAAAGCGAATAGAACCCTCGTTATAAGGTTCTACCTTGTAACGAATTTTGATGGCACTCTCGTTACAAGGTTCTACCTTGTAACGAATTTTGAGGAGGCTCTGCCTCCCCATTAGGGTAGGCAAGCCTAGAAACGAGCGGAGTACCCCAACGGGACATCCCACAAAGGGCATGGGTGAACGAAAAAATGTGTGGCAGAGCCAAGATTCTTATTACTTATTACTTAAAGACTTATAACGTCACGCACCAACCGCTGATTGTGACAATTGCGTAAGTCCTGTACTTATTACTTATTACTTATTACTTATTACTTCTAATTATATCAGCCATGTAATTCCTGATTTTTTTCTCAGATTTACAGAGAAAATCAGCAGTGTCTATATGATTTTTCATTCGAGTGAAGTACACCTCAATCTGTTTTAAATATTATAAATAAATGGCTTTTAAATATTTTTGTTATTGAACACAAAGGAAAAAAAATATTTTTTTCACATGAATTTTATTGTCACTCAATGTTAGTGATCTATCGATATTGGGAATCATGAATATAGTTAATATAATGCAGAGTTCTTCGTATGACCCAAAGTCAAGCCGAGCAAGAGCCGATGATTAAACCCCTGAAAATTCATTGGGAAAAAGTTCTGGGACAAAAAGTAGAATTTCTGATTTCTAGCAGTTACAAAGATAGCTCTAATCTGCCCGAAGACTTGAAAGGAGTTTCTCTATGCCCATAAAGATTGTCAAGCGGTTTCTGGGTATGTTTGTGCCAGTAGCTGTGTTATTGGGAATTGGATTTGTCGGGTTTTATGAAAACAAAAAAAACAGCGATCGCATGGCGGTAGCTATTGCTGAAGATCAGAGTGTTCGCATTAGAGCGGCAAATTTGGCAAATCGTTTCAGTGACATCCGGGCTGATTTGATGGTTCTGGCAAAATGGACTGCAAATGAGGAGCATATTCTACTAAATTCTAGGACTTTGCCCCAGGATAGACAGAGGTTTCAACAGCTATTTGCCAAGAAATTGCTGGTAATGTCTGAACAGAAACAGATATATGACCAGATACGCCTGATTGATACCACTGGACAAGAAAAGGTAAGGGTAAACTTCAACCAAGGAAAGCCTGTTACTGTGCCAGATGGGGACTTGCAAAATCAATCCCAACGTTACTGGTTTCAAAATAGCCTTACCTTGCAGGAGGTAGAAGTTTTTATTTCGCCAATGGATTTAAACGTAGAGAACGGCAAGATTGAGCAACCCCTCAAACCGATGATCCGCTTTGTCACCCCTATTTTTGATCATGGGCAAATGGAAGGTATAGTTGTCTTCAACTACCTTGCTCAAAACCTCTTGAACAAACTAGGACAAGAAAAAACCACTACTACTGGCAAGACTTTACTGCTCAATGCAGAGGGGTATTGGTTGAAGGGTCTAAAACCGGAAGATGAGTGGGGATTCATGTATGAAGAACGCAAAAATCGCACCTTTGCCAATGCCTTTCCTGATGCATGGAAGCAAATATCAACCCAGGAAACAGGTCAGTTTCAAACACCAGACGGCTTATTTAGCTTTAGAACAATCTACCCCCTACAAGACATCTGGAGTTCAGGATCGAGTGCTGGAATTTCCAAGTTGTCTGGTTTGAGTCAAGGAGCTGTGAATGTAAAGTCCTACAGTTGGAAGTTAGTTACCTTTGTACCAACGGCAGTATTGGAGCAACAAGTGCGGGCTATACAGCCGGTTCTGCTGATTTGTTATATTGGGCTGACTGGATTTTTAGGTTTGGGTTTCTGGTTCCTAGCCACCTTGTGGAGCAAACGCCAGCAAGCAGTAGCAGATTTGAAGCAGTCTGAGGCAGAATTACGGCAAACCGGAGCTGATTTGGCAGCCTCCTTAGAGACTATTGAGAGGGTAAATGCCAGTTTGGAGCAACGGGTTAGAGAACGTACTACTGAATTACAACAAGCAAAAGAACAGGCAGAAGTTGCCAACCGCTCCAAAAGCGAATTTCTCGCCAATATGAACCACGAACTGAGAACTCCCCTCAACGGCATATTGGGTTACGCCCAAATCATCCAGCGCGATCCCGAAACTGCACGGAAGCATCAGCACGGTTTGAGTACTATTCACCACTGTGCTTCCCATTTACTGACATTAATCAACGATATTCTCGACTTTTCCAAATTAGAGGTGCAAAAAATGGAACTCTATCCCCAGGATTTCCATTTGGGTAATTTCCTCAGTGCTACCGTTGATATTTGTCGCATCAAAGCCAAGCAAAAAGGGATTTTCCTAGATTACCAACCCGACGAACAACTACCCATTGCCGTCCATGCCGATGATAAACGCCTGCGGCAGGTGTTGCTTAATTTAATTAGTAATGCTGTAAAATTTACTGATGAAGGAGGAGTGACTTTCCAAGTTAAAGTCTTGGAGGGCAGAACAAATCCCAGCCAAAATTGTCAAATACGTTTCCAAGTAGAAGATAGTGGTATTGGTATTGCCCCTGATAAGTTGGCAAAGATTTTCTTGCCCTTTGAACAGGCAGGTAAACAAGAACGCAACGCCGAAGGTACGGGATTGGGACTGGCAATTAGCCGCCAAATTGTACAAATGATGGGAGGCGATATTCACGTTGAGAGTGTATTAGGTGAGGGTAGTATTTTTTGGTTTGAAGTAGAATTGCCCCCTGCCACAGAATGGATTGCTCAAGCCGAATTTTCCACTAGCAGAATTACCGGTTATCAGGGCGATCGCTTGACTATTGTGGTGGTAGATGATATAGAGGCAAACCGAGATGTGGTCATGGATATGCTAGAACCCTTGGGCTTCCGAGTAATTGCGGCAGAAAGTGGACAGCAAGGGCTAGATAAAATCATCCAAATTCAACCAGATTTAGTAATTACAGATGCCATCATGCCAGTGATGGATGGCTTAGAGATGACTCGCCATCTGCGAAAACTCCCCAATTTTGCCACAACACCAATTATCGCTTCTTGTGCCCACCTGTCGCGGGTAGATCCCCAAGAAACCCTGGATGCTGGCTGTACGGCTTTCCTACCTAAACCGTTTGAATTGACGAAATTGTTAAAAATATTACAGAAATATTTACAGCTCCAGTGGATTGATGACTGCGAGCAAGACATAGAACAACCATCTCCACAGGATACTGAACTCAGAGAACTTGTCGCACCACCGCCAGAATTGTTGACAGTTCTTTATCAGGCAGCCAGAGACGGTTTTATTGGCGATGTGCAGCAAGAAGCTCATCGCCTCAAACAGATAGACTCCCAATACATCCCCTTTGCCGACAAATTACTGGAACTCAGTCGTAACTTTGATGACACAGCCATTATTAAGCTAGTCAAACCATTAGTTTAAGAATTTAGTTGAGATGCAAATGAATATTATTCCCCAAGAAACCACAATTTTAGTAGTAGATGATACTCCCACCAACCTGCAAGTATTGTTTGATTTACTGAGCCAACAGGGATACCGGGTAGCGATCGCCAAAAATGGAGAAGCTGCCTTAGAACGGTTACAATCCTACCAACCCCAGTTGATTTTGCTCGACGTGATGATGCCGGGAATTGACGGATTTGAAACCTGCAAACGGCTGAAGGCAAATCCCACCACCTCTGACATAGCGGTTATTTTTATGACTGCTCTTTCTGATTCTGTGGATAAAGTCAAGGGACTGAGCCTTGGTGCCGTCGATTACATTACCAAACCCATCCAACATGAAGAAGTTTTAGCACGTATCCACATTCACCTGCAATTACGCAACGTCAAGGCTTTGGAAGGCATGGTAGCAGAACGCACCAACGAGCTAAACCAGGCATTGGACAACCTGAAGCGTACCCAAGTCCAATTGGTGCAGAGCGAAAAAATGTCCTC
Organism: Calothrix sp. MO_192.B10; assembly: GCA_030065055.1. Taxonomy (GTDB): domain Bacteria; phylum Cyanobacteriota; class Cyanobacteriia; order Cyanobacteriales; family Nostocaceae; genus Calothrix_A. The sequence continues at coordinate 21,077 of JASJDS010000068.1, forward strand.
CCTCGGTCAACTTGTGGCTGGAGTTGCCCATGAAATTAACAACCCAGTCAATTTTATCCACGGCAACCTCAACCATGTGAATGAATATACCCAGGGTTTATTAGAATTAGTCCAACTTTACCAAAAACATTATCCCCAACCTCCTGAAGAAATAGAAGATTATATAGAAGAATTAGAGTTAGATTTTTTACAAGAAGATTTGGGTAAAATGCTTACTTCAATGAAAGTGGGTAGCGATCGCATCCGCCAAATTGTTCTTTCCCTGCGGAATTTCTCCCGTCTCGATGAGGCAGAACAAAAGCCAGTAGATCTGCATGAAGGGATTGAAAGCACCATGATGATTTTACAACATCGTCTCAAAGGCAATCCAGACCGTCCTGCCATTGAGGTGATTCGCAAATACGGAGAATTACCTCCGGTAGAGTGTTATCCCAGTAAATTGAACCAGGTATTTATGAACATTCTGGCAAATGCCATTGATGCCTTGGATGATGCGTATATTAATGGAAATACGCAACTAAAAATTACAATTAGCACTGAGCAATTGGTGAATCAATGGGTAGCAATTCGCATAGCTGATAACGGGAATGGTATTCCAGAGGAAGTAATGACTAAAATTTTCGAGCCTTTCTTTACCACTAAAACCGTTGGCAAAGGTACTGGATTAGGATTATCAATTAGCCATCAAATCATCACCGAGAAACATGGTGGTAAGTTTGATTGTGATTCAACTCCAGGTAAGGGGACAGAATTTGTAATGCAAATTCCCTGCAAGCAGATTTTGATAGAAAAGGATCACAAAAGGGAATACTAAAGACTAGTCAAGATAACAATCAAAATATATATACCAGGCTTATGATGTCATTTGATACTTTAGATATGGTTGCTGGCTATCGGGTTATCGAGCAAATCTACTCTGGAGGGAGAACCTTAGTATATAAAGCGATCCGAAAAAAAGACCAACAGCCGGTAATCCTCAAACTGATGCGGAATCCCTTCCCCAGTTTTAGTGAGATCGCTCAGTTCCGCAATCAGTATAGTATCCTGAAAGACTTAAATATTCCTGGTATAGTTCGAGTCTATGGTTTAGAATCTCATGGTAACGGCTATGTCTTAGTAATGGAAGACTTTGGTGGTATTCCCTTGAATAAAGCGATCGCACAATGGAGAAATGCTAACCAGAACCAAGAACAAGAGTTGATCGGTTATTTTTTCCACATAGCACTGCAAATCGTTACTATCCTAGAACTATTACACCGCGATCGCATCATTCACAAGGATATCAAACCTGACAATATCCTGGTTAACCCGGATACAGCAGAAGTCAAAATCATTGATTTTAGTATTGCTTCCCGTTTACCCAGGGAAATTAAAGCTCTGAGCAATCCTAATGTCTTGGAAGGCACTTTAGCATATATTGCTCCCGAACAAACTGGGAGAATGAATCGAGGCATAGATTACCGCAGTGACTTTTATTCTCTGGGAGTCACCTTATTTGAATTCCTCTGCGGACAGTTACCCTTCACTAGCACTGACTCTATGGAGTTAGTTCACTGCCACATTGCCAAATCACCACCCAAAGTTAGCAGTATTAATCCCAAAATTCCCACAATTTTATCAGACATCATCAGCAAATTAATGGCAAAAAATGCTGAAGATCGCTATCAGAGTTGTGTGGGTTTAAAGCATGACTTAGAGTTTTGTTTCTTACAGTGGAAAGAATTACAAAATATTGTCGATTTTCCTCTGGGAGAAAAAGATATTTCTGATCAATTTACGATTCCCGAAAAACTCTATGGGCGGCAAAATGAAGTTGAGGAACTCCTTGCAGCTTTTGATAGGGTAGCAGATGGAAATGTGGAAATGTTAATGGTTGCGGGTTACTCTGGTGTGGGTAAAACTGCATTAGTTAACGAAGTCCATAAACCCATTGTCAAACAGCGCGGTTACTTTATTAAAGGCAAATTTGACCAATTTCAAAGGGATATACCCTTTTCGGCATTGGTACAAGCTTTTCAGAATTTAACCGAACAATTATTATCAGAAACTGATACCCAAGTCAAGCAGTGGAAGCATAAAATTCTCTGGGCATTGGGAGAACAGGGTCAGATTATTATCGATGTCATTCCCGAATTAGAAATTATTATTGGCAAGCAACCAGCAGTCGCAGAATTATCTGGTAGTGCCGCTCAAAATCGTTTCAATTTATTATTCCAAAAATTCATTCAAGTCTTCACTACTGCGGAACATCCCCTGGTGATGTTTTTGGATGATTTGCAATGGGCAGATGCCGCATCATTTAATTTTATCCAATTATTAATGAGTTCCCAGCAGCTTGGTAATAATAATTATCCAGCAGACAATAATATCCAGAGTAATTTGACGAATCAAAATACCAGTCTGTTATTAATTGGTGCATATCGAGATAACGAAGTATCACAGGCACATCCACTACATATAACTCTGGAAGAAATCAGAAAAACAGCAGCAAATATTCAGACAATTACCCTAGAACCATTAAACCAAGAGAATTTAAATTGTCTACTCCAAGATGTTTTGCATTGTACCGATAAAGTTGCAGTTCCTCTGACAAAACTGGTATTTAGCAAAACCAAAGGAAATCCATTTTTTGTCAATCAATTACTTAAATCTTTCTATGAAAATCAAGTAATTAGATTTGATTATGATGCTTACAGATGGTGCTACAACCTAGAAGAAATCAAGGCATTAACACTCACCGATGATGTGGTAGAGTTTATGGCGATGCAAATACAGAGACTACCTAAAAATACTCAGGAAGTTCTCAAATTAGCGGCCTGCATCGGTAACTTATTCGATCTCAAAACTCTTTCTATTATTTATCAAAAATCAGAAATAGATACAGCCGCAGACTTATGGCATTCATTGCTTGAAGGTTTGGTCATACCAGAAAATGATAATTACAAATTATTCCAAGCAGAAGATATTAATTCTGGTACTATCAATCAAAATCATGTTTCTCAGTCTAATCCAGATTTAATTAAGTATAAATTTATTCATGATCGCGTCCAACAAGCAGCTTACTTTCTAATTTCTGAGGGCGAAAAACAGGAGTTCCATCTCAAAATTGGTCAACTACTTTTACAAGGTACTTCCAAAGCAGAACTGTCAGAGAGAATTTTTGATGTAGTCAATCAGCTGAACATCGCAGTAGATTTAATTACGGTTCAAGCAGAGCGCGATGAATTAGCTAGTATGAATTTGACTGCTGGTAGCAAAGCCTTGGCAGCTACAGCTTATCAAGCGGCTCTGAATTATTTAAATACTGGCATTAAATTATTAGTAGATGATAGTTGGAAAAGCAAATACAACCTAACTCTGAGTTTGTATGAAACAGCAGCAGAAGTAGCGTATGTAACCGGAGAATTTGAGCAGGCAGAGGAATGGATTGAGTTGGTGTTAGGGAATGCACAAACACTACTGGATCGAACAAAAGCTTATGAAGTAAAGCTGGAAATTTACAAAGCACAAAATAGAGGTTTAGAAGCTATTAATTTTGGTATTAAGGTGTTGGAATTACTAGGTGTTGAATTACCAGAACATCCAGTTACAGAAGATATTGGTAAAGCATTACAAGAAACACAGTCTGCATTGGGAGGTAAGAATATAGAAGATTTAATCAACTTACCTGAAATGGTTAATCATGATAAATTGGTAGCGATGAATATTCTCAATCGATTGTTACCAACTACATACAATGTCAAGCCTCTATTATTTCCTTTAATAGTTTTGCAACAGATTAATATATCCCTTAATTATGGTAATTGTGCCGGTTCTGCCTTAGTTTATGGGTGTTATGCAATTCTTATTTGGAATATGGAGGGAAATATTGACTCTAATTATAGATTTGGTCAATTAGCATTAAATATTTTAGATAAATTTAATGCTAAAGAACTTCAATGTAGGATATTTTTTGTAATTAATGGTTTTACCAAACATTGGAAACAACATTTGTGTTCAAGTTTAACACCATTCTTAAAAGGTTATTCCATAGGTTTAGAAACTGGAGATTTAGAACAAGCAGCTTATTCTATTTGTCTGTATTCTGAGCATTCTTTATGGTGTGGCAAAGACCTAGTGGAACTTGAACAAGAAATGAGTAAATATCATCAAAAAATTGTTCAATTAAAGCAAGAATTAGCCATTCAGCTTCAAAATATTACTTGGCAAGTAGTTTTAAATTTACTAAAAAATCCTCAACCACCATATTTGTTAAATGGTGAAATTTGTGATGAATACGCTTTGATTAAAATATTAAAACAGACAGATAATCGACAAGGAATTTTCTATTTATTTCTGCAAAAAATATTTCTCTGTTATCTTTTCCACGAATACGATCAATCCCATGAGAATAGTATTCTTGCAGAGCAATATTTAGATGCAGTGCCAGCAAGATTTAGTGTTGCCATTTTTCATTTTTATAGTTCTCTAACTTTATTAGCCTTATATCAAGATGATCAGCTCAAGCAAGACGATTTGTTAAATAAGGTATCTGAAAATCAAGAAATAATGCAGCATTGGGCAAATCATGCTCCAATGAATTATTTACACAAATTTGAACTTGTAGAGGCAGAAAAACATAGAGTTTTAGGCAACTATTTAGAAGCAATGGAACTGTACGATCGCGCCATTGCTGGAGCTAAAGAAAATGATTACACCCATGAGGAAGCTTTAGCTAACGAACTAACAGGTAAGTTTTATTTGGAATGGGGTAAAGAAAACATTGCCCAAGCCTACTTAACAGAAGCTTATTATGGTTATAGCCGTTGGGGAGCAAAAGCTAAAGTTGATGATTTGGCTCAACGCTATCCCCAGTTACTTGCTTTAGTGATTCAACAAGAAAATTTCAGAGTCAATGGTTATCCCAGCAAAACAACTACCAATGGCACAAACTTTAATACATTAAGCGATCGCATAACTTCTTCTATAGAAACTTGCCAAACTTTCTTTTCTTCTAGAAGTATTGTCTCTAATTCCCTAGATTTAGCGGCTGCAATTAAAGCTTCCCAAGCATTATCTGGGGAAATAGATATGGAGCATTTGCTTTCTAATTTAATGTCAATCATGATGGAGAATGCAGGAGCTTCTAAGTGTGCTTTAATGTTGGATGAAGATGATACTTTAAAATACACAGCTGTCAGTTTTACTGCAACTTATACAACCCCTAAAGTAGAGTTTCCTAATATTCCTCTAGAGTGGAGTCAAGATATTCCCCTAACTTTAATTAATCAAGTTAAACATAAAACAGAAATAGTTGTGATTGATGATGTGAGCATAGAGACTTCTCTGACAAAGGATAGTTATATCAGGAAGGAAAAGCCAAAAAGTATTTTATGTATGCCGATTATGAATCAAGGTGAGTTTATTGGCATATTGTATCTGGAGAATAATTTCACTACAGGCGCATTTACATATGATCGCATAGAATTTCTGAAGTTAGTCACCACTCAAGCAGCTATATCTCTGAAAAATGCCACACTCTACCAAAAATTATCCCAGGCAAAAGAGAAACTGGAAGAATATAGCCACTCCCTAGAAGAAAAAGTAGAAGAAAGAACCGAAGAACTCTATGCTAAAAATCAACGTCTACAACAAGCTTTGCAAGAATTACAAACTACTCAGACCCAATTGATTCAAAGTGAAAAGATGTCTTCATTGGGGCAAATGGTAGCGGGTATTGCCCATGAAATTAATAACCCCATTAACTTTATTCATGGCAATATTAGTCATGCCAGGGAATATGTAGAAGATTTATTAGATTTGGTTTCTGTTTATCAGCAAGAATATCATGATTCTTCCGACGTAGTTGCCGAGAAACTTGAGGAAATCGATTTAGAATTTTTAGCAGAAGACTTACCAAAGTTACTCAACTCTATGAATATGGGAACTTCTCGCATTCGCAGTATTGTGTTGAGTTTACGTAACTTCTCCCGCCTTGATGAAGCAGAAATGAAATCTGTAGATATTCATGAAGGCATAGATAATACCTTAATGATTTTACAACATCGTCTCAATGCGAAGAGCGATTGTGAGGAAATTGAAGTGATCAAAGAATATGCCCAACTTCCTGAGGTTAATTGTTATCCAGGTCAGTTAAATCAGGTATTTATGAATATTCTCAGCAATGCCATTGATGCTTTAGAAGATCAAATCATGGGAGAAGATTCTCAGTTAAAACATCCCCAGATTCGTATTAGTACAGAATTGATGGAAGACTCTACAGTTAAAATTAGAATTGCTGATAATGGTCCTGGGGTACCAGAGGAAGTAAAAGAAAAAATATTTGACCCATTTTTTACTACTAAACCTGTAGGAAGTGGTACGGGCTTGGGGCTTTCCATTAGTTATCAAATTATTGTGGAGAAGCACAAGGGTCAATTAAGCTGTAGTGCTGTACCAGGAAAAGGAACTGAGTTTGCGATTATGATTCCTGTGTAAATGCAGTTACATCTTGTAACTTTTCAATAACTGTAAGGTGGGCACTGCCCACCTTTTACTATATGCAAACTCCTTCTATCATGCTTACATAAGAAGTTGTTGGCAAAATGCGATTTAATCGAAAACCAGCCACCTCAAAAAGATGAGAAAATTCTGCTTCTGTGCGCTCTCGTCCCCCTGAATACATAATTAACATTTCTAAATCGAGTAATTTACCAAAATGAGCTTCATCACCAGGAGGAATCACAGCTTCAACTACAAGCAACTTTCCATTACTAGCTATACTCTGGCGAATATTCTTCAGGATATGAATACAACGTTCATCATCCCAATCATGGAGGATTTGAGACAAAATATATGCATCACCGTTTGCAGGAACAGTTTGAAAAAAATCCCCTCCAATTGTTAAACAGCGGTCGGCTACTCCCTCTTTTTCTAGTAAAGTTTTTGCACTATAAACTACAGAAGGTAAGTCAAAAAGTGTACCTTGCATATGTTGGTTTTTAGCCAAAATAGATGCAATTAAACCGCCACAACCTCCAGCTACATCAACAATATTAGCTATGTTGGAAAAGTCATATACTTCAACAATTGCTGAGTGTATGCCTTTAGAAGAATTGGTCATTGCTTCATTGAATATTTTCCCTGATACGGGATTTTGCTGAAAATATTCAAAGGCATTGTCAACATGATAAAGATGCTGTAGTGCAGGCTTCCCAGTCTTGATAATTTGTACAATATCTCCCCAACTCTGCCAATTCCATTCATCCCCTAACATTATTGAAAGGGAGCGTAAGGAAGATGGAAAGTCACTTCGGAGATATTCTCCAATCTCTGTAAGTGCAAATTTTTGTGGCTCTATTTCTGTGAAAATACCCACACTTGAGAGAGCACGAAGTAATCGATACAAATAAGGTGCATGAGTATTAGTTGCTAGTGCAAGTTCATTAATACCTTTTACATCATCCTTAATTAGATCGGCGATTTCTAGTTTTGCAGCTGCATATACAGCTTGGGAAATCCAGGCTCCAGTTATCATCTGGAGTAAAAGTAGAGGGATCGTTTTTGTGGGATTTTCAGAGTCTTCCAATTTCTATAAAGCTCGTAATTGCATAGTTTGGATTGGGAAATTGTGATCGGGATAAAGTGTTTGACATATCAAAAATTTGGCGTTGCTGAATCAAGATATGAATTTATCGAAGGAAGAAGTTTGAAGTCAGGAGGTTTGAGCGTCCTGTTCTTCAAACTTCTGACTATAGGGGTCAAAAACCCCATCCCCTATGGGTTGTCCGTTTTGAGTTGGGGTCAGGGTCCCCATCTCAAAACCCCGCTCAAACCGCTCAAACCCTCTTCCCTCTTCCTTCAATTCACCCAGAGGCGCACCAGACGCAGAGAATAAGAATTTTAAGACGTTATATGAATTTATCTCATATTATTTCATATTATGATTCAGCAATACCAGAAATTTTATTGTGAGCAAATAGTAATAGAATCTTGAAGTTACACATTAATCCCTACTCGTATAGATTAGTTGACCTTCAATGGGTATAGAAATATTTAACGCGGGCTTGTCAGGATTTAAAGCAGGTTCTATCCACCCTTCACTAACCATTACTTCTAAACAACCTATTGTTTGATGAAGGGCTACTTGGGCATGTTCTGAAGAAAAACGTGTCTTAAAGATGGTAATTAGGTGCTGGTAAATTTCCTGAATATCAGCAGTTCGTCTGAGAATGTCTATTAACAAACCGTAAAGACCAGTAATAGGTAGACGATGATTATTTTTTACATAACATTTTACCTGGCTGATTTGCCCGTGATTATAGACCGCAACAAATTCTTCTTCAGCACCTTTTAGGTTTAAATTAAACACATTATAACCACTGACTTCCCAAGCTATCTCCTGTTGCGAAAAACGCTGCATAACTTGTTTCATCGAACCAAGATCAAATCCTCCTATGACCGCTTGCCCAAGGATATCATTAGTAAAACCTCCTTGAGATAGCCATTGAAAAGCTTCTTCCGGATTGAGATTTAATCCTGCTTCTTGAGCAATGGTTTGAGAGTGTTCTTGTAAGTCTGTAAATTGACCGTTAGCAGCATACCAATAATCTGCAAATTGGATATGTTGTTTAATGCGTCGGCGTTGATTTTGGTCGTATTGGTTTTTCAGCCAATGAGAGTCATATTGACCTTTCTCCAATGACAAAATTGTATAAGCCAATTCACGGGCACCTGTATGAGTTAAAGTCATTCCTGCTGCTAAAATTGGATCGGCGAAACCAGCTGATTCTCCCACTAAAAACCAGTTATTTCCGGTTGTCTTTTCTGATAAAAATGACCAATCTTTGGTTGTTTCTATTTTATTTCTACAAGTAGCGTTAGCAATTAACTTTGAAATACGAGGTTCGCTTTTGAGAGCTTCATGATAAATTTCTGAAGGTGATTTTTTCAGGGTTTTATAATGGGTTGCTGGACATATAAACCCAATACTAGTGCGAGTTGGTCCTAGGGGAATAAACCATATCCATCCATGGGAAAGACTCATTACCTGAACGCGAGTACCCCCGACACCAATTTCTACAGCCCATTCAGCATTTGTCCAGTAATCCCAAATAGCAATGTTTTGTAATTGTGTAGGACAGTCAGCCTCAACGCCTAAAGCTCTCCGCAGTACACCAATATGACCAGAAGCATCAATATAATAACGAGCAGTAATCTTGTCCCCTGAATTAAGCTGTAATCCAGCTACGCTCGCGCCATCAACATCTACTTTGACCACCGAGGTTTTTTCTCTCACCTCACATCCCATTTCTTCTGCATGGCGGAGTAAAATATTATCATAGATAGCACGATCCACCTGAAAAGCTGTTTGTCTTCTTTGCCCCTCATATCTACTAGGACGTGTCTCTTCTTTGAACTGCTCTGTGTGTAAAAAATTAAAGTCCCAAGGTCGCGGATCTTGACCCCAACGGTAAGTAACACCAACCTTAATTGGAAAATTAGCAGCTTCTACCTTATCCCAGCATCCCATTTCGTGCAGAATTTCTCCAATCTGAGGTAATTGGCTTTCACCAACATGATCTCTTGGGAACTGCTCTTTTTCTACAATTAATACTTGCAATTGAGGATTATACTTTTTTAATAGAGTACCTACGGTACTACCAGCAGGACCACCACCAATAATCAGGACATCATATTTACTATTCATGATCGTTTAACCTTTTTGTTTAATAACTAGAAAAATTGAGCAACCAAATTATCAAAGTAATAGATATATTTTTTGTTGAAAAAGAGTCGGGAATATCTAAATATTATTTGAAGGTTAGATTACATACTTAACAGTTACACCTACTTATAAAAAACTGTTAAGTATGCAATTAATAGCAGGGTATATTCTTAGATTTTAAGTATTCCCATTTAAGATAATACTAGGAGTTTATGTCCAAGTGTGGGAAATATCTAATTTTTCTGTCCAAGTATGCAACATATTTTCTGTCCAAGTGTGGGAAATATCTAATTTTTCTGTCCAAGTATGCAACATATTTTCTGTCCAAGTGTGGGAAATATCTAAGTTTTCTGTCCAAGTGTGAGACATCTCTAAATCGGTGTTGATTGCAGTATTAGATGTAGACATGATATTCCTATTCATTAAAGATGATATAAAGTACCAGTGAAGCAAGTAGGTGCAAAACATAAAAATGCACATATATTTTTTCTAGGTTTTTTTAACCAGATATATCAAAAACATATTTCTTAGTTATAAATGCTAATCAAGAATAGAAAGAGGCATATTTATTTAATACCTCTCATACTATTATGGTCCAATTCATACAAATGTCATAGACATTTTATTGGGTAATTCTTGATTCTTTTCTCCAACAGGATGATTCATCGCGTAAGCCATCATTTCATGTACTGATTCAGAAAAAACTTCAAATACTTTTTCTACAATCTTAAAAGCTTTATCTCTCTGCTTATCTGTTAATTCTATATTTTCTAAAATTTGTTCTACTTCCTCAGTACCCGTGGCATGACCTGTTTCTACACAAAAATGATGTTGACCAAAGTAACGATAGCTTTTATTAGTTATTTGTTGTAACTCATTGGCAACTTCTGCTGTTAGTGCCAAAGCTACATTACCTGTTGCTTCTATTGCCTCTATTGCAGCTAAAACGATAATAGGTTCTTGCTGAAAGGTGTGTAAGGCAATTTGATGACAAACTTGACGAGTTTTATAAGTTTCATCACCCCAATAAAACTTAATGGCATCACTAAATTTCATTGTTTTATCAAAGCCCAATTTTTTCAAATCTTCCAATAGCCAAATCCAATGATGGTCATCTTCATAGGTATGTCTATTGATTATTTTTTGAATTGGATCTTCAGTTGGCTCTTTACGAAAATCATACTTATTCAAATGTCCAAATCCTATTGCAAAAGGAGTTGCACAAGGTGCCCAAGCCAACCTTTGAAGAGGGTGGATACTTTTATCTTGCATATATTGGAAAAGAGGTAATTGGGCGAACTCTTGTTTCCTTTCTTCAATTAATTTTAAAACTTTTTTCATTACTTGATTCGTTGATTATTTGATTAGTTAAGTTGTTGGGCATTCCAATAAATTAATGCACCCATAACGGAGCAAATACAAATACAAAATATGCTTTTCCCTAATTTATTGCTGCCATTACGATGACTTAATTTTGGGATTTGAAAGCATATTTTCAAATCGGAACTCGAACCGTTATTCAAATATAAATTGCTTGAATAACAAAAAGATATCCGCGATCGCCTGGAATTTTTGCAAAAATTAACCACACTGATTTACCATGTATCTTTAAAAACTATCAATAAGTCTCTCGATCGATTACGCTCTAACATCTTCGTCAATAGATATTAAGGAACTAAAACAATGCAATAAGAAGGTTTACGGATAATTAAGTTTATTTTCAATATTGAAATTAAACTTATCAATAATTTTATATCAATAGTTTTAATTCATCAACAAGAGTGTTTTAAAATACCAGACACTCTCCGGTATTTCACTTATATGTCAATATTCCATGACATATAATTGTGACAAAATATCTGCTCATGTTTTTTCGATATGAACAGCTGCTATGATAGAGCGGGTACACAAATACAGCACTTTTCAAATTAGTGAGGTACATCGGCAGAATAAACAACCTTTACTTATGCATAGTTTGTACCTCATAAACCCGTAATACCCTGTAATATCCCATATTATTTGTATTCAAATAACACTTTTAGGAATCATATAAAAATAAGTTGCATAAATTGGCGAAAATAGAGACTTAGAGATAGATGCAAGATATATAGAATATGTATTCCATTCAATCAATACATCTAATAGCAACTTTAAGAAACATTCATATAAATTATAGTAATCTAAGTTAAAGTATAAAATGTAACTTTACTGCAAGTATGAAGCTATTTGCATACTAAAAACATATTTATCATCCCTAGGGTAGATGATTCAATATATTTTTTTAGTATTTAAGTACTATTTTATGAATTTTGGGCAGAAAAAAAAGCAAGCCGAGCAGATAATCTGTCTCAATCTTCCTTTATGTAGGGCTTGCTGTTTGTTTAGCGCAGGGTTAGCTGTACAAGGCTTTGGGTGAGGTTAGGAAAACCTTAACACTGAACTCTTAACAGTTTTATGCCCTATCTTTTATATTTTTTTACCAGAAAAAATTATAAATGTAAAGTTTTTAAGCCTCATACCCCTATTCTCTTGCACTTTTTTCTGCAATGAAAGCCTGAAAAGATTAAAACATAAGAGTTTTAAAGCTATTCAGCAGACCCTATGTAGAGTGCATTTGACTCAAAATCAGCTATGAGAATTCTCTATGCTTTGATAGGGAAAGATTTACTTCTTTTCTGGAATGCTATATTTGGCAATCATCTTTGCTAATAGGGATAAATCAATTGGCTTAGAAATATATTCATTGACCCCTGCACTCAAACAAGTTTCGCGATCGCCTTTCATTGCCATTGCGGTTTGAGCAATCAGGGGAATCTCTCGATACTGCTGATGTTGTCGCAATTGCTGCACTAGTTCCAAGCCATTGCTGTCTGGTAATTGGATATCCATTAAAATGACAGCTGGCCTAATTTGTGTGAGAACTTGCCAAACTTCTGCTGCACTCTTGACTAAAGTTACCCGATACCCATCGTTTTCTAGATAAGTTTGTATCATCTGGGCATTTGGTAAATCATCCTCTAGCAACAAAATATCGGCAGAAGCAGGAGATAAAAAAACAGAACCATCGATCGCTTGCTTGTCTTGTTCTGTTTCCTCCTGACTGGTTAATTCCGGGAGTTGCTCCAATGCAGCAGCTGGAATTAAGGGTAGTGCGATGGTAAATTGAGAACCTCTATCTACGTCCGATTCCACTTCTATCCAACCACCATGAATTTCAGCTAGTTGCTTGGTGACAACTAAACCTAAGCCAGTACCTTCTCCACGATTAGCTACAGCATTAGCAATTTGGCAATAGGGTTGAAAAAGTTGGCTTTGTAGTTCTTTGGGAATACCCGTACCGGTGTCCCAGACAGTAAAATTCATGAATGAACCATTGAGCTGCACCTTTAAGCCAACACTTCCACTACTGGTAAACTTGAGGGCATTAAACAATAGATTCAACAGCATCTGTTTCAGTCTTAAAGGATCTGCAACTAGGGTTGTGACGTTATCGTCTATCTCTTGTCGCAGTTTCAAACCCTTGTTGCTAGCTTTTTCCTTGACTAGTGCCAAAACATTACCACACAACTCTGGTACATTTACTTTTTCCCACTGTACCTCTAGTTGATCGGCTTCAATTTTGGATAAATCTAAAATATCGTTGATTAATGCCAATAAATGTTTGCCACTGGAGAGGATGATATTTAAATATTCTTGATGTCTCTCCTGGGTGGGATCGTAACCTTTGGCTAATAGCAGTTGGGTAAAACCGAGAATGGAACTTAAGGGAGTACGAATTTCATGGCTAGTATTTGCCAAAAATTGGTTTTTGAGTTGATTGGTACGCTCTAGTTCTTGATTAAACTTCTCTAAATGCTGACACGACTGCTGTAAAGATTGTATTTGTGTCAGTTGCTCTAAAGCTTGGGCACATTGTTGAACCGCATCTTTTATTAGTCGGGGTATTAGTTGAGTTGCTAAATCAACCTGTGCTTCTTCTCCAGGTAATAGCATTTCCGTGTCAACTATTAGCCAAGCTGTAAAGGGGAAAGAGCTATCTGGTAAACGCCAAGCTTTTTGGGGTACTTGCTGTTCTAAATTTTCTAAGTCCTGAAGTTTGATTTCTGCGGATAGCTTTAAAGATAGCTTTCTCTGCTCAACAATAATTTGTCCTACCCAAGGATCTTGTAAATCCTCTTCTGAGGAGTTGGAAAGGTAGGCAATTGTGGCTACAGCTGTTTTTGGTTGTAAAAGTGCGATCGCCAAGCAACTTCTGGTAAAAGTCACTAATTCACTTGCGCTCAGAGCAACTTGGAGTTCATCTAGGAATGTTTGAAAAATTTCTGCTTCTGAGATTATGACTTCTTTCTGAGGTAACAAAGTAGAGGCAAAGCGATCGCTCAAGCAATTTTGCAACTGTTTCAAGCTACGTTCTAACCACAACTCAGCACGAAGTTGCTGAATTGTCGCCAAAAGATTTGGCACTTCATCTACCTGGGGGTTACGTTCTGGTAAGCTTGAATACTGCTGCATGGTCAACTAGACCGCCAAACAAACATAACTATTATGGCTGTAAACGAAATGAAAGTCAGATTTTATGTATATTAGCTCACATTTCCTTTATTATTTATAAACCAAAATTAGCCCCATCGAATGTGACGGGGACAGCAAAAAGGAGTGTATGAAATCACAATCTTGGGAAGAGGAGTGAGGGAGTGAGGGAGTGAGGGAGTGATGAGGTGATGGGGTGATGGGGTGATGGGGTGATGAAGTAATAAGTAATAAGTAATAAAGAAAAATTTGTCCCCTTGTCTCCTTGTCCCCTTGTCTCCCCAAACTCCTTCCCCCCTACTCTGCTCCAAGCCGCTACCGCGTCTACACTCCTCCACTGGGATACCTAAAGGCGTTAGGATGTAGCGTTTAAGCTTGCTGAGGGATAACTGCTCCCATGCTCCCGATGAAGCAAGAAGTTATTGCGCTCAATTACCAGGTTTAGCCAGTAATTACCAGCAAATAACACATCAGATTATAAGAACTTCAGGTAAATATTTTCACAATATGGATGCACAATTTGTTCAATTAATAATCAATGGCATAGCTGTGGGAAGCATTATTGCTCTAGCTGCTGTTGGACTCACCTTAACCTATGGCATTTTACGGTTGTCTAACTTTGCCCACGGTGATTTTCTGACTTTGGGTGCGTATTTCACTTTTTTAGTTAATTCACTAGGAGTAAATATTTGGCTGTCAATGTTAATAGCAGCACTAGGAACGGTGGCTGCAATGCTTTTATCAGAAAAATTACTCTGGTCTAGGATGCGCTCTATTCGCGCTACTTCCACCACTTTTATTATCATCTCCATTGGACTAGCTTTATTTTTGCGGAACGGCATTATTTTTATTTGGGGTGGTAGTAACAAAAACTATGATTTGCCTATCACTCCTGCTTTAAAAATATTTGGTTTAAATGTGCCCCAAAATCAATTAGTAGTCCTGGCATTGGCTGTGGTGGCGATTTTAGCACTACATTACCTACTGCAAAATACCAAGATTGGTAAGGCAATGCGTGCAGTGGCTGATGATTTGGACTTAGCTAGGGTATCAGGTATTAATGTTGACCAAGTTGTGATTTGGACATGGGTAATTGCTGGTAGTATTACATCATTGAGTGGTAGTATGTACGGCTTAATTACCGCAGTTAGACCTAATATGGGTTGGTTTTTAATTTTACCATTATTTGCATCAGTAATTTTGGGCGGAATTGGCAATCCTTACGGTGCGATCGCTGGTGCTTTTATCATTGGTATTGTCCAGGAAGTTAGTACTCCCTGGCTTGGTTCCCAATACAAACAAGCTGTAGCTTTGGTAATTATGATTGCCGTGCTGTTAATCCGTCCCAAAGGATTATTTAAGGGCACGATTTAGGAAAGTTGACAGTTGTTCTTTCCTTCCAACAACCACCAACTAACAACTAGCAACTAACAACTAACAACTAACAACCCTCACTCCTCTTCCCCTGCGTGGTAAGAACTACGAACCAAGGGACCGGAACGGACATGGGAAAATCCCATTTTTTTGGCGATCGCACCTAGTTCCTCAAATTCCTCTGGAGTCCAATACTTTTGTACTGGTAAATGTTCTAAGGAGGGACGCATATACTGACCAATGGTGATGCGATCGCATTTTACTTTGATTAAATCTGTCAGTGCTTCTACGACTTCCTCCACGGTTTCACCATGTCCCAACATCAAACCAGATTTAGTGGGGATGGAGGGGTCAATTTCTTTCACTACTTGCAACACCCATAAAGAGCGATCGTATTTGGCTCCCCGACGCACTGGTGGGGTTAAGCGACGTACAGTTTCAATGTTATGGTTGTAACAAGCGGGCTTCGCTTTTACAATTTGCTGAATCCGTTGCCGTTGTCCTTGTTCGCCCGCACCAGCACCACCCCAAAAATCCGGTGTTAGCACTTCAATTTGAGTTAGGGGGTTCAATTGGCGAATTACCTCCATAGTCTTGACAAAATGACCGGCACCTTGATCTGGTAAATCGTCACGAGCTACAGAAGTCAGAACTACATAACGCAATCCTAAAATTTTTACTGCCTCCGCCACTTTCTGTGGCTCTTCTAAGTCAATGGGCATGGGGGCGTGACCTTTGTCTACTTGACAAAAAGCACAAGAACGGGTACAGGTAGGTCCCATGAGTAGGAATGTAGCCGTTTTTTGGGAATAACACTCTCCCCGGTTAGGACACCGCCCCTCTTCACAAATCGTGTGAATTTGCCGCTGTTTAATAATGCGTTGTACCGTGGAAAGCTCGCTAGCTTTGCCAATGGGACGACGTAACCATGAGGGCATGGCAGCGATTTGGGATCTCAATTGGGTTTGTTTGCTCGAAGTCATTTCAGTGATCAGTTATCAGTTATCAGTTATCAGTTATCAGTGAGAAGTTGCAGTGGACGGTAAGCCACTCCCCAAGTAGAGCGACTAGGGAGGACACAGTAGGGAAAAATGTTTCCACCTCCACAAATAGAATTTGGGAGCTTGATACCATAGACGCGCAGTGGCTTCTCGTAGAGTTTACTGTTTGGTTATAAAGGGTGAAAAGACAGAAGTTATTTCATGTAGCTTACGCAATTCATGGGTAAATTTTCCACACCCCTACTTTTATTGTTCAGTTCCATATACCAGTATTATTCACAGGATGAGTTGCACAAAATACTTGTATAGTCTTCAATTATCCCAGAATATACTATCCCCCAATTCCAGGAGATTTTGGATATAGTGGGAACATTCTCCAATGAAATTGGTGAAAACGCCTTCTAAAACAAAAGTTTCTGTTAGAGCAAGCAGTCGTGGCAAGTAACAAAATCCTAGTTATTGATGACACTACAGTTGTCAGGGTGAAAGTACGAGAAATGTTACCTCCAGGTAATTTTCAGGTACTGGAAGCTAAAGATGGACTCGAAGGATTAAATTTAATCCGTAAAGAAAAACTGAGTCTAATCATGTTAGACTTTCTATTACCAAAAATGAATGGCTGGGAAGTTTTTCAAGAGATTCAGGCACAACCGGAATTAAGAAAAATTCCTCTGGTGATTATGTCTGGTCGCAAAGAAGAGGTAGTTGAAAAAATTACAGAACCCTTTAAGTATTTTGAATTTCTCGGCAAGCCTTTCGATCAAAAACAGTTGATTGTTGCCATTAAGTCAGCTATGGCAAAGGCAAAGCTACCCCGTGAAGAGAATTCTCCCACGGCAAGTGCTACCAAAGAAACATCAGCACCGGTGAACGCTGCTTCTGAGGCAAGTTCAGCAGCAGAAATCGAGGCACTAAATGCAAAAATTACTAAGATGCAAGCAGAAATTGATGGTCTGAAGAAGCAGTTAGCTCAGGTTGTTACCTTTATTAAGCAGAAAGTTAAATAATACCATTTTAGATTTTAGATTTTAGATTTTGGATTGTAAAATTCTTACTGGATAAGTTTTTCGGCTTTCCATCATCACAGTCATTTTTACCGACGGATGGTTTATATGTCAGATTGGTATAACCTTGGCTGGTTAATTTCATGCTTACTATTGTTGAGCCTGCCCATGCAGGCTTTTGCTATGTTGAAATAAATTAGAAGCTAAAAACCCAACTATCTCCTTCACTCCTTCACTCCCTCACTCCCTCACTCCCTCACTCCCTCACTCCTTCACTCCTTCACTCCCTCACTCCCTCACTCCTCCTCACTCTCCCCGACGAGCGCTAGCTTTTAATTTGGGATAAGCAATCCGTTTGTGATGGAACTGCTGCCAAACTTGGACAAAAATTTGGGCAATTTCTGTAATTTCTTCCCGTTTGAGTCCGGATTCTACCAATTGTTCATCTTGCCATCGAGCGCGGAGAATATTGTTTACCATTGCCAAGGCTTTTTCTGGGGTCGCATCTTTAAGCGATCGCAATGCGGCCTCACAGGAGTCTGCTAACATAACAATACCCGTTTCCCTAGATTGGGGAATTGGTCCATAGTAACGAAAGTCACTGTCATCCACTGTACAAGTAGGGTCTTCCTTGGCTATTTGTTGGGCTTGATGATAAAAGTAAGCAATTTGCATGGTACCCTGATGTTCGGGGATAAAAGCCTGGATTGCTGTAGGTAAACTATGTTTACGCGCCATTACTAACCCTTCAGTGACGTGCTTTCTAATAATTTCTGCACTCTTCCAAGGGTCTTGAATTTCTGTATCATGTTTGTTTGGTCCCCCCATTTGATTTTCAATAAAGGCTTGGGGGTCATGCATTTTACCAATATCATGATATAAGGTACCTGCCCTGACTAATTCCACATTACATCCTAATTTTTTGGCAGCAGCTTCGGCTAAGGTAGCTACAAATAGGGTATGTTGAAATGTCCCTGGTGTTTTTGTGGCTAGTTGCTGTAACAAGGAACGGTTGGGATTGGATAACTCTGCTAACCTAATTGGGGTGACTAAATCAAAGATTTTTTCTAGGTAAGGACTTACCCCCAAAGCGACAATACTCCAAATTAAACCAGATACACCAAAAAATACCGCTTCTTGAAGTACTAAATAGGAAGCTGTACCAAAGACTAAACCTCCCAGAGCAAGTTTAATAATTAAATGTACTCCACCTTGGGTAAGAGCGATCGCAATTCCTAATAATGCCAATTCTTCCCGTGAATGCAGCCTTTTTGCCACACAACTACCTAATATACCCCCAGCTGCACCAGCGATCGCGGCTATCTGACTAACTTCTAAACCAATGGGTAATACTAGTAACAATAATCCAATCACCGTTACCCCTAAGGTCGCACCGTAAAAACTCCCTAGCAATAAACCAATGCTACTCCAACCTGCATAATCAATGTTGAATGTCAATACTAAGGGTATGCTTAAGGTTAACAACAAAAATAATAAGCAATCTCTTTGTCGCAACCGCAGCTTGGTACGTCGCTGCACCAGGATAAAAACACCGATACCTGCAACTACAGCACATGTCAAATATGTCAACCCCCACCAGTTAATTCCTCGACGACTGAGGCGATAGTATTCTAGGACTGTAAATTGCCACGGAGTAATGGTTGCTCCCTTATGAACGATTATATCTCCTTTTTTCACAGACACCATTACGGGTGGAACCTCAGCGGCAGCTTGTTGGGCTTGCACTTTGGTTTTGGCTTCGTCTTTCCGCAGGTTGGGTTGGAGTACTTTTAATAAAATAATAGTTGCGACTTGTTCGCCATCTTTCGGTATGGAAGCCTGGACATTTAGCCTAACTGCATCTGGTAATATATTTTCTGGCAATCCTGGTGAAATACCCTGGGATAGTATTCTTTGGGCAATGTCTTGGATTCCCATTTGTGTCTTTGTCCAATCATCATCGGATATATCCAAAATATTGGTTTGGGCAAAGATTGGCTGTTTCTGTTGTTCGACTATCTGTAAAAGCTGTGTCACAGCTTGAGCGTAGGCTTGACGCGCTGCTAATATTTCTGAAATTAACGAAGATAGATTTTGGGCAGAGGTATTCAGGCGATGGGCTGCTATTTCTCCTACTGCTCGATCAAATTCAGTTGAATCATCATTGGAGATACGGCTATTGGGTGGAGTTCCCTGCACCCGATTAATTCCTGAGGGTTTTCCAGTCAAACGTCCTGATTTTTGCTTTCTGTAATGCTCTACAGCTATTTGTAATGCTTCCCAGTCCCTATCATTAGAGGAACGCAAGTAACGTTGTGATCCAAGGGATAAGATGGAAACATCCACAAACGGGAACGAACCTGCTGTAGTACGAACGTTATTGAGCTGACTCAACAGCTGCTGTAAGTTTTGGTCGATTTGTTGGTTTGCGGAAGTATCGACCATTAACATTGCTACGGAGCTTTGACTGGCTGCTTGCCGGTTTTTCTCGGTTTGTTCCTTGTTTTCAATTTCACCAGCTTTGGGCGCGATAATCGTTTGTGGCGCGATAGTTCCTGCCTTTAGCTTGGGCTGGTTGTATAACTTATGACCCATTGCCCCTGTAAGACATACTACGGATAATGTAAATACAACAGGGTAATGTAATTTGATTGAGCCTAAACTCAAATTAATAGGACTCTTGGTTTTCACTGACTTTACTATTCAACCAGATACTGTTGTGTGTAGGTGTCCGGCTCTATCATTACTAATCTTCCTCCATAAATCTGTAAGTAGCAAGTTGTGTGGAATTATCGCTGTCATGACATCAGCTGGTGCAGCAATTGCTAATTGCCAATATCTATAAACAGGTAAATGGCATAG
The DNA here is from genome assembly GCA_030065055.1 of Calothrix sp. MO_192.B10. Lineage (GTDB taxonomy): Bacteria > Cyanobacteriota > Cyanobacteriia > Cyanobacteriales > Nostocaceae > Calothrix_A. The sequence continues at coordinate 41,554 of JASJDS010000068.1, forward strand.
GGAGAAAATTAGAAGATTGTATCAGCGGATAACATTAGGGGCTGCGATTGCTTGTAAGCTGACTAAATTTTGATCTGTAGCTAATCCTCCTTGAGTCATATCGGTTTTATCTGAGTTTAACTCATACAATCCCGACCAATCTGCCAGCAAGGCATCTGCTAATTTTAACATTTGTAAAAATTCACTTCGTTGCCGTTGTGGCAGCCGTGGAGATGACAACCGGGCTTGCCAACTCACGGGTATACCTACTGTACTGTTATAAGCTCCTGAGAGGCAGGCCACAAGGAGCGGAATGGACTGTAAATTACTACTAATTTGCACCGAACGTAGAATTGTCAGACGAAAGTCTTCTATGGTACTCAAATAGCAGTAAAATGCCATTGCCATCATACTGCTGGGCGACTCTACTCCACCTAATTCTGTTTTTGCTCTGGCTAATCCAGCCTGCTGTTCTAACAAATAATTAAGTTTTAATAATTTTTGTGGAAGTACGGTTGAAGTTTCACCAATAAAATCAATTATTTGTGAGTTGAGGGTATTTGAATGTAGCTTTTCTGACATTGATTGGGCGATGGCATAGGCAAATGCTAAGGTTATATCTCGCCAAACTCCTTCCACTTGCCATACTTGTAGTAAATTAAGCAAGTTGTGCCGTAACTTGGTAAAATTATCATGAAAAAATAAAGCTACTGGTAAGGTAGCTAGAATCACTTTGTATGAGTGATTAAAATTTGTATCCAGGTGGGAAAAATGCTGTTGTGGCAGACTTTGCCAATGATTTAAATCGAATCTACCTTGTTCTATCAAATTCATCGCCGCCAGAATAATCAGCTGGCAATGTGAAAGTTCGCTTTTTTGCTTCTCTTCAGTGTCAACAGCAATAGTTTCTCCCAAGCATATGCCAACAAAAGTACCCCTGAAATGACTGGCTAAAGAGTGGCGCATAGGTTCTGTAGCTGCTTCTTAATTTTGGGCGAGTATGACAAAATTATTTTAACTCTGGACTACTAGCTGCTTGCAAGTGATGCACCAATGCCTGCAAACCTAGTAAATAACTTCGCGCTCCAAAACCACTTATTTGCCCCACCACAACTGCTGCCAGATATGAATGATGGCGAAACTCTTCCCGACGGTAAATGTTACTCAAATGCACCTCTACAGCAGGCAAGTTCACCGCCGCGATCGCATCTCTTAAGGCTACACTAGTATGGGTATAGGCTCCAGCGTTAATTAAAACACCTTGATGTTTCCCTACAGCCCCATGAATGGCATCAACTAACACCCCCTCATGGTTTGATTGCAAAGTCACAACTTCTACACCTAAGTTTTCGGCAGTTGCTGCTAGTAAATCATTAATAGCATTTAAAGTCAGGGAACCATAAATTCCTGGCTCTCGCTGACCCAATAAGTTCAAATTAGGTCCATGTAGTACTAGAATACTCAAGACACTGGACTGTAAATTCTCCACCTAGTTCTTTTCAACGCCGACGGGATCTATCATTTACAGGAATCGGAATTAATTCCGGTTCCGGCTCAGTTTCTGGTCCTAAAAGGGACTCAACTAGCTTGCGTGCCAACTCTTTCAGCTTTTCTAGTACCTTTTCAATATAGTCCATTAAACTGACCGCTCCTGAGATACTAACTCAATTTCCGATTATCATCTGTGGAGAAGGTAGGGTATTTGTAGATTCCTGTATTATAAGTTGACCTTAGCCATACTTATCATGTGTGAGGAATGAGCTACATATTAATTTTTGTGTTTTTTATTCTCCACTTTTCTAGAATATCACATTCGCAAAATATAAGACACTATTAGTCTAAGACAGTAATAACTTGTATTATTTCTGGCTACAACCTACGTAATTATCATTAAGGATAATAATTATCAATGTCCTCTTCTGATCAGTTGCCAATTATTAATGCTCTCAAGGAACCCACAGCTGATGCTTGGGTACAACAAGCGATTTCTAACTTAGATACTATTCTTCTCGATCATGCTCACTGCGAACGCAAAGCTGCTGGGGTAGCTCTCAATTTAATGTTTCGCTATCCTTCCCATACCAAAATGATCAAGGAGTTAACTAAAATCGCTAGGGAAGAGCTGGAACACTTTGAGCAGGTGAATGAATGGTTAGAACGGCGAAATATCCCTATGGGTCCTTTGAATGCACCTCCCTATGGTGCGGGTTTAAAAGCCCAGATTCGCCGTCAGGAGCCACACAGACTGTTAGATTCTTTACTTGTGAATGGATTAATTGAAGCTCGCAGCCACGAACGTTTGGGTTTGTTATCCATCCATTGTCCGGAGCCGGAACTCGCTACATTTTATGGTAGTTTAATGGCTTCGGAAGCTCGGCATTATGGAGTTTACTGGGTATTAGCTGATACTTATTTTCAACGGGATATATTTATGCAGCGTTTGGGAGAGTTGGCAGTGGTAGAAAGCGAATTGCTGGCAAATTTACACCCAGAACCGAGAATTCATAGTTAACCTGAGTTCGGTGTTCGGTGTTCGGTGTTCGGAGTTAAAATTAACGTCAGTTCCGTCGAACTCACACTGATTTACTAAGTTTAGGTTAATTGTTGACTTTATTCTCAACTATTCGGGAAGTGACTCCTCACTTGAATTGTACAAATCTTTGACTCATAAGGGTTTTAGCTTCAAAATTTCGTCGAATTCACGTCATAGTTAGGGTTTGCGGAAAAAGTCTTTGGGTGAGGGTAGGAAATAGGGAACAGTTTCATGTCCTAATTTTTCCTATTCTTTTTACCAGAAAAAATTATCAAAAATTATCAATGCAAGCCTTTTAAACCTCAACCCCTTATTCTCTTGCACTTTTGACTTTGATAATCGCCTGAAAGCATTGATAAATCAATATTTTCTAGTGATACCAATTTCCTAAGATAATGCGTCAAGAATAAAATCATATTCTGTATTATTTTTTGCAAGTGTAGCCTAGTTAAATGAAATTGGTATTATTCAGCAGGTTCTAGTTAGTCCCCCAGGGTAAAATCCCACAACTAAGGATGCAAATGCTTTGTGACTAACTTCTCAAGGGCGCACGCAATGCGCCCCTACAAACTCCGTGCCTCCGCGCCTATTTTCAAGTTAGTCCCCCAGGGTAAAATCCCACAACCAAGGATGAAAAGGCTTTGTGACTAACTTCTCAAGGGCGCACGCAATGCGCCCCTACAAACTCCGTGCCTCCGCGCCTATTTTCAAGTTAGCCCCTCATGAGAAAATCTCACAACCAAGCATGAAAATATATCTCAAGTGCGGCTCCTACACCTAAGCTGTCAACCATCAACTAACAACTAACAACTAACAACTAACAACCATTTTCAAGCTAGAGTATGAAAAAATATTACCAAGATTTTATCATTCGCAATTGGCAAGCAAGCGATCGCAATTTTGCGGCTGAGGTTATTCGCTCTGTTTTGGCTGAATATGGTTTGGGTTGGGAACCAGAGGGTGCTGATAGGGATGTGTTACAGGTGGAAGAATGTTACTTAAGTGTGGGTGGTGAGTTTTGGGTAATTGAACACCAGGGTAAGTTGGTGGGTACTGGGGCGTATTACCCTGTTGAACGGGGTCAAAAGGCTGTAGAAATTAGGAAAATGTATTTTTTACCCCAGATTAGGGGCAGAGGTTTGGGGAAATATTTGTTACAACAGCTAGAGATAGCGATCGCTTGCCGTGGTTTTCAGCAAATCTGGATTGAAACCGCTTCTGTATTAGCCGAAGCCGTAAAGCTGTATGAAAATGCAGGTTATCAACCAGCAACAGGGGTGGAAACAACTCGTTGCGATCGCATTTATATTAAACAGTTGTGATTTTACTCCTAACTGTCAACTATCAGCTGTCAACTGTCAACCGTCAACAATGCCAATTTGGACTCAGCCTTTCAAAAATTTACTCAATCTTTTTCTCCAACCCAATTGTCCCTTTTGTCAGCGTCCCACAGCTAATGAAATTTGCTTAGATTGTGGCAGACAATTACAACAATGCCATCTTGCTAATCCTCAAGCTCTATGGAGACAACCATTACCAGTATTTGCTTGGGGAAGTTATGGTGGTATGCTCAAACGAGCGATCGCTGCCATAAAATACGATAATCACCCAGAAATTGGGCGAATTTTGGGTCAATATTTAGGACAAGCATGGTTATCCCATCCACCAGAGGATAATTCCCAACCCATAGTGGTTCCTATTCCCCTGCACAAAACTAAATTAAAACAAAGAGGATATAACCAAGCACAATTGATTGCAGAGAGCTTTTGCTTGGTAACTGGGTTACAATTAAGACCTAATGCCTTGCAACGTAGCAAGCAAACTACAGCACAATTTAACTTGTCTCCCACCGAAAGACAACAAAATTTAACAGATGCATTTACCTTGGGTTCGGACTTCCGTCGTCTACCAAAATCCCCCATATTATTAGTGGATGATATTTATACTACAGGTGCGACTGCAAGAGCTGCGATCGCTATCCTGGAAAAAGGTGGAATTAAAGTACATGGATTAGCTGCTGTAGCCACGGCTGCAAAAAGTAGATAAACATTGATTTGATGGGCATTACTCGCCCAAAAACACTATAATTAACCAGATTAGGCATATTTTGCGGGAAGGCTCTTGGAATGTTCAGAAAGGCTTTTGTCATTGGGTTAAAATCGTTCAGCACCATTCCCTTGTCATTGTTGACAATTGGAGTTAGTGCAACCACCACTTTGGCTCAAGTAAATAAGTTATATAATCCCATTCCCATCCCCTCTAGCTACCAAGTTGCAGATTCCCTGTCTGAAAAAGATATTCCCACGGGTCAAGGTGGATTTGCCCGCGATTATTTGGTGAAATTAAATAAAGGAGATAATCTGGCGATCGATTTATCTTCTGAGAGTTTTGACAGCATTATTACCTTACTTGGACCCAATGGTGCTACCGTTGCCGAAAATGATGATGGTCCTGATGGTACTAGTAATTCCCTGCTGTTTACCCGAATCACCGAAAGCGGTACTTACATTGTCCGGGTTCGCTCTTTTGGTGAAACCGGAGTTGGTAAATTTAAACTCAAGGTGACGCGGTTGAAGCCAGTTAAGTAGGGAGTGATAGTTGTTAGTTGTTAGTTGTTAGTTGTTAGTTGATGGAGGGAAGGAGTGAGAGAGGATTAAATTTATCTTCTTCGGTAATCCCAACTGTCAACCGTCAACCGTCAACCGTCAACCACCAACCATCAACTGTCAACTGTTAATAATCTCTTCATCTAAAGAAAAGTCGATATCAGTCTTATCCCTCCCAGAAGCGAGATAATCATTCTGGAAAGAATCTTGTAATCCAGAAATCAAATCGTAGTCTGGCTTCCAATCCAAATCTTTCATGGCTTTATTCACCGCAGCGAAGAAATGCTGCATTCGCAAGGGAAAGGCTTTGCGTTTGCCAAAATCAAACTTTTTCGGGTCGTAATGTACTATTTTAATGTCATCAGGGGATTTGCCCGCAGCCACGGCGCAAGCACGGGCTAAACCATCAAAAGTGACAAAGCGATCGCCTGAAATATTATAAACTTGTCCTACTGCCTTAGAATTACCCACAACTTGAGACATAGCTTTGGCTAAATCTTTGACATGACCTAGCTGGGTAATATGTAATCCATTACCAGGGATGGGTATGGGACGATTGCGGACAATGCGATCGAAAAACCAGGCTTCTAAATCATTGTAGTTTCCCGGACCATAAATATAAGTGGGACGAATGGAGGTAAAGGGTAATCCCCCTTGCATCAGGTAAGTTTCCGTTTCATGTTTACCCAAATGACGACTTTTGGGATCGATGGCATCTCCCTCCACATGGGGCATTTGGTCTGACTTTAAGTATACCCCCGCAGAACTCATGTAAATAAATTGTTGTACCTGATTTTGAAAAATCTCTGCTAGAGGTTGGGTGTCAGTAAGCTTACGTCCGTTATTGTCAAAAATAATATCAAAATTTTCAGTAGATAATTTTTCTTTCAGTTGACTTGCATCCGTGCGATCGCCAATAATAGTTCCTACTGTTGGTACTGGTGCTGGTCGATTACCGCGATTGAATAGCACTACCTCATGCCCTTGTTCTAAAAGCATTTGGGTGAGATAGACACCAATGAAGCGAGTACCGCCCATAATCAAAATCCGCATAAATTCCCCATCCCTATAGGTAATAACTTCGATTGACACTCCTCAGCTGAGCAGGATCTAGGAATAGCCACCTATGATTCATCACAAGAACATTCCAATTTTGAGGTTATCAGCTCAGGGATCTTAATGGAACCCATTTCTAGGGAATCGAGTCTCAGAATACAACAAATATTATTTATGGGACTTATTTTCTATGATGTCGCCTTCTATTGCCAATTTGTTGAATTTTCCATAGAAGTTTGTGGGTAAATTATTTAGTTTTGCAGAATAGATGTGTAAAGATAACCTTTACACTAACTTTGCCGTATAGAATACCATAATCAGCCTATGATACTATATATAATTCAATGTTAGGAAAAATTGATTATCACAATAATTTATTTGAATATATAGACATTTGTATTTATTGTGAATTTTTGTAATTGTTCTCTACCGATTAAAGTTAACTGTGCCTTTAAAATATGCTTTGATCCATGAGTGGCTGACACCCCAAGCTACAGGTGGTTCGGAACTCGTTGTCAGGGAAATACTGAACCAAGTAAATGCAGATTTGTATGCCTTGATAGATTTTGAATCTAGTAATCCAGAAAGCTATTTATATCAGCGTCAGATAGGTACAACCTTTCTACAAATGTTTCCCGATGCTCGCAATGGTATACAAAAATATTTACCTTTTTTGCCTTTAGCTGTTGAACAATTAGATGTGCGTCAGTATGACATTATTCTTTCTTCTTCCCACGCCGTTGCTAAAGGGGTATTAACCACTCCCCAACAACTACATATTTGTTATTGCCACAGTCCTATGCGGTATGCTTGGGATTTGACCTTTGACTATTTACGCTCAAGCAAATTGGGCAATGGGGTGATGGGATGGGTGACTCGGTATTTACTACATCGTTTGCGACAATGGGATGTCATCAGTGCTAATCGCGTCGATTATTTCATTGCCAATTCACAACACACAGCACGCCGGATTTGGCGTTGCTACCGTAGAGAATCAACTGTTATTTATCCACCCATTAATATAGAAAATTTACCATTTTCTCCCAAAAAAGAAGACTTTTATTTGACTGTTTCCCGGTTAGTAAGTTACAAGCAAGTATCTTTAATTGTTCGAGCTTTTAACCAAATCCAAAAACCTTTAGTAATTATTGGTACAGGTCCAGAAATGACAAAAATTCGACAGATTGCAAAATCTAATATACAACTGCTAGGTTGGCAGCCTGATGAGGTAGTCCGCAAATACATGACTTCTGCCAAAGGGTTTGTATATGCAGCTTGCGAAGATTTTGGCATGGCATTAGTAGAAGCCCAAGCCTGTGGTACCCCAGTAATTGCCTATGGTGCTGGTGGTGCTCTGGAAACGGTGCGTGATGTTCGCTCAGTCCAACCGAATACCGCCACTGGCGTATTTTTCCGGGAGCAATCAGAAACAGCTTTAATTGAGGCGATAGAATCTTTTGAAGCTTGTCAGGGAAAGTTTGACCCTGAATATGCGCGATCGCACGCTACTCAGTTTAGTACAGAAGTCTTTGCCCAGCGTTACCAGGAGTTTTTATATCATAGCCAGGAAAAACACTCTGTTAAAGGTGACAATACTTTATTTTAAAAGATTTTAGAAATTTTCACCCAGAAGCACCTGCTTTTGGCTTTAAGATTGGGACTATGTGTGGTGTGGATTTTTAAGGAGTATGATGACAGCCCAGAGCTCAAGCTCACTCCTCTCCGGTAAGCGATCGCCTTCTAGCAGAAGCTACGCGCCTTCGCGTACTTTCTTCAAACGCGGTCAACCAAAAAAGATACCTAGATTTAAATTCCCAGGCTTGTCTTTGCAGAGCTTGCACGGAGAGTTCGCTAAGCGACTGTTCGATATTGTGTTTTCCCTATTGGTATTAATTCTGTTTTCCCCAGTTTATTTAATATTGGCTCTACTGATTGCTTGCAGTTCTGAAGGTCCAATTTTTTATATCCAAGAAAGAGTCGGAAAAAATTATAAACCATTTAATTGCATCAAATTTCGCACAATGGTCAGTAATGCCGACGAAGTTCTGGTGCAAATTATGGAAACATCTCCTCATTTAAAACAAGAGTTTGAGCATAGTTTTAAACTCAAAAATGACCCCAGAATCACTAGGGTAGGGAGATTTTTGCGAATTACCAGCCTAGACGAATTTCCTCAATTTTGGAATGTATTGAAAGGGGATATGAGTGTGGTTGGACCGCGACCTTTAGTGGCAGAAGAACTACCAAAGTATGGTTGTCACATCAACCAAATTTTAACAATCCGTCCCGGAATCACCGGATTATGGCAAGTATCTGGTCGCAATGATATCCCCTACCCCCGCCGAGTAATGATAGATTTACACTATGTTAAATTCAGAACTCTATGGTTAGATTTGTGCATTGTTTTGAAAACTATTGGTGTGGTTGTAATGCCTAAGGATAATGGTGCTTACTAAAGCACAAACAGCCAATAGTCATTATGACATTGACTATTGGCATATGTATTTATTAAAACTGAATTATCGAGTCAGTACTGATACTGAATTGGTAAATTGAGGCGATCGCAACTCCTATATATCAAAGCCATAATTCTTCATCTCATACCGTTTCTGTATGAAGATGCAATTTATATTGATTGTAGAGACGTTGCACTGCAACGTCTCTACGAAATCTATTTGGCGCAACTTTACATAGAATTGGTATCAGTTTTAATCAGTCATTATATATTTGAAGTTCTGGTATAAATATGTAGAACAATCCTCAAAATTGAAAATCTAAAATCCAAAATGGTATAAGAGTGCGTGATCGCTGGAGCCACGATCATTACGGAGATATCTGTGGCTTCTACCTATGGTTAATGAAAATATTTTATATAAGTGCATAAACTTATATAAAAGTATATATGTTAACCTTTAATGGATTAATTCCTCCTTGGGGAGCTAATTACTATGCTGTTAGGGTGTATCAGGCTGAGTATATCTTCTAAGTTATTTTACAAGGGATAATTAAACATGACCGAACAAAAGCGAGCATTGATAACTGGGATTACGGGTCAAGATGGTTCGTATCTGAGTGAATTTTTATTGGAGCAAGGTTATGAAGTTCATGGAATTATACGCCGGACTTCCACCTTCAATACAGATCGTATCGATCATGTCTATGAAGATCCTCACAAAGAAGGAGTCCGATTACTGCTCCACTACGGCGACTTGACAGATGGAACTACTCTGCGCCGCATTTTAGAAGAGGTTCAGCCAACAGAAATTTATAATCTGGGTGCCCAATCCCATGTCAGGGTTAGTTTTGATTCTCCAGAATACACAGTAGATGCAGTAGGCATGGGAACTTTGCGTTTATTGGAAGCAATCCGTGACTACCAACGTCGTACAGGAATTCAGGTCCGGTTTTACCAAGCTGGTTCCTCAGAAATGTATGGCTTAGTCCAAGCAGTACCCCAAAGCGAGACAACCCCTTTTTATCCGCGCAGTCCCTACGCCTGTGCCAAGGTATATGCTCACTGGCAAACGATTAATTATCGAGAATCTTACAATCTTTTTGCCTGTAATGGCATTCTCTTCAACCATGAATCACCTCGACGGGGTGAAACTTTTGTCACTCGTAAAATTACCAGAGCAGTTGCGCGGATTGTGGCTGGGCAACAAAAGAAAATTTACATGGGTAACTTGGATGCCAAGCGAGACTGGGGTTATGCCAAGGATTATGTGAAGGCAATGTGGCTGATGTTACAGCAAGAGCAACCTGACGATTATGTGGTTGCTACTGGTGAAACCCACTCGGTAAGGGAATTCATAGAACTAGCATTTAGTTATGTGAATCTGAATTGGGAAGACTATATAGAGTTTGATGCTCGTTATCTGCGCCCAGCAGAAGTAGATTTATTAATTGGCGATTCAACTAAGGCACGTCAAAAGTTAGGTTGGACACCTTCAGTCACATTTGAGCAGTTGGTAGCCTTGATGGTAGAAGCGGATCTCCAAGCTTTGGGTTTAACTTCTCCCAATGGGAAGATAGCACAAACTATCCAAGATAATGCCATGATTCGGCAAGATTTGGGAGCACTACATTTCTAAATCAAGATTACTGAGGAGAATAATCATGGCAGGTTTGGAACTAAAGGATAAAAAGATTGTCGTTACTGGTGGTGCTGGTTTCTTAGGGAAGCAGGTAATTGAGCAACTTTGTCAGGCTGGAGCCACCAGGGAAAAAATTACAGTCCCCCGCTCCCGCGATTACGATTTAAGGGTCTGGGAAAACTGCCAACGGGCTGTGGATCAACAGGATATTATCATTCACCTTGCTGCCCATGTCGGGGGTATTGGACTGAACCGGGAAAAGCCTGCTGAGTTGTACTATGACAATTTGATGATGGGGACTCAGCTGATTCATGCTGCTTATGAGGCGGGAGTGGAGAAGTTTGTCTGTGTAGGCACTATTTGCGCTTATCCCAAATTTACCCCAGTGCCTTTTAAGGAAGAGGATCTGTGGAATGGTTATCCGGAGGAAACCAATGCTCCCTACGGAGTAGCTAAGAAGGCTCTGTTAGTCCAACTGCAAGCTTACCGCCAGCAGTATGACTTTAATGGAATTTATCTGCTACCGGTAAATTTATACGGACCAGAAGATAATTTTGACCCCAGAAGTTCCCATGTAATTCCAGCGTTGATTCGTAAGGTACATGAGGCACAAGTTAAGGGTGAGAAGCAAATTCCTGTGTGGGGTGATGGCAGTCCTACCCGCGAGTTCCTCTATTCTGAGGATGGAGCTAGGGGAATTGTTATGGGTACTCAGTTTTACAATGACTCGGAACCTGTAAATTTAGGTACGGGCTATGAAATCTCCATTCGCGATTTAATCAATTTGATTGGCGAGTTGATGGAGTATGAAGGGGAAATTGTCTGGCAAACGGATAAACCCAATGGACAACCCCGTCGTTGTTTGGATACTGAAAGGGCGAAAAAAGCTTTCGGTTTCACAGCACAGGTGGATTTCCGGGAAGGATTAAAAAATACCATCGCCTGGTATCGCCAACACCCTGTTTAATTGCTAGTACTTTGTCCCATAAGTTCTGATGGCTAGTTAACAGATCCCCGACTTCTATCCTAGGAATTGCTACAATGTGCGGATATTGATTCAGAAGTCGGGGATCTAACCACCCGCGACTCGTCAAAATTAATGGGACAGACCACTAGTGGTCTATCCCATTAATTCTGATGGGTTTATATATCGTTCAAACCCTTAATATATCTAGTATACAGATTTAAGATCAACTCACAAAACTAATGCGATGAACCACTAGTGGTCTACCACATTAGTTCTGAGGGGTAGAGGAAGAAACCGCAGAGGCGCAGAGAGCGCAGAGTCAGAGGAGGAGAGGAGAAGTCTAGAAGTTGGTTTGCCCATCAAAATTAATGTGGTCGAGTACTAGTAGTCCACCACATTAGTTCTGAGGGGTATTGCATCAGTCCTATTTATAGGACTTTTGCTATTAGCCAGGGACTTAGAGTCCCTGGCGGTTGGATGTCCACCCCGCAAAATTAATGTGGTCAAGTACTAGTAGGGCTAATTCTTCGTAAGGGCACGGCATCCAAAATCTTTTGGTTTATAAAATTATCTTACTGATGCTGTGCCCCTACTTATCTGTTGTATTCTTTTTTCAAAATGGTGTAAGAATTAAGTTGAAGAAGTATTGCGGTACTGTGAAGATTGGGTAATGGTGTCCCTAATTTTTACTAACTATCTTTAATATCTCCAGTTTTTGCGTGAGATGGGAATTTACAATTGTATTATTTCCTGAGATATTAGTGAGTACTCAACAACCTGATGCATTCCCATAAACCTCTGTTTCTCATCATTGAAGATCATCCAGAAGTTGCTCAAAACAACTGCTGCTTTTTACAAAAGGTAGAAGCATCTGCTAATTGTGTTTGCGTGGAAACCCCGGAACAGGGTTTGGAAAGGTTAAAGTTGGAAATACCAGAATTAGTGGTGGTGGATCTTCAATTTGGCACTATCACTGGGGAACAGTCTGCTAAACCAGGGATAGACCTATTAAGACAAATTTTTGAGCAGTATCCCAATCTAAATATCCTAGTTTACACCAGTGACTCTAGTTTCCTTATACACTTGGTAAATTTAATCAACAAACACCACGGGGGATTTGTGGTAGTAAATAAGATGGAATTGCGTAAGGCTTTTATGGAAGGTGCTCAAAGTGCTTTAAAAGGAGAATTGCGTATTCCCAGGGAATTACGTCAAGAGATGGAGTTGACTGAAAAAGAACTAGAAGCACTGCAATTACTTTGCCAATATTCCTTGACAGACCACGCGATCGCCGAACGTATGCATGTATCTTTAAGAACTGCCCAAAATTATGTCCAGCGATTGAAGGAAAAGCTGGATATTGATAGTTGGGAAGATAGTACCACTAGTGCTCGTGTGGCTGTGTGTATGGAAGCAGTTAGGCGTAAGTTACTGTTGTTGTAGTTACTATCATCTGAATTATTAATATTTGCTGGAAATAGAATAATAACTCAACTGGCGTTAGCCACAATCCAGATACGGGAATTATAAGTCCAGTCATCTACTGATCTTTCCCGTGAGGTGTGCTATGAACCCATCAGAACAGAATATAGTCGAGCTTGCTAAACAAGGAAATCCAAAAGCGATCGCATCTTTAATTAATCGACAACTCAGTCCCAAGGGAATAAATGTTAAGACTAGTTTACAAGATACTTGTTTACAGATTTTTTTAGAATCATTAGATCCACCACTTCAGGAGCATATTTTACCATTCATCCACAGAGGTATGTCTAACTTGGGTGTAAAGGTGATTAAAACTGTTAAGGTTTATGGCAGTCAAGTTGGTTCTAGTTCGGCTTTATGGACTGAAGAATTTACCTTAGATACCTTTGTGGAAGATTCAGAAGATTCACAGGAATCTGTGTCAGAAAATATTCCTGATGATGCAGATGTTGAAGCACCAGAATCTACAAAAATACCCAAGGATGTAAAATCTGCTGCACCTACAACGGCTTATCGAGGTAATCATCGCAACTCAGCAAAATCATCAGAGCCTGGTTTTCAAATTCAAAATACTCTCAAAGATGCTCTTGAAGGGTTAAAAATTTTTGTAAGTAACCCCGTGGGAGGACTACCAATATTTTATCAAAGTTTAGGTAAAAAACGTGCTTTAGCAGTAGGAATTACCTTTGGAATTTTTTATATAACTTGTCTATTATTTAGTGTGCATCGAACCTTATCAAATTTTTCTTTTTTTCTAGGGTATAGTCGTTTTAATGTTGCTCAAATTCTCGGTTTAGGAGCAACACAATTTATCAGTTTCGCAGTCGCCAGCATCTCAGTGAGAAAAATTTTTCGCGGTTTTGGTTGTCCGGAAGGAGATATTTTTATTGCTGGTTCCTCCCTATTAGCTCCTGGGTTTTTGATGTTATTAAGTACAATGCTGGGAGGTATTAATTTTGAAATTATTTTGATACTTTCTGTTTTATCTATAACTTATCTCATCCTGACACTATACACGGGATGTAAGCACATTTCCCAGATTCCAGATTCTTTATCTCAGTTGGCTGTTGTTGGTATCATTTTATTGAGTCTTTGGTTCTCTAAAATTATTATTTCATCAGCACTTTATTAAATCTGTCGGCATAAAATATTACTGATAACAATCATTATTTATCATAGCCCGTACTTAGCTTATATAGCAGTTTTCAGTTGAGTGAAGTACACAAATTTTACCTCACCCCTTCCCCTCTCCTTATTAAGGAGAGGGGTGGCTTTAGCCCAGTTGAGGTTCTGACCAAGGAATTATAAAAATAATATTGCTGTTTGTGAAAAATAGTTATAATTTATTTAAACCCCGTCCTTAAGGACGAGGTCTTATATGTAGGGGCTATTTACGAAAATATATATTCCCTATATTACAAATATAAATTAAGTACATATACTCAAAATAAAGTTGATATGTCATGTCAGAATCAAACAGTGCTTGAGATGTATTTTTGTTTGCTAAGGCATGAATTATAGATATTAAATAGCACAAATTAGTGGTCTAAAAATATCTTTATATTTATCTAGATAAAATAGCATTTTTGCTCATTATAGCTCAAGAAGATTAGTATATTCTTGAGTATAACTGAGTATAAAAATGATAGATAAACTCTGTTCGGATTGAGATATCAAGTTTTCCCAAGAGTAAGGGCGAAAATGTGGAACAACATAAATTTAGATGAACAAGCTGACACAGTAAAAAATATGAGTTACAAGTTAGAGAGGTAATTGATGAGTTATTTATATTTCATAAAATGAAAATTTATCCTGGCTATTTCACGGAATTTACTATTTGTACAATCGATGAAATACCTCAAGAAATATATAAATAACAATATATTCAGTTGTGTCTACCACAAGATAGGAATTAAAATGGAGTTATTCTGGCAATGCAACTAAACAAAGTGGCAACATATCAAGAATTAGAACAAGAAGCCTGGTCAAAAATTGAACAATCCATTATCTATTACCAAGGACATCCTGTAGGTACGGTAGCAGCTTTAGATAGTACTGTTGATGCACTTAATTATGACCAGTGCTTTATTCGTGATTTTGTACCTTCCGCCCTGCTATTTTTAATTAAAGGAAGGACGGAAATTGTTCGTAATTTTCTCGAAGAAACTTTAAAGTTACAGCCAAAAGAAGACCAATTGGATGCTTATAAACCAGGTAGAGGTTTGATGCCTGCCAGTTTTAAGGTTGTATCCAATGGGGAAGAATATTTAGAGGCAGATTTTGGCGAACATGCGATCGCTAGAGTAACTCCAGTGGATTCTTCTTTGTGGTGGATAATTTTATTGCGTGCTTATGTAGTGGCAACTAAGGATTATTCTCTGGCATATCGGGATGATTTCCAACAGGGTATTCGATTAATTTTAGAGCTTTGTTTGGCAGCTCGCTTTGATATGTATCCTACCCTTTTGGTTCCCGATGGTTCCTGCATGATTGACCGTCGTTTGGGTATTTACGGTCATCCATTGGAGATTCAATCCCTATTTTATGCTGCATTACGGGCATCCCGCGAATTGTTGATTTGTCAAGGTAATGAAGACCTGGTAACTGCTATTGATAATCGCTTACCCGTATTAATTGCTCATATTCGTAATCATTATTGGATTGATTTTCGGCGTTTGAATGCCATTTATCGCTACAGAGGAGAAGAGTATGGCAAAAATGCGATCAATCAGTTCAATATTTATGTTGATTCTCTGCCTCATTATGAGTTAGCTAGATGGTTGCCCAAAGGGGGTGGTTATCTAGCGGGTAATGTAGGACCATCCCAATTGGATAGCCGTTTCTTTTCTCTGGGTAACTTACTGGCTGTGATTACTGATTTGGCTACAGCAGAGCAGTCCCAAGCCATTATGACTTTGATTGAAGAAAGATGGGATGATTTGGTGGGAGATATGCCAATGAAAATCACCTTTCCAGCGTTAGAGAAGGAGGAATATAGGTACATGACGGGCTGTGACCCCAAGAATATTCCTTGGTCTTATCATAATGGTGGCAACTGGCCCGTGTTACTGTGGATGTTAGCCGGTGCTTCTGTAAAAACTAAGAAGATTGAACTAGCACAAAGAGCGATCGCTATTGCCCAAGCACGACTTAAAGATGATGAATGGCCAGAGTATTATGATGGTAAAAAAGGTAAACTAATTGGTAAGCATTCCAGGAAAGACCAAATGTGGACTATTGTTGGGTTCTTGTTGGCACAGGAAATAATTAATAACCCCCAACATTTACCTTTAATTAGCTTCGAGCCATTTACTGCCGAACAGCTTTCTAGAGCCTGTGAGTTCAAAATAGATAGCTATTGATACTTAAATTTTTCTATCAATTCTTGGTTTTTCTCATACTAGTAAATTTGCGAAAAACCAAGATGAAAATTTGGTGTTGCTGAATCCATGTATAAAAATTATTTTGCATGATTCCAAAACCCTTGTTCGGTGACGTTGTAATGCAACATCTCTACACCCGTATTCATATTTCAAATCAGCAACGCCGAAAATTTTCCTTTATCCGACAACTATTGTAAAATTTATGTAAACCTGACTCTAGTACATTACTTAGTGTGATTTCCAGAAAATTTTCCCATCACAAATAGTTGCGAATAAGGAGAATAGCGAATGCTTTATGGAAAATTGATCAGGAATTGGGATAAGTTCCAGCGATATACACAATTTTTAGGAACTAGAGAAGCACTTTCCTTAATATTCCAAGAAATTTCCAAGAAGGAAAGGCTTAGATTAATAACGATAGCAAATGAAGAGATTTACATTCGCACCAATACACCAGACCTTACTGTTGCCATAAACTCTTTGATTGAAAAAGAGTATGAGAATATTCACATTACCGATCCAAAGATGATTATTGATGCTGGAGCCAATATTGGAACCTCAGCTATCTTTTTTGCACAAAAATATCCAAATGCTACAGTGCTTGCGGTTGAACCCGAACAAGGAAACTACAATATTTTATTGAAGAATATTGTAAGTTTCCAAAACATTATTCCTATTCAGGCAGCTCTTTGGGGAACAAATGATACCAAAACTATTCAAAACCGTTTTACAGGGCATTGGGGATATACCATTGTGAACACAGATAAACCAGTAGAATCAACTGGGCAGCAAATTGAATGTATCACAATGATGGATCTGATCGAAAAGTATAATATAGACTGCATTGATATATTAAAAATGGATATTGAGGGTGGCGAAAAGTCTGTGTTTGATACGGCAGAAAACTGGATCAATAAAGTTAAAGTCATAACCGTTGAGCTTCATGAGAGGATACGCATGGGGTGTGAAAAGTCATTTTATTTGGCGACAAAGGAATTCTCACACTTTGAAAAGAATGGTGAAAAGATAACAGCATATAGTTAATGCTGTCCAACAATACGCTGTACCTAGATCAATACCAATATTTCACTTGGGACTAGACAAACCCGATGTAGACGTTCACCGAAGGTGTTCCTGTAGGGTAGCCTTTCCTTAGGTTAGTAAAAACCTCCCGCTACAAGCGCAGCTTTAGCGGTAAGAGTGTCAAAGCTCCAGGTATTTTGGAAAAAATGGCATACTTCCTCAAAAATCGCCATCTAATCGGCGATTTTTTGATCAATATTAAGATTAGGTTATAATTCCGATATCTTGCGTCTTTAGGATAATATAAACCTAACTACTTCCCCGTTCCCTATTTGCAATGCTTTCTCCCCGTCAATTAGCTTTTATTGCTCTACGAGATGTTCATAAGGGAGCTTATACAGATATTGCCATTGACAGGGCGTTACAAAAAGGTAATTTGGACGATCGCGATCGCCGTTTATTAACGGAGTTAGTATATGGTAGCACCAGAAGGCAACGTACTTTAGATGCAATTATCGATCGCCTAGGGAAAAAGAAATCTCACCAACAACCAAAAGACCTACGTACTATTCTGCATTTAGGGTTATATCAACTACGCTATCAACAGAAAATTCCCCCCGCAGCAGCTGTCAATACTACGGTGCAATTAGCTAGAGATAATGGTTTTGCAGGATTAACCGGGGTTGTGAATGGTTTGTTGCGTCAGTATATACGCTTAGTTGATTCGCCAACAGAGCCATTAATATTACCAGAGAATCCAGTAGAGAAATTGGGAATCTTACATAGCTTTCCTGACTGGATTATTGAAGTTTGGCTAGAACAACTGGGTTTTGCCTCAACGGAACAGCTATGTATATGGATGAACAAAACCCCAGCCATAGATTTACGTATTAACCCCTTGAATAGTTCCCTGGGAGAAGTAGAACTAGCGTTGCAGGCTGTGGGTGTGGAATGTCAGCGTTTGACTAACTTACCCCAGGGTTTGCGGTTAATCAGTAGTCCTGGTAATATTCAAAACTTACCTGGTTTTAAAGAGGGTTGGTGGACTGTACAAGATAGTAGTGCCCAATTGGTAGGTTATTTACTCGATCCTCAACCGGGGGAGGTAATAATTGATGTCTGTGCCGCACCGGGAGGTAAAACTACTCATATTGCCGAACTGATGGGGGATAGGGGAAAAATATGGGCTTGCGATCGCACTCCTTCTCGGTTACGGAAACTACAACAAAATGCCCAACGTCTGGGGTTAAATTCCATCGAAATTTGTCCAGGAGATGGTCGTAGTTTTTCTCAGTTTAATAGTATAGGCGATCGCGTCTTATTAGATGTACCTTGTTCGGGATTGGGAACTTTACACCGCCATGCAGATGCTCGCTGGAGACAGACACCTGCTAAGGTTGAAGAACTAGCATTACTGCAACGGGAATTAATTACCCATGCAGCAACTTTTGTCAAACCAGGAGGTGTGATGGTATATGCTACCTGTACCCTACATCCAATGGAAAATGAAAGTGTAATTAACAGCTTTTTAGCATCCCATCCCCATTGGCAAATAGAGCATCCTGTAAAGGAATCTCCCCTCGCTACATATGCTAGTCCCCAAGGTTGGCTCAAAGTATTGCCTCATCAACACAATATGGATGGTTTTTTTATGGCGCGCTTAAGAAAAACAAACAATTAATAGTCAAGCGGATATCTGATTGTAAGATGAGTGATTGATCGTTTGCGATTAATAGAGATTCCTCAAAAATAACAGATTAAGTATAAAAAAGGACGGAGAAATGGTTAATAATACTAGTGTAAAAGACCTAATTAAAATTCTCATTGGAGCAGCTTGGATTGACGGCAGAATTCAACCAGAAGAAAGACAATATTTACGTAAAATAGCTGAGGAGCAAGGTGTAGCCAGTGAGCCAGATATCAAACCTTGGCTATATGAATTGCGTGCAGTGCAACCAGCAGAATGTTATCTCTGGGTGAGTGAGTATTTAGGGGACAGTCCTAGTTCAGAAGATTACCAAAAACTGATTGAAGCCATCAGTGGTTTAATTTATAGTGATGGGGAAGTAGCAATTGAAGAGGCAAAGCTACTCACTAAATTGCAAGACTTATCAACTGAAAAAGAATCAACCCAACCAATTTTGAGCGGTATTCTCAAAAAAATTCAAAAAATGTATCGTCGTTGGGTTGAAGTGCAAAATTAATTATGAGCTAATAACGAAATATTAACTCGTAGTTATGATTGATTATCTTTTTCCTGAATAGGAGGAACAAAATCGGGACGACCCTTGTTCTCCCAACCAGGGGGACGCTTAGAATTGTACCAAGCAATTGAGCCAATGGTAACGGCAGCAATAAAACCAACTACATATACCAATGTAAAAGCTAAAGGGAAATGAGAGCCTGCTGTTGCCACTCCTGCTTCCATCAATAAAGGCATGAGTATATCCTCCTGTTATAAGCAAACTTGCTTAATTAAAACATTCTAAAGAAAGAGTATCACTGCAACGGAGGCGATAGAAAGCCCCAATTACCGAACCGGGGGAAGGGGGGAAGGAGGGGAGGAGGGAAGGAGGGAAGGAGTGAAGGAGTGAGGGTATTCAGTTGCTTACCCAGTATATCGTTGGGTTTGGTTTCGTTACCGGTATGAATTATGATAGGATGTGAAAATGCGATCGCATCTCAATTAACGCGACTCCAATTCAAGGTTGTTACGTCTAAAGTATAATCGCCCAAATTATCTATATATTCATCTTTATCATCAACCATTACACACAACTTACCACCAGTAATATAGATTGTGGATGGTTTTAAGTAGTGAGCTTTATGTCTACTAATCCATCCAGGTTTTTCTCCAGTAGTTGTTACTTTTTCAATTTTGAAAGATTGATAATTTAGTCGATAAACAGGCGTTTCATTGTAGATTATTGCATCATTGTAACCGAGGCTGCCGATAATATAGATATATTCTCCCACTAATGTTGCTGAATGAAAGTCAGTCGGGGGGAAAATATCCTTGGGATAACCCAAAATTTTAAAACTACCATCAGCTTGATACACTACAACATCGTTATAAATACAAAAATCTGGGTCATAATAGTCCTCATGTTCGCCAGCAATTTCAATAATTCTTCCATCGGGTAATTCAGTAATTGTTCTCCCAAATCTTTGATAACACCATACTGCTTTATCCCAATTATCTGCATCATCGAAGGTATCTCTTGCGAAATAAGCAGAAACACCACTACGAACCATTGCTTTCCAGAAATCCACTTCCATCACTTCTGGATTGCTGTTTCCAAATCGCCTATATCTTCCTGCTAAGTATTGTTCTGGGGATATTTGCAGCTCACTATTACCCACTTTTGTGAGTAATTGTCGCATTTCATCGCTAATATCACTTAAATCCTCACCTGCATCAACCAGCATTCCCACGATTTCTAAATTACTCGCCTCAGAAATAGCTTTTTGATGACAGTTATTATCGCTCCTACTAGGATTCGCACCAGCTTCTAAAAGGATGCGTACACAATCAGTAGCACCACACTCGGCGGCTACCATTAACGGAGTAATACCAAATTCATCAGTCGCTTCAACATCATATCCTTCTGCAATCAACCATTGAAGAACTTCAATATGATTATTTTCTATGGCATACATCAGTGGAGTCTTGCCACAAAGTCCACAGTCATCGCGATTCGCTCCGTAAGATAGTAGTAATTTTGCTTTCTCCACTTCCCCCACCTGGAGACTTAAAAGCCAAGGAGTTCTATCCCAGGAGTCATACACATTGATGTCGGCTCCTGCTGACAGTAGTGTTTTTATCTCCTCTAAACTGCCAAAAGCAATTGAGTACATTAATTCTGTCCATTGCAACTGATTAGCATCAGCTCCTGCTGCTAATAACAACTTGACAGCATCAAATCTTCCTGCTCTGGAAGCAACACGAATTGCAGATTCACAATAACTGCTAACACCATCTACTGATGCACCTCTAGAAATGAGGAGATACAACATTGGGATTAAATTTTCATCTTGGGAAATATCTCTACCAAACATGGCATCAATTAAGACATCATAGCCATGAGGTTTCCGGTAATTAATATCGGCTCCAGCATCTAAAAGATATCTAACTTTATCCAGATTACCCGATCGCACGGCTAACCCAAGTATAGTATCATCTTTATACTCACCTCCCACAGCATTGATATTAGCCCCATTCTCTACCAGTAATTGCACCATTTCAACACTACAATTAGGACTAATTACTGCACACATTAATGGTGTTTGTGATGAATATTTATCTAAACAATCAACATCAACACCATGAGCAATTTCCTGTTTTACCCCGGCGATATTTCCTTGTCTAACATAAGTATGAATTTTCATATTTATAGGACAATTACTTGCGCGTAGCGCTATGTCAAATGCTCAATCTAGATTAAACAAATTTATGGTTAAACTCATAAATCAAATCAACCCTTCCTTTACGCAACATTGCCGGATCTAATCTATCGGTTGTATTACAAGTCATTAGTACAACCAATCTTTGCTGAATCTGAATCCCCGAATCATCAATCACACTTTGATAAACAGTCCCATCTAATAAACTCAAAATGTGTTCGGTTTTATTATTATTCTGTGCCGCTTCACTCGCACGATCCTGGGCTAAATTATCAGCCTCGTTAATGATCAGACAAATGTTTTCTAAATATGTAGGTGGGATAAAATTGGTAATGGCATCATGATCTAAAATAAAAATCACAAAACCTAAAGGTACAAGAATTTCCTTGGCTACTGCTTGTGTCCATGCAGTTTTACCCGTACCCGGTTCTCCATGTACTAAAACGGCTAACTGTTTTTGATTGAGGATTGTCTGCTGGACTGTATCGCTAAATTCTTGAATATCCTTGGGAAAACTATTGATGGGAAATTGACTGTGAACCTTGCCGACACGACTTTTATAACCACTCAGCATCATCGCTAAATCGTAGGTGGCTTTATTAATTAAAGGCTTCAAATCTATTGCCATTAAACTATATTGTCGTCTTCCCCGTTCGTAAGGGGTTATTTGTAGCCAAACATCATATTTAGACCAGTAAGCAAGAACGGTATTAATTACGTCTATACGTTCCCAATTAACAAATTTATCTACTGGATAATAAAAGTCACTTTCAGCATAATATTGAGTAATTATGTCAGGGCAACCTAAAATTTCTAAGACTCTTAAAACAGTAATTTCTTGTAACCGATTGAGTACGTAATCAATGGGAATGCTATTGCGACTTACAAGCTGCACAATCGGCGTTTCTGTACTTAAAGTGTCCTGGTAACGGTAATCTGGAGTCAGAGGTGCTGGGGTAATATAATTCCAATATTTTTCAAATTCACTACGGGTATAATCAGAGGCAACATTGAGGATATTTGACCACCAAGAATAATTGGTTCTGCCTAAAGCATCAGCGTAATAACTCAATAAATCTATCGTTTTCTTATTTAATTCTTGGGTATCATGACAAAGAATTTGCCAGAAAAAACCCAAGTCAAAGTCTCGCTGAAAAGATCGCCAACCACTAGCAAGTAAGTTGCGACGATTTTTATTCGTGGTAGAATCCTCATTGCTGCTGAAATAATCAAATTCCATACTGTCAGAATTATTTACTTAATTGCTAGTGACTTGCTATTATAGGCTTGATTTTTGATATGCGATCGCTACAAAAAATAATGCTCAAAAAGATTGGTTGATAATAATTTATGATTTATATGTTGATCAAGGGTTGATAATTGATAATCTTGGTGATGATTTGACCTATCCTTAACTATTATACCCTTGGTTTTATCTTGCTCAATTAATATAATCAATTTGCGTACAATAATATAAACCACTTCCATGCAAGTCGCCAGAGCAAAAGCGTCCCTCACTTGAAAGGAACTCCGCTGGTGAGTTACGACACACTCTTTAAAGGATAGCTACTTTTAAGCCAACCTCCCAGGTTCTTCGCGCCTTCCTCGCTTCACGCCCGCTGCATTAGAGCAACGGTACTTTTCCTCTCGTACTGTGTATGTAAGCTCTAAACTGTTGGGGCACAGAAGTGGTTTAATTTTAGCTAATGATTACTGACAAGGTTAAGTACAAAGCAAAGAGAAAGCATTACCGATAACATCTCTTGCTGTTTTACATAACGTTACATTTTAAATTACCATTGGATTTTTGTTGTTTTATTTTCATGTAATACATTGTAGTATGTTGAGGGATTTGTGTCAAGCCCTCAAAAAGTTAATTCGTCGCGACTGAGAAACGGGATAATTCTTTATACCTTCTTCCCTCTTCCCTCTTCCTTCAATATTTAAACCACATTTACTTTGAAACCCATAGTTTTTGCTGAGGAATATTCAATCGGTTGAGGTGGGCACGGCATCAGTCAGCTTACAACCTATATGAAGAATATTGTAGGTGCCGTGCCCCTACAATCGGTATTGCCTATAAACCTGATTAGCGGCACGGTGTAGTAGGGAATGACGATACACTAAAGATTTCATATCATCAGCATAACCGCCACCAATCACGCAGGCGACGGGATAACCCCCAGCGATACAAGTACTTAAAACCTGCATTTCTCGACGATAAATACCTGTGTCGGTTAAAGCTAATTTTCCTAATTTATCGCCAATATGGGGGTCAACACCAGCATCATATAGGACTAAATCTGGCTTCACCTGAGATAATAAATCTGGGAGATAACTCGCCAGGGTTTGTAAATATTGATCATCTTCCATGCCTACGGGTAAAGGTACATCTAAATCGCTTTGCTGTTTAGTTCCGGGGAAATTCACCCCACAGTGCATGGAAAAAGTAAATACACTGTCATCTTCTTGGAAAATAAAAGCAGTACCATCCCCCTGATGCACATCTAGGTCTACAATGAGAACTGTGTTGACTATTCCCTGTGTTTGTAAAGTACGAGAAGCGATCGCTAAATCGTTGAAAATACAAAATCCAGATCCATAACTAGGAAAAGCGTGATGGGTTCCACCAGCGGTATTGCAAGCGATCCCCTTTTGTAATGCTAATTGTGCTGCCAGAATGGTACCACCTACCGCCACACAAGTGCGATTTGCTAATGCAGGACTCCAAGGCAATCCAATACGTCTTTGTGCTTTGGTTTCCAGGGTTCCTTGGCAGTAAGCTTGTACGTAGTCTGAGGCATGAATTAATTCTATTAACTCTTCAGTGGGACGTTCTGGGGTATAAAATTGTTCTGCTTGTGCCACACCATCAGCTAACAATAGCTCGTATAATTGCTGAAACTTAGCCATGGGAAAGCGATGGCCTTCAGGAAGAGGAACTACATAGTCAGGGTGATAAATAATTGGTAAATCCATTGACTGCTTTGGACTTAAGAGAAATAATATCAAGTCCGGATGATTACTTATAATAAAATCGTAATTTGTAGGTTGGGTTGAGGAACGAAACCCAACAAAAGGCTGATTGTGTTGGGTTACTCTGCTCCAAGCCCTTCGGGTTGCGCCACTTGACGGCAGTTGCTTTATGCCGGGAAACCCTTTCGGCAGTGGCTTACCGCTGTTGCGTCTACACTTCGTTCTACCCAAGCTACATTTAATGATAAGTGTTTAACCAGACATGATATAACTGATAGAAATTGAAATTAATCTTTTTTATTACTGGTGCGAATAATCCAATAACTGATGGATAGAGCTAATACAACAGTTCCTAAACCAATAATTTCTATACCTTCTACCTTATCTATATTAAGAATAATAATTTTTCGGGCAACGGCAATCAGAGAAGTAACAATTACTAATTCTAATTGAACTACGTGTTTGCGGAGATAGGCGGTAATATTTTCCAGAAGTTCTAGGGCAATTAAAATATTTAAAAATAGGCCAAATACGTTAAATAGTACGGTGTTGATTGTACCATAATCAGTAGTAAATAATTCCTTGACTAAATATACTCCTAAATCAAATATCGCTACGGCAATTACAATTAACATAGCAATAGAAAGTATCTTAGAAACAAACACCTCTACATTTTCAATTAGGTGTAAAAACTCATCTTCTTGGCTGATTGCCCTGAGAATATTACGTATCTTTCTCATTCCTCAAATATACCTCTGTTATAGATAGCCAACTAATTTCGGATGTACGACATGAAGTGATAAAATTTAAATAACAATGCAAGATGTAATTAATATACCAGGCTGTAATCATTATGCGATAGAAGTCTGGTGGAAAAGACGTAGAGACGTAGCATTGCTACGTCTCTACAAGGGTTCAGGGTAAAGTATAATTAATTTTCACCAGATGTCTAATAGGTAAATGGAGGTGATTTTTGCTTTTCAACTAATTGAAAGGATGATGGCACCACAGCTACCCACTCATTAATTAACAAGTACTGATATACTTTTGCTGGCTCCATAAGTGTTTATATGCTGGGGGATAAATTACTGTATTAATGTGACTGTAAATGGTAAAATATCTTATGTTTGTAGTGAATTGTTTATACTTTATTTCCTAGATGAAGATATATAGATAATGTATAAAATAAACCTAAGTATTATTAAGGGTGAACGGTATAGTTGGGCATAAAAATAAACTTGAAATAATCCTGACTGCTGTCTGCTGTTGTGACTATTAACCAGTGAATAATTGACTAATGACTCGTGACGTTGTGATTATCGGTGGCGGTGTTATCGGTTTAGCGATCGCCATTGAACTAAAATTGCGGGGAGCATCACCCACCGTAATCAGTCGGGACTTTCAAGCTGCTGCTACCCATGCGGCGGCGGGAATGTTAGCACCAGATGCGGAGCAGATATCAGTTGCGGCTATGCAACAATTATGCTGGCGATCGCGCAGTTTATACCCAGAATGGACGGGTAAACTAGAGGAAATTACGGGGTTAAGCACTGGTTATTGGTCTTGTGGCATCCTCGCACCGGTTTATCAACTAGATGAAAGCAAAGAGAAATCCTGTTCTTCTTCTTCCAGTTACTGGTTAGATAGGGAAACCATACATCAATATCAATCCGGATTGGGTAAGGAAGTTATTGGTGGTTGGTGGTATCCAGAAGATGGACAGGTAGATAACCGTGCCTTAGCCAAGGTGTTGTTAACAGCAGTTCAATCCCTGGGGATCGAATTAAAAGAGGGCATCCAGGCAGAAGCAATTTTACAACAGCAACGCCAAGTGGTAGGCATACAAACCAATGGGGGTTTACTCCAGGCAGACCATTATGTGATGGCTACAGGAGCTTGGTCTAATGAATTGTTTCCCCTACCCGTAAAACCGAAAAAAGGGCAAATGCTCAGTCTCCGAGTCCCGGAATTGCTCCCCACATTGCCTTTAACCAGAGTGTTATTTGGGGAAAATATTTACATAGTACCAAGGCGGGAGCGCAGAATTATTATTGGTGCTACCACCGAAGATGTTGGTTTTACTCCCCACAACACCCCAGGTGGTATCCAAACCTTATTAACAGAAGCAACTCGCCTATATCCCCAATTACAGGAATACGCCATTGAAGAATTTTGGTGGGGATTCCGTCCCAGTACCCCCGATGAATTACCCATCCTCGGTAATAGTCACTGTGACAACCTCACCTTTGCTACAGGACATTACCGCAATGGTATTCTCTTAGCACCGATTACAGCTAGCTTAATCGCAGACTTAATTTGTCAGCAAAAGTCCGATCCCCAACTGGAACATTTCCATTACTCCCGTTTCCAATCTCCATCACCGAAAAATTCTCCCATGCTCGCCCATTCTCCTAATCTTCCCCTCACTATTCCCAGCAACAACTCCCATCTCCCCACCCAAGATACACCCCTCACCATCGCCGGTAAAAGCTTTACCTCCCGGTTAATGACGGGGACAGGGAAATATGACAGCATCGAATCAATGCAACATAGCATTGTTGCCAGTGGTTGCCAAATTGTCACCGTTGCCGTCAGAAGGGTACAAACCAAAGCTCCCGGACATGAAGGGTTAGCAGAAGCCTTGGATTGGCAGAAAATATGGATGCTGCCGAACACTGCTGGTTGTAAAACTGCCGAGGAAGCGATTCGGGTTGCCCGTTTGGGAAGAGAAATGGCAAAACTGCTGGGACAGGAAGATAATAATTTTGTCAAGTTAGAAGTGATACCCGATGCTAAGTATTTACTCCCAGACCCCATTGGGACTTTAGAAGCCGCAGAGCAACTAGTTAAAGAAGGGTTTGCAGTATTGCCCTATATTAATGCCGATCCCATGTTAGCCAAGCGGTTAGAAGAAGTCGGCTGTGCTACGGTGATGCCCTTAGCTGCACCCATCGGTTCTGGACAGGGGTTAAAAACAGCTAGTAACATTCAAATTATTATTGAAAACGCCCAAATACCAGTGGTGGTAGATGCGGGTATTGGTTCCCCCTCCGAAGCCGCCCAGGCCATGGAAATGGGCGCAGATGCATTATTGATTAATAGTGCGATCGCTCTTTCAAGTAATCCGCCAGCAATGGCTTATGCCATGAATCTAGCGGCTGTTGCCGGTCGCATGGCGTATTTAGCGGGTAGAATGCCCATGAAGAGTTATGCTAGCGCCTCTTCCCCCCTGACTGGAACTATTGGGAATTAGGTCAAGGAGAATTTAGAATTTAGAATGAAGAATTTAGAATTATTACCCCATCGATAAATCGAGGGGCTTGTATCCAGTCTATTTTTTTAAAGGGAACAGGGAATAGGGAACTCAAGGGCAGTGCAGGCGTTGGAAGAGG
Source organism: Calothrix sp. MO_192.B10 (assembly GCA_030065055.1). GTDB lineage: Bacteria > Cyanobacteriota > Cyanobacteriia > Cyanobacteriales > Nostocaceae > Calothrix_A. Next base: position 69,449 of record JASJDS010000068.1, read on the forward strand.
ATTTAAACCTCGTCCAACGCAATCGTCCCACTCATGACGGGGCTTGGAACCCACTGGTGGGTCGAGGGAACTCAAGGGCAACAACCTTTGAACTGTTGCCTGTTGCCCGTTCCCTATTCCCTCGACCGAAGGTCGGTCATTCAATTTTGGATTTTAGATTGACAATTTTGTCACAGAGGTTGCGATCGCTTTCTGGGGCATTGTACTTCAGATAACTCCCCATCATAGCACAAGCATTCTGCATTAGTTTGGGTAAGGTTAAATCTTCTAAATTCCATAGAATCACCGTTTTGTCATCACTAGCTGAGGCAAGAGTCTTACCATCAGAGCTAAAACTAACGCTAGTCACCCGTTTTTTGTGCCCGTTCAGGGTTTGGAGTTCTTGACCGTCAATGTTCCAAAGTTTTACGGTACTGTCTTTACTAGCAGAAGCAATTTTCTTGCCATCGGGGCTAAAAGTGACGCTTAAAACATCATTGTGATGCCCTTTGAGAGTTTTGAGTTTTTCGCCTTTCTTGCTCCATAGTTTAACAGTATTATCATTACTAGCGGAAGCAATGGTATTTCCTTTGGGACTCCAAGCTACACTCGCTACTGAAGCATCATGTCCCTCCAAGGTTTTGAGTAACTTACCCTGCTTGTTCCAGAGTTTGATGGTATTATCTCCACTACCAGAGGCAATGGTATTTCCGTCGGGACTCCAAGCTATATTCCAGACTGTACCTTTATGTCCCTCCAGCTTTTTGAGTTCTTTACCCTGCTTGTTCCAGAGTTTGATGGTATTATCTCCACTACCAGAAGCAATAGTATTTCCGTCGGGACTCCAAGCTATACTCCAAACTGGTTTTTTATGTCCCTCCAGGGTTTTGAGTTCTTTACCCTGCTTGTTCCAGAGTTTGATAGTATTGTCTTTACTAGCAGAAGCAATGGTATTACCATCAGGACTAAAACTAACGCTAGAAACTGCCTGCTCATGTTCCATTTTAGTTGGAATGAATTTCCATTTCCCTTCCTTAGTCCAGATTTTGATGGTATTATCCACTCTCCCAGAAGCAATGGTCTTTCCATCAGGACTCCAAGCGACGCTCCAGGATTGAGCTTCATTATCTCCCTTAAGCCTTTGAAGTGTATTATCTGATAACCTCCAAATTTTAACAGTATTATCCTCGCTAGCAGTGGCAATTTTCTTTCCGTCAGGGCTGAATTTGACACTCTTAATTGAACCGTGATGACCTTTGAGGGTTTGGAGAAGTTTTCCCTGCTTGTCCCAGAGTTTAACAGTATTGTCATCACTGGCAGAGGCAATTATTTTCCCGTCGGGGCTCCAAGCTACGTTCCATACTAAAGCATCATGAGCTTTGCGTGCTTTAAGGAGCTTTCCTTGCTTGTTCCAGAGTCTAACAGTATTGTTATCATTGTTATCATTGTTATCATCGTTACCACTGCCAGAGGCAATTATTTTCCCGTCAGGACTAAAACTGACGCTATAAAATTTGTGATTATTTTTGTCCGCTCGTATGGTTGTTAGTTCCCGACCATTATTGACATTCCAAAGTTTGATAGTACCATCTTCACTTGCTGTGGCAATTGTCTTACCATCACGGCTGAAGCTGACGCTCCTGACCCCTTGTTGATGACCGGTGAGGGTTCGCAGAAGCTTTCCTTGCTTGTCCCAAAGTTTAACAGTATTGTCCTCACTCGCAGAGGCAATAGTTTTCCCGTCGGGACTCCAAGCTACGCTCCAGACTAAATTATTATGCTTTCCAATAATTTTGGGTTGTTCTTCCTGCAAGCTCGATATTTTAACAGTGTTGTCATCACTAGCAAAGGCAATAGTTTTCCCATCAGGACTAAAACTAACGCTATAGACTTCATTCTTATTGCTTATTGGTATGGTTTTAATTTCCTTGCCATTAAGATTCCAAAGTCTGAGTGTACCATCTCCACTCGCTGTGGCAATTTTCTCGCCGTCGGGACTCCAAGCTACATCAAAGACTGTACCTTTATGTTTTGTAAAGCGATTTTGCTCTGTGAACCCATCTCTATCATAAACTGTGGTCTGGAAAGCTGCTAAGATTAAACTTCGATTTTCGGGACTTGCCTCCTTTCCAAGTTTTCGTATTTGATTTCCTGCTCTAATAGCTTCAAGTAGAGCATCAAACTTGAGATTTTCCTGGGATAATTCCAATGAAAATCGACTTACTGAATTAAGTTGAGCTTCCTGAGCTCTTTCGGCTTTTTCCTCAGCATTCTTAGCCAGAGTAGCAAGGACAACAGCAACTACTAATCCTATACTAGTAGCAACAAGAAATAACTTTTGTCGTCTAGCACTTTTTTTCTGTTCTGCGAGTCGTGCTTCGGCTTCCTTTCTCTTCTCCTCCTGTAAATGCAGCATTTCGGTTTGTCGGCGTTTTTCTTCTTTCTCTGCCAGTTCAATGGCGTTTTGACTCGCCTCAATAAACCTATAATGCAAAGCAGTTGCAGCAGGTTTTTTCTTTTGTTGCTCTGTTTCCTGGAGCCAATTTTGAGCAATTAAAAATTCACTACCCCGCAACAACAAGTCATTACTTTTATCTTTGTACTCCCACTCCAGTGACCGGTGGGACCATTTGCTATGACTGCGGACGTGTTCTCTGTCAGTATCAAGAGTTCTCACCAATTGATTAAAATTGGCATTAAAATCCCCTTCATGACCATTAAAATCAATCCACTGCACCTTCGCTAACTCCGGATGCAAATCATTCGTATTTACCTGCCGATGCAGCACCGTCACAAAGCGTTTATTCAAGGAAGCTGCATACTCCACCTCATCCTTACAGTAAGGCGAATTTACCGACCGTGGTGAGAGAATAAATAGAAAGTTATCACAGGCGTTAATTCCTCGATTAATTTCCTGCTGAAAATCACTCCCCGAGGCAATACTTTCCTGGTCAAACCAAGTCCTTTTCCCCTGTATCTGTAAGCTATCATTTAACTTTCTTGCCAAGTCCGAGTCAGCGCGGGAATAGGAAATAAATACATCTAGGGACTCTAATGGTGGTTGTCTGTGACTTTCATTAATGAATTCTGACTGTAAAGGGGTGGGTAGATGCTGTGTCCTTTTCTGCGCTACCTCCAACCAAGTTTGGGCACTCCGCAAGTTATACCCCCGCAGGAGAATGCTAGGATTATTTTGCTGCCGCTGCCACTTTAGCGCTTTAGTCAACAGAATTTTATGCTCGTTGTAATAAGCTGCATCATCATATAAAATCTTCAATAATTGGCTTTCATCGACCAGGTAATCGTCTGACTTGAGATTGTCCGTAAGGTCGATATAGTGCAAATACCGCAGCACTGACGGCACCTGCATTTCCTCTGTTTCTCGTACCAATATAGGAATAATCCGCTTATTCAGGGACACAGCTAAATCTAATTCTTGCTGACAGTAAGTAGAGTTTACTGAGTCAGGAGAAAGCAGATAAACCACATTATCCGCTTGTTCAATTCCTCGGTTAATGGCTTCTACAAATTCTTCCCCAGTTTGAATATCTGTGGTATTTGTCCAAACCGTAATACCCTCTCGTCTCAAACTGCGGCGAATTTCCTCCATTGTCCCCCTATCCTCATCAGCATAGGACAGAAAGACCTCAGTCATCAAGTTATTGCCATTCTTGATACTTTCGGTGATGTATTCGCAATGCAAATCCGTAGGAACACAAGGGGGTTGCTCATCTTTAAAGCGTATTTTCAGCCAAGATTGAGCCTGCTGTTTTTCTTCCCCAGTTAACAAGTACCTCGTTTGCTTTTGATTTCTCTCCCATTCTAAAGCGTTGATTAACAACTTGGTATGCTGTTCTACATAATCAGCATGACTCTTTAATAATTTAATTAATCCCGCCAAAGACTGCTCAAAATCATCAACTTCCTCTCGAAAATACACCCAATTAATTTTACGAATGGTCGGGTGCATATTCTGAAAATGGTCATGCTTACCTTCAGCTTTGTATGCTGACCACTCCTCATCCGTCCCCTTCGGATTTCTCTGCTGCCAAGTTCCTCGATTAATTGACTCAACATGTAATAAAGGAATAATCCGTTTATTATGCTTAATGGCTAACTCAATTTCTTTGGCACAATAGGGCGAATTTACCGAATGTGGTGCAATGATAAACAGGAAATGACATGCCTTTTCGATACCATCATCAATTTGATTCTGGAAATCTACCCCTAGGGGGATGTCATTGAAGTCAAACCAGACTTTTAACCCTTGTTCATTCAAGCGAGCTTGAAGTTTTGTGGCAAAGGCTTTACTATCCTGTCGTCCGTAAGAGATAAAGGCATCAAAAAGTTTTGTCATTAACTACTAGCTCCTACATAAACCCTGGACAAAGTTGCCCAGCTTTCTACAATAATTAACAGTATATTTACTTAATTAAATTTAGCAAATCAAAAAAATTATACAAAAATCTGATTCAATAATACTTCAAACTCGCAACGACGCAGAGAGGCTTGCTACCTTGTCTATATAGCGGTTTTCACTCTGATTCTCTCGTTTCCCTTGTTCCCTCGTTACAAGGTTTTACCTTGTAATGCATTTACGGAGGCTCTGCCTCCAGACTTAACGGGAGGCAGAGCCTCCACATATGCGTTTCCAGGCAGAGCCTGGAAACGAGTTATATATGCGTTTCCAGGTAAAGCCTAGAAAGGAGTGAATGTAAGGGTTTAAGCTTATCTTCGTGCCATTGGTCTATAGTGACTTTAACCCTGGTTACAAAAACACCTCAACAGCGGTTAACCCACAGTAGTCAAAGAAGCTGCTGACTGCAAAAAATTACTAAAGTGTTCCAGTTTGACTTTTTTGGCGAGTTGTTTTCCTATACGCCTTAATTCGTCCATATGTTCCACTGAATCCATTTTTTCGACATGCTTTTCATTTATATCCTCCAATTCACCTAACTGATCCAATCCCTTACGAGTCAGTTCAACGTCGTAGCGCAAGTAGGTGAAAAGCTTTGATTCTAGAGGTCCGTTTGTTCCTATCAGGTCACCGACCTCGCTATTAATTGCATCCCCTGATAAACACTTACCGAAGATACGACACAGAAGATCCTGTTCCTTCTGGCTAGAAAGCATCAGTGCAGCGGGAATCTTCTCAGCATTGTAAAGTTTGTGCATTTTGAAGGCATCAAGGTCTGGATTGATGTTAGGGGTTGTACCAGTCCCAACCGACACCAAAAGCATTTTGTCCTCACCTGTGGGCCAGTTCAGTTGGTAGGGTTCAAGAGTAGCCATCAGGAAGAGTTGAAAGGCTGGATTATTATAAGGAGTTATAGCACCATCGACGAAGATAAACTTCTGGTCACCTAACTGAACTTGCTCTGGTGGAAAGAAGGTTGGAGCAGCAGTACTGGCTCGGACGAGCTGCCAAAGAGGAAGATTAAGGTTAGAATCTGGTCTTTCTGGGTCGTTGAACTTGGCATAAGGGTTATTGGAAACGGGCCAAGGGGAGTCTTTGGTAGCATTACGCATTACCAGCATTAGCAAAGTTTTCAGATCCTCACTACCAAAGGTAGTGTCTTCTCCAAATGCCTTCTTGAGTTCAGCCGAGAGGTTTTCATCTCCGTATTTATAACGGCGAATTTGAGTGAGGATGAACGCTTTGTCAAACATGCTCTTGCCACTGTCCTGGTAAAACTTTTTAATTTCTGCTACAGACATACCCTTGGAAATGGCAGTTGCGATGATTGCACCAGTACTTGTACCTGCAACATAATCAAAGTAATCGGCTAGGACAAACTTCTCGTCAGCACCCAAGGCTTTTCGTAAAGTAGCTTCAATTTCAGCTAACACCTCAAGGCTAATCATTCCCCGGATACCACCACCATCAAGAGCCAGAAGTTTATAGGGTCCAGTTTTCTTGTTCGCTTTATCCTTTAAAGACATATTCAACTCCTTTTATTTCCTAGATAAGTTCCAAGAGCGTTAACTTTTAAGTAGAAAGCATCTCGTTAATTAATTGACTCAGACTATCAAAATTCTCTTTCAGGTCAATTGCTTGCACCAGCCTAGAAGCAACTAACTCCCTCACTCCCTCATCACTAGCTTCCCCACGCAGTGCGACTGTCAGTGTATCAGCTAATCGTCCAGTCCCAGCAACAGCAAGCACCAGTCGATTCGCTTTGAGGTTCTCTGATACATCCTTCTTGGAAATTTCCCCACCGTTAACTAGCACTGCAACCGATGGCGCACCGTTTGCCAGTACAGTTGCGACATCAGCCAACCAAGGCGATTCATCACCCCAGTTAGAACCAGGAATCAGCACAAAATGACTGTGATGTGGCTCCAATGCTGTAACTTCTTCAGGGGGGATTTGATTGGGAATAGCTACCTTTCCAACTGGAGTTACACCAATCAAGGGAAATGTAGCTCCCGTTTGCACGCGAGCTTGACCCATCATCTGCATCACACCACAATCGGTGCCGCCATCCACAACAGACGCACCTAATTCTTCAACCACCGGAGCCAGCACCTTTACAAATAACGAGCGCAGACGGCTTAAATCAGCCTCGCTCATCTTACCTGCACCACCCAAAATTACTAGGACGGGACGCGGACTGTAAAGTTCTAGTTTGCCCATAGCATTGGGCAAGTTCTCTCGGGACAGAACTCGAATAGCAGATGCCGTTAGTCCGTTTGAAATGGCAATCTTAAAGGGTTTTTCCATTTGAATGTGTTACTATTCAGGTAATTTATGCACCTCGAAGGTATTTAGAGAGGGCAGAAAGAAAGATCACATCTTGAAGTCAATAAACATTATGATGGCTGCTTTAAAATATATCTACCATCAGTGATATTACTTAAAATGAAGTAGATAGGTGTTAAAAAAAACTATATAACAAAATATAAAATCAACGAACACATTCGTGAGAGGTCAAGAGAATGCGCTTTTTCTGCCTTTTCTTCCTTTGACTCACTTCTTTGGTGCAATATTATACCAATTTGAAAAAAAACAATGCGACACATGATTGATTGGTAGGCTCATATCTTGCACCTGCACCCTAGAAGGGTGAACGGCAGTTTGCTTATGCCGGGGCTCGCGTATCCCTCACGGGACGCTTTGCGCTCAGCTCCTCCGCAGGATTCACCCTTTCGGTAGTTGTTCATGGGGGAAACCACGCCATTTGCACTCAAGCGTGGGAAACCACGCCAGTTCCTCCATTTGGGGAGACCCCAAGACCGGACTGGCTCCACAAGACCGCTGCGGGCTCCCCAAGACCACAC